>JBBDYF010000143.1:0-25148 GCA_040901775.1 Pirellulaceae bacterium | reverse complement strand
TGACTCCACGCTCCCCGCTCCGCACTCCGCGCTCCCCTCCTCCCTCCAGCCGCCAGCCCCCAGCCCCCAGCCCCTAGCCTCCGACCCTGTCGCCTGGCTGCAACACGAGACCGGCTGCGACGCCTTGGCGGCCGAGCAGGCGGTGCGCTACGTCGCCGCCCAGCGAGCGGCGGTCGGCATGGTCCCCACCTGCGATCGCATCCTGTTCGAGCGATTTTTCGACGAATCGGGAGGGATGCAACTGGTGATTCACGCCCCGCTGGGGGCGCGGATCAACAAGGCCTGGGGGCTCGCCCTGCGGAAGCGCTTTTGCCGCAGTTTTGATTTCGAGCTGCAAGCGGCTGCCGACGACAACGGCGTGGTTCTTTCGCTCAGCCCACAGCACAGCTTTCCAATCGAAAGCCTATTCTCGATGCTGCAGCCTAACAACGGCCAATACTTGCTCGAGCAGGCGATCCTGGCCGTTCCCATGTTCCAGGTCCGCTGGCGGTGGAACATCACGCGGGCCCTCGCCGTGCTGCGGATGCAAAATGGCAAGCGCGTTCCCCCTTACCTGCAAAAGTTCCGCAGCCAAGACCTGCTCGCCGCCACCTTTCCCGAAACGGTCGGCTGCCTGGAGAACCACCACGGCGACGTCGTGATTCCGAGCCACCCGCTCGTCCGGCAGACGATGCAAGACTGCCTGCGGGAAGCGATGGACGTCGATCGCTGGCTCGTGCTGCTGGAAGACATCCAGGCGGGACGCGTCGAACTGGTGCCGATCGAAACCCGCGAGCCGTCGCCGTTCAGTCATCAGTTGCTCAACGCCAACCCGTATGCCTTTTTGGACGATGCCCCGCTCGAAGAGCGCCGCACGCGGGCCGTCAACACGCGACGGTCGCTCGCCATCGACGAAGTGCAGGATTTGGCCCGGCTCGATCCGCTGGCGATCGCCCAGGTAGCCGAAGAGGCGTGGCCCCTGGTGCGCGATGCCGACGAACTGCACGACGCGCTGATGAACTTCGTCGTGTTGCCGGAAGACGAAGGGAAGCCTTGGAGCGAGTGGCTGTTGCCCCTCACCCGCGCCGGGCGGGCGAGCGTGGTGACGCTGGCCGACTCGGCCCGCTTTTGGATTGCCGCCGAACGCTGGCCCCTGGTGCGGGCCGTCTATCGCGAAACGACCTGTTCGCCCCCGGTAGCGCTGCCGCCGGCGCTCGAAAAAGAATGGTCCGGCTCCGACGGCTGGGTCGAAATTCTCCGCGGTCAGATCCAGTGCCGGGGTCCGCACACCGCCGCCGAACTGGGCGAAAAGCTGCACCTGGCCGAGTCGCATGCGTTCGCCGCGCTCGAATCGCTCGAAGGCTCGGGCATCGCCATGCGCGGCCGGTTTCGGAGCCAGGAGGCAGAGGTTAAGGGGCAGAACGTCGAGTGGTGCGAGCGGCGGCTGTTGGCCCGCATTCACCGGCTGACGCTCGACGGCTTGCGGCGGCGGATCGAGCCGGTGCCGCCCGAAACGTATTGGCAATACCTGCTGGCCCACCATCACCTGGTGGGCGACGGCCAGCGGCAGGGAGAACTCGGCCTGCGCGAGGCGATTGCCCAGTTGCAAGGCTTCGAGCTGCCGGCCGGCGTGTGGGAAAGCAAAGTGCTCGCCCCGCGGCTGGCCCAGTACGATCCGCAAGCGCTCGACCATCTGTTCCTCGCGGGAGAGCTGGTTTGGGGCCGCCTGCGCCCGCCGAAGCGCGACGAAGAAGCGGGCAAGGGAATGGCCGCCCTCACGCGCAACATGCCGATTTCGCTCGCCCTGCGCGAGGATTTGCCCTGGCTGCTGGCCCCCGAACGGATCGACGTGGCGGCCTGTGCCGGCAGCGCCGCCCAAGAGGCGCTCAATGCTTTGCGCTGCAAAGGAGCGCTCTTCTTTCAAGATCTTAAGTCGCTGACCGGCCTGCTCCCTTCCCAATTGGAAGAAGCCCTGCGCGAGCTGGCCGCGCTGGGACTCGTCTCGTCCGACACGTTCGCCACCGTCCGGGCGATCGACGGGGGTGGAAAGCGCGTCCCCGCCAGCATGCGCAAATACCTGAAGACGAAGGTCCACCGGGCGAGCTCTCCGATCGGCCGCTGGTCGCTCTTTCCCGGCAGCGTCGATCCGGCCGAGCGGGAATTGCAACTCGATCGCTGGTGCCGGCAGCTATTATCGCGGTATGGCGTGCTCTTTCGCGACCTCCTGGCGCGCGAGGCGAGCGCGCCCCCCTGGTGGGAGATGGTTCGCGTGTTGCGGCGGATGGAGCTGCGGGGCGAAGTGCGCGGGGGCCGGTTCATTGCCCGCGTCGGCGGCGAGCAGTTCGCCTTGGAAACGGCCGTCGCCAAGCTCCGCAACCTGCGCGACCAGCAAACCGTCAGCACCGAGTGGACATTGATCTCGGCTGCCGATCCCTTGAACCTGAGCGGAATTTTGGCGCCGGGCAACCGCATTCCCGCGATGCACAAGAACTCGCTGATCGTGCAAAACGGGGCGTGCGTCGCCGCCAAGATTGCCGGGCGGATCGAGTTTTTTGCCGAGGTCGCCCAGGCCGAGCAACTGCTGATGCGCAAATCGCTGCAAATTGGCCGCCGCGTTCGCTCGGTTCCCGTTCCTGCCCCGGTTGACGAGCCGCACGTCTTTCGCCGCCCGCCGCGGGCAGCCAGAATAGACGAGACCCAGCTTAACAGCCGTCGCCGGCTCGGCTTATAAGCGGGCTGCCTCCCCTTCCCACCACAAGCTTCCCCGCCATGAAAACATTCTGCTTTGCCTTGCTGTTCGCTGTTGCCAGCACTGCCGCTGCCGCCGATCTGGTCGAGACGGCCGTCTTTACCGCCGGCAGCGAGGGGTATCACACGTTTCGCATTCCGGCCCTCGTCGTCACCCCCCAGGGGACGCTGCTCGCCATTTGCGAGGGACGAAAGACGGGCCGCGGCGACCACGGCGACTTGGATCTCGTGCAAAAGCGGAGCACCGACGGCGGAAAAACGTGGGGGCCGCTCGAATTGATCTACGAGGAAGGAGGGGACGAAAAGGTCACCATCGGCAATCCCTGCCCGGTGGTGGACCGAGATACCGGCGTCATCTGGCTGCCGTTTAACCGCGACAACGATCGCGTGCTGATGACTTCCTCTAGCGACGACGGAAAAACCTGGGCCAAGCCGCAAGACATCACGGCCGACGTGAAAGACAAAACCTGGAACTGGTATGCCGCCGGCCCCGGCAACGGCATTCAACTCGCGCGCGGGCCGCACAAGGGTCGGCTCGTCATTCCGTGCGACCATCGCGTCGGCGAGGCGACGCAAGACGACCAGCAGGGCTGGGACAGCGCCGGCCGCTCGCACGTGATCTATTCCGACGACCACGGCAAAACCTGGCAGCGCGGCGGCTCGACCGACTTTGCCATGAACGAGTGCGCGGTGGTCGAACTGACGGATGGCACGCTGATGCTCAACAGCCGCAGCTACCGGGGGAAGGCCTGCCGGGGCATCTCGCTCAGCAAAGATGGGGGCGAAACGTGGCAGCCGACGACCGACGATCCGGCGCTCGTCGAATCGGTCTGCCAGGCGAGCCTCATCCGCCACAGCCAGGGCAACCTGGTCTTTACGAACCCGGCGGTCCCCAAAGGGCGCGATCACATGACCGTGCGTCTGAGCGAGGATGACGGAAAAACGTGGCCCCACTCGCGGCTGGTGCATGAAGGTTCGGCGGCTTATTCTTCGCTGGCCGAGCTGCCCGGCGGCGAACTTGGCCTGTTGTACGAGCGCGATGGCTACAAACAAATCGCCTTTGCCCGCTTCCCGCTGAGCTGGGTAAAACCGTAGCGCTAGGTAGCAGCAAGGACTCCGTCGATGCGACCTTGGCCGCCAACCACTTTTTTAAGGTTGATCGAGCCGTTGGATACGAGCATGGCGACGGCTCGCATCAAGACAGACGCGGGCATTGCGTACATTAAAGTGCTGGGCAACAAACAGGGGCCCCACCAATTGGCATGTGAATTGGTGGGCACCATGCTCGCCCGCTGGTTTGGATTGCCAACCTTGGATTTCGCCATCATGACGATCGACGCGTCCGTTGACGAACTGAAGCTTGCGGACGGCGTTTTGGCAAAATCCGGCCCCGCCTTTGTGACGCGCGCTATTCCCCAGCAGTCGTGGGGCGGCTCTAATAAGGAGTTGCAAAGACTAGCCAACCAGGAGGCAATTTCGTCGCTCGTAGTTTTCGATACGTGGACCAGGAATTGCGACCGGTTCCCTCCCGATCTAGCGAAACGCAAGCCGAATTTTGACAACGTGTTCCTGGAAAAGCTGCCCGGAACGAAACCCAGGCAGGTGCGATTGATTGCGATGGATCATTCGTGCTGCTTTACTTGCAATCGGGATCTGATTGCACGCGAGTTGCGCCGCCTCGATTGGATTCGCGACGATCGCCTCTACGGACTCTTTCCGGCATTTCGGCCCTTGATTCGGCAGACAGAAATCCGCCAAGCCGTCGCACGGTTGCACACCGTCGATCTAAGATTGATGAAAGACGTTGTGGGGGCAATTCCCGACGAATGGGAAGTGCGCTCCGACGCACGGGCCGCGCTATCCGAGTCGCTCGTCAAGCGAGCGGCTTTCGTTGCAGAGCACATCGAAGGCTGGGTCCAGCAGCAGTGCTGGCCCGGCCAACTCTTTGACCGCGAAGAGTATCCGAAAGGTAATCATGAATCCTGAAAGTGGCCGCTATAGTATCGTGCAGTACTGCCCCAGCCCCGAACGAGCCGAAGGCGTTAACGTGGGCGTCCTGTTGTTTTCGCCGGCGCATCGCTTTATTCGGGCGAAGTTCGCGGAAAACTTCAAGCGACCGCGACGCCTGTTTGCCAAGGACGGACTCTACGATCAGGAAGGACTAAAGGCGTCGCGAATTGCTCTCGAGCAAAGACTAATAAGCGATGCTGATTCATTTCGATCGCCGGCTGATCTGGAAAGATTCGTCAGTTCCAGAGCAACCGACCTGCGTCTCACCCAACCGCGATCGATCAAAGTGTTCGAGCCCCAGCGCGATCTCGACGAATTATTTCAAGAGATCGTTGGTGGAGGGCAAGAAAAAGTTGTCGGCGATGCAGTCCGTTGCGAACCCGTCTTTCCAGAGCTAGAAAGCCTATTCGGCACGCTGCACGAGCAGGGGCGTGCGCGGCTCAACGAACCGATCATAATTCCTGTTCTGGAGCGCGAAGTCCTTGTGCCGTACTCTTATCAGAATGGAACCCGCAACCTGGTTCTAACACAATGTTTTCGTGCCAACGAGAAGCGATCGCTCGATGCGGCATCGCTCCTGGCCATCGAAGGCGACCTGTTGCAGCGGCACCCAGGGGACGATGGACCGCGGAAAATCATCGTCGCCTCGGCCTTTGTTGCCGACGCGAACCCCAGCTTGGAGTCTCGAGTTCGGCGCGCGTTGGACGAATACCGGGTCGAGATGGTCGCCGCGACAGATCTGGCTGGTTTCATTCGCCGTGTTCAGAACGATGCTCACGCGATCCAGGTAATCAGGAGCTAAGTGTGAATCAGGTTCAGTTTGTGATAATCGTGATTCTGTGTTTGGCGCTGCGTTTGCCGGCCGTGGCCGCCGAGCCCGATCGCTCGCCCGTCGATCTCGTGCTAGGGCCGGAGGGCGCCTGGCTGGCAACTGTCAACCAAACGGCCGACACCGTCTCGCTCGTCCGGACCAGCGACGGCAAGGTGCTCGATGAAGAGCCGGTCGGCAAACATCCGATCGGCATCGCGCTCGCTCCCGACGGCAAGACGCTCTTGGTCAGCAACCACCATTCGGGCGAGATTACCTGGCTCGAAGCGATGGGCGACCAGTTGAACCCGTGCGGCACGATCCAGGTCGGCTTCCAGCCGCACGACATTGCCATCTCGCCCGACCAGCGCACGGCCTACATCGCTTGCACGGCGAGCGCGGAGGTGGCGGCGGTGGATCTCGTCACCCGCCAGGTTACCGGCCGGATCGCCGTCGGCCGCTGGCCCCGACACCTGGCCTTGTCCCCCGATGGCTCGCGGCTGGCGGTCGGCACCAGCGGCGACCGAGGACTGACCGTGGTCGATACCAAAGCGCAAAAGGCTCTGTATCAAGAGCAGTTCGTCGGCCTGAATATCGGCCACCTGGCGGCCTCGAAAGATGGCCGGCACGTCTATTTTCCCTGGATGGTGTATCGCAACAATCCGGTCACTGAGCGGAACATTCAGCTCGGCTGGGTCATGGCGAGCCGGATCGCCCGCCTGCGGCTCGATGGGCCGGCCCGGCGCGAGGCGATGTCGCTCGACCCGCAGGGCAAGGCGATCGCCGATGTCGAGGGGCTCGACCTAACCAGCGACGAAGCAAAGCTCGTCGTCTCGGCCGCGGGAACTCACGAACTGCTGGTCTATCGAACGGAAGGATTGCCGCTCAAAGATTTCGGCGGCACCGACCACATCGATCCCGAGTTGCTGAAAGACGCCGACCGCTTCCATCGGATCGAGCTCGGCGGCCGGCCGATGGGGCTGGAAATCGGCCAGGACGACCAGACCGTGTTTATCGCCAACTATCTGGACAACAGCGTGCAGGTGGTCGATCTGGCCGAGCGCAAACTGGTGCGAACCATGCCGCTGGGTGGCCCGGCCGAGCCGTCGCTCGTCCGCCAAGGAGAGGCGATCTTTTACGACGCCCGGCGCAGTCTCGACCAGTGGTACAGTTGCCAGACCTGCCATTACGAAGGGGGAACCAACAGCGTCCCCACCGATACCACCAACGACGGCACGAGCTTCACCTTCAAGACGGTGTTGCCCCTGCATCACCTACACGAAACGGGCCCCTGGACCTGGCACGGCTGGCAGACTGACCTGCGGGAGGGGATGCACAAATCGCTGACTGAAACGATGCTCGGGCCGCAGCCGACCGAAGGAGATGTCGATGCCGTGCTGGCCTATTTTGCAGCGCTCGAATCTCCCCCCAATCCGTTTCGCCAGGCCGACGGCTCACTGACCGACGCGGCCGAGCGGGGCAGGACGATCTTCGAGAGTGAGCGGGCGGCCTGCGCCACTTGTCACAGCGGGCCCCAGTTCACCGACGGCCAGGTTCACGATCTGGGGCTCGGCTCGCGGCGCGATCGGTACGAAGGGTTCAACACGCCGACGCTCCGTAACGTTTATCAGCGGGTCAAGCTGATGCACGACGGCCGCGTCGATTCGCTTGAGGCCCTGCTGACCGGCCCGCATGCCCCCGAAAAGGTCGCCGGCACCGGCGGACTGAGCGAGCAGGAAGTCCGCGATTTGATCGAGTATTTGAAGTCGCTGTAGGTCGGTGGCTGCCCATCTGTTGAGGACCGTTCGTGACCGACGCCGTTTATCTGCATCCCGACGACAACCTGTGTGTCGCCGCCCGCAATCTGGAGCAAGGCCAACGGCTTGATATCGCCGGCGCGTCGCTCCGGTTGGGCGACGAAATCCGAATCGGCCACAAAATTGCCGTCCGCAGCATCGAGCGGGGCGATTTCGTCCGCAAATATGGCCAGATCATCGGCCTGGCGACCAAGCCGATCGAGCCGGGCGAGTGGATTCATTCGCACAACCTGGTGAACGGCGAATTCGTCCGCGACCACGCCAAAAGCTCGGCCGTTCCGCCGCCGCCCGAGCCGATCGCCGGCCGGACGTTTCAAGGATACCGCCGCCCCGATGGCCGCTTCGGCACGCGCAACTACCTCGCCGTCATTTCGACGGTGAACTGCTCGGCCAGCGTCGCCCGGTTCATCGCCCAGCAGTTCCCGTCCGAGCGGCTGCGCGACTTTCCCAATATCGACGGCGTGATCGCGATCAAGCACTCCGGCGGCTGCGGCATGCAATACCAGGGCTTGCAGCACGAGGTGCTCAACCGGACGCTCGCCGGCATGGCCCGGCATCCCAATATCGGCGGTTACCTGCTGGTTGGTCTGGGGTGCGAGCAAGGAGCGATGGGCTACCTGCTGCAATCGCAAAACCTGGTGCAGATCGGCGGCGGCAATGGCCAGCCGCAAGGGCCGCCCGTCCTTTCGATGCAAGACCTCGGCGGCACGGCCAAGACGGTGGAAGCGGGGGTGCGGATGCTGGCCGAGCTACTGCCCCGCGCCAGCGACATCCGCCGCGAAGCAATTCCCGCCAGCGAGATTTTGCTGGGGACCAACTGTGGCGGGTCCGACGGCAACAGCGGCGTCACCTGCAATCCGGCGCTCGGCGTGGCGTCGGACATGCTCGTCGCCTGCGGCGGCACCTCGGCTCTGGCCGAAACGACCGAAATCTATGGGGCCGAGCACCTGCTCACCCGCCGCGCCGTTACGCCGGCCGTTGCCGACAAACTGCTCGACCGGATCAAGTGGTGGCTCTGGCACACCAGCCTCTACGGCGTCGAAATCGACAACAACCCGTCGATCGGCAATAAGGAGGGGGGCCTCACCACGATCGCCGAAAAATCGCTCGGTGCGGTCGCCAAGGCGGGCAGCACCGCGATGACCGAAGTGTATCAATACGCCGAGCCGATCACGGCCAAGGGGTTCGTCGTCATGGACACGCCCGGCTTCGATCCCCCCAGCGTCACCGGCCTGGTCGCCGGCGGCTGCAACATGATGGTCTTTACCACGGGCCGCGGGAGTTGCTTTGGCCTCAAGCCGTGCCCGACGATCAAAGTCGCCAGCAATACGCCGATGTATGAGCGGATGATTGACGACATGGACATCAACGCCGGCGAAATCCTGGCGGGCCGCCCGGTCGAAGAGGTGGGCCGCGAGATATTCGAGAAGATCCTGGCGGTTGCCGGCGGCGAGCGGACCAAAAGCGAACTGCTGGGCTACGGCGACGAAGAGTTCGTCCCCTGGCAGATCGGCCCGACGCTGTAAACCGCAAGGCGAGCGGGAGGCGCGAGCCTCCCGATGGCGTGAGCCTCCCGATAGGGTGATACGCTTCTGCGAAGCGCCAGCTAAGGCACGAAACCCTGCTGCGCAGCGCCAGCTAAGGCACGTCCCTTTCTCCGCGCGCTTGCTGCGCGCTGGGCCGCTGGCTAGGATGAAAGCTACGCGCGGGGGGCCGGTTCTGCCTCGTTCCGGTCCCGCCCGCCGCTCGGTCAGAGAATCGGTCTTAGAAGATGGCTTCCCCGTTCCCGTGCTCTTTTTCTTGGTGCTCAGAATCATGCCCGAAACCATTGCCACAACTGCCGAGAATCTCTTTTCCACATCCCTTGAACGACCGCCGGTTGCGGCGAGCGTTCCCGTCGCGATTCCCGCCGTCCGCGCAGCCCTGGCCGCCATCTGGCAGGACAGCGTGAGCCATCCGGCCGAATATCTTGCCAATACGGTAGTCCCCCACGGTGGCGAATAAATCCGACGTGTTCCAGCGCCTGATCGGCCTGGAAACGGAATACGCCCTGCTGCTTCCCTCTCAGGCCCGACGCGGCCGCGCGAACCGCTACGGCTTTTTTCGCGACTTGCTTCTGGCCCTCCGCCGGCGACTGCCGACCGTCCCGGCCCGGCACATGAAAGAGGGCGTGTTTCACGCTGCCGGGGGCGCGGTCTGGTTCGAGACCGAACGCCCGGCGATGGGGGGCGGCCTGGTCGAAGGTTCGACTCCCGAGTGCCGCTCGCCCCGCCAACTCGTCGCCTGGCAACGGGCCCAGGACGAATTGCTGGCCGAAGCAGCCGACGAAGCTTCGGGCGGCACGGTGCGGCTGATCAAAAACGACCGCGATGCAGCCGGCAATGTGTACGGCGCGCAGGAGAACTACGAAGCCACGCTCGCTGATTCCTGGCGGCTCTGGTTGTGGCGGGCGGCATTGGTGCTGCTCGCCCCGCTGGCGCTCATGACGTGGCTGGTGCTGTGGCTGCTCGACCGGGCGATCGTGGTCTATGCCTTGGCGGCCACGGTGGTCTATCTACTGTCCGAGCGGTTGCTGGCCCGGCCCGAGCGGCTGTCGCAGTTGCTGTTCGGCTGCGACATCAAAGATCTAGAAAACGAAACGCCGACCGGCCCCGCTTGGCTCGAAAGCTGCCTCTCGGTGGCCACCCGAGTCATCACTGCGCCGCTGGCGGCGCTGTTGTTTTCCGCCATCTGGCTGACGGCATTCGTTCGCATTCGCCGGCTGATGTTGCCGTTTCTGATCGGCAGGCCGATCGTTTCGGGGAGCGGCTGGATCGACGACGAGGGGAACTTTCAACTGGCCGACAAGGCCCCGGCGCTCAACTGCGTGACGGGGCTGGGGGGTTTCGTTGGCGATCGGCCGATTTTTAGCTTCGGTCACTTTTTCAAGGTGGTGAATGCCGACGCGGGGCTGCTGCTGACGGAATATTGCCGGCTTTTCTCGGGACGACAGCGGCTGCAAATCGCCCTGGGCGATTCGAACATGTGCGAAACGGCCGAGTACCTGCGGGTGGGAACGACGCTGCTGGTGCTCGACTGTATTGAAGCGGGCGAGATGCCCCGCGCGCCGCGCATCCGGCGGCCGGTCCGGGGCCTACGCTCGATCTGCGCCGATCCGACGCTCGCGGCTCGCGTTTCGCTATCCCGCGGTCGCTGGGCGACGGCGCTCGAACTGCAACACTTTTACTTGGAAGCTTGCCGCCGCTTCCTCGATCGCCGCGGCAATGCCCCGTCCGAAGCGCGCGACATTTTGCACCGCTGGGAACTGGCGCTCGAGGCCCTGGCCGACGATCCGCGGTCGCTGGTTGGCGCGCTCGACTGGCCGACCAAGCAATTCGTGCTCGACAAGGCGGGGCGGCGGGCCTCGTGGCAGGCCCGCAAAAAGATCGACATCCGCTACCACGAGCTATCGCCGCAGGGCTACTTTCAGCGGCTGCGGATCGCGGGCATGGTGCAGGAACTGCTCGATCGGGCCGAGATCGACCACGCCCGCCGCAATCCCCCCTCCGGCACGCCGGCCACCGCCCGGGGCCGCTACATCCGCGAGTTCGCGCTCGAAGGCGACGAAGTCACCGCCAACTGGCGGGCCGTCTTTTTGAACCCGCCCGACGGCCCGCGGCGCGTCATCCGGCTCGACGGATATCGAAAACCTTTGGGCGACGGATCGAGTGCGGGGCGAAGGAAGTCGCGGAGGGATGCCAGCGGAGGGTAAGGCATGCGATTTTCGATTTTGTCTTGATCGACATTTTCCCTCTGCTTACCATCTGCCAACATGGAGGTAATATTAAACTTAGAAGCACGAGAGCAATTCGGCGTTCTACCGTTGCCGATCAAGAACCGCGTCTCGCGAATTATAGAACGGCTGGCTCTCTGGCCCGATGTAAGCGGGGCGAGGCCGTTGCGCGGCGAACTTGCTGGGAACTACCGAATCCGTACCGGCGACTACCGGCTTCAATTCCGAATTCAAGGCACGCAAGTCGTGGTGGAGAAGATTGGTCATCGCGACGGGTTTTACGAGGGTTAATCGATGGAGAGCACAATGCAAACCCTTGAACTTGGCGGAAAGCGATTCGTCGTTTTGGAGGCCAGTGAGTACGAAAAACTGCGATCCGCCGCAGGAGAAGGGCCTGCTTTGCCGCGGGTCGATGCGAACGGCCACGTCCCGGCCTTGGAATACACCCGTAAATCGATGGCACGCGAAGTAATTGCCCGCCGCAAAAAAGCGGGTTGGACGGTCGAGCAACTCGCCCGCAAGGCAAAGGTTCGCGTGGACGTGGTTCGCAGCCTCGAGCAGGGCGAGTCGAAAACGAGTGTCGCCGCCGTCGACCGCATCGATCGCGCACTGCGCGCGGCGAAGGCGTGAGGGACCACTGTCATGCTCGATCGCCTCGATCCCAAGTATCAACCGGGCGAGCCAGCCGCCGCCGACGCCCAGCCCGAGGGAGTCATTATTAGCCCCGATACGCGGCGGGCCGACCGCATTCCCCCCGGCCAGTCGCGAACCCGCAAATGGCCGGTGCTCGACGCCTTCGGCACGCCGCAGGTTCCGCTCGAAAAATGGCGGCTGCAAATCTTCGGCCTGGTCGAGCAGCCGCTGATTTTCACGCTCAACCAGTTCCAGGCCCTGCCCCGCATCAAGGTGTTTGCCGATTTTCACTGTGTGACCCGCTGGTCGCGGCTGGCGAACATCTGGGAGGGTGTTTCGACCCGCGAACTGCTCGAACGGGCGGGGATCAAGCCCGAGGCAAAATTCGTCGTCTGTCACGCCTACGACAACAACTGGACGACCAACCTGCCGCTCGCACATTTTCTAGCGGCGGACGCCCTGATTGCCGACCTGCACGACGGCCTGCCGATAGCTGCCGACCACGGCGGCCCGGTGCGGGGGATGGTGCCGCAGCTTTATGCCTGGAAAAGTGCCAAATGGATTCGGAGCATCGAACTGGTCGAGTTCGACCAGGCGGGCTACTGGGAGCGCGGCGGCTACCACATGCGGGGCGACCCGTGGCTGGAAGAGCGTTTTCGGGATGGCAGTTAACGAGCCGACCTCCCGACGTACTGCTTGCACTCGCCCGCGGCAGGCACGGAATAGACTCGCCTGCACAAGCTGTTGGGCGAAGCGATTTAGAACTACTTCACCGGTTCCAAGCCGTAGTCGCGGATCGTCAGCAGCGTTTGCAGCTTGTAGCCTTTCGCTTCCAGGGTTTCGCGGCCCCCTTCCAGCCGGTCGATAATGGCCAGCACGCCGCGGATTTTCAGGCCAAAGGCCTCGGCCTTTTCGATGGCCGCCAGCGAGCTGCCGCCGGTGGTGACGACGTCTTCCACGATGATCGCCGACTCGCCCGGCAGAACCGGGCCCTCCACGTCGCGCCCGGTGCCGTGCTGCTTGGCCTCTTTGCGAACGATAAAGCCCTTCAGCTTCTGGCCGCTGCGGCCGGCCACCGTAATGATCGCGCCGGTGATTGGATCGGCGCCGATCGCCATCCCCCCCACGGCATCGGGCAGGTTGCCGGCCATCAGTTCCAGCATTCCATCGGCAATCAGGTTGGCGCCTGCCGAGTCGAGGGTGACTTTGCGGCAGTCGAGGTAGTACTTCGACTGCTTGCCCGAAGCGAGCGTAAAGTCGCCCAGTTGCAGGGCCTGCTGGCGGATCAGATTCAAAAGTGCCGAGCGGTCGTACATGGAAAGTTTCTCTCGATCCTCAAGGTGACGCACGATTTAGCCCTAGTGAACCGCACGTCGCTAGACAACTGGTTTAACGCAACTAATTACTGTAAAACAACTTACGACTTATTTCGTATTTTGTATAGGTTGACTATTGCTAATCATCGCCTGCTGTAATAAACTTCACAGGGTAAACTTCGTTCATTTTTGCGGGAGGGTGTGAGCATGGCCCATTTGACCGACCAACTGACGGCTCGCCAACTGGCGGTCTTCGAGTTTATTAAAGACCGCATCCTGGGGCGCGGCTACGGGCCCACCGTTCGCGAGATCGGCGAACACTTCAAAATCAGCTCGCCCAACGGGGTCATGTGCCACCTCCGGGCGCTCGAGAAAAAGGGGCTGATGCACCGCGTCCGCAAGCAAGACCGGGCGATCGCTCGCGCGATGGAACTGGCGCCCGAAATTACCGCCGAGAGCAAGGGCCTGCCGCTCGCCGGGCAGGTAGCCGCCGGCATGACCACGCTCGCCTGGGAGCAGAGCGAACGGGTCGATTTCGCCGAGATGTTCAGCAAGAAGAACATGTTCGTGCTCAAGGTCAATGGCGATTCGATGGTCGATGCCCACATTGCGGACGGCGACTATGTGGTCTGCAAAAAGCAAAAAACGGCCCAGCCGGGACAGATGGTCGTCGCCCAAACTCCCGAAGGAGAAGCGACGCTGAAGTTCTGGTTTCCCGAGGCGCACCGCATTCGCTTGCAGCCCGCCAATTCGTCGATGCAGCCGATCTATGTGAAAGAAGCCAGCGTGGTGGGGATCGTGATCGGCCTCGTTCGGAACACGATCTAGCCGTGGCTGACCCGCGCGAGATGCCGCCCAAAAGGCCGCGCAGCGCGGTTGTCGTGGTGGTCGATCGCCTGGGGACCGGGTTTCTCGGCCCTTACGGCAACACCTGGCTCGACACGCCGCAGTGCAATCTGCTGGCGAGCCAATCGCTGCTGTGCGAAACGGTTCTGGCCGATTCGCCCGAGTTGTCGTCCGCGTACCGCGGTTATTGGACGGCGCGGCACACGACCGAACCGGAACAGAACGCCCAGGTTGCCTTACCGCGGTATGCCAGTAGCGCGGGCCTGCGAACGGTCCTGCTCACCGACGAAAGCTCCGTGTCGGATCATGCCGCTGCTCGCGGCTTTGGGGAAACGATCGTCGTTCCCTGCACAGCCAGCGCCGGCCCGGCCGAGGAACTGGATCAAACGGGGATCGGCCGGTTGTTCCTGGCGGCGATCGAGCTAGTGCAAAACACGCGCGACCCGGCGCTCGTCTGGATCCACAGTCGCGGGATGAGTGGCGCTTGGGACGCGCCCGCGGTCTTGCGGCAGCAGTTTGCGGACGACGACGATCCGACGCCGCCCGATTTTGTCGAACCGCCCAACCTTGTCCTGCCCGATCCTCACGATCCCGACGAGTTGTTGGGCATTGTCCACGCCTATGCCGGGCAGGTTTCGCTGCTCGATGCGTGCCTGGGGTCGCTGGTTGATGCGCTCGATGCCTCGCCGCTCGGCGAACAGGCGCTGTTGGCGTTTACGTCGCCGCGCGGCTATCCGCTCGGCGAGCATCGGCTCGTCGGATCGTCACACGAAGCCCTGTACGCAGAGCTGTTGCACGTTCCCTTGCTGTTGCGATTTTCCGATCGACTGGCGGCCCTGGAGCGCACGCACCGCTTGCTCCAGCCGGCAGACCTGGGGGCGACGCTGGCCGATTGGCTCGGCCAAGGGATGGCCGCGGGTGGCTTCGCCGCCAGTCTGTTGCCGCTGGTTCGCGGCGAAGAGATGCCGCGCCGCGAGTTGCTTTACAGCACCGGCCGCAACCAGCGGGCCATTCGCACTCCGGCCTGGTTTTTGCGCCAGTCGGAGATTGACGAATCGACGGGAACCGAACAGCCGCGATTCGAGTTGTTCGCCAAGCCGGACGATCGCTGGGAAGTTCACGAGGTAGCTTCGCGCGGGGGTGAGGTCGTCCCCTTGTTAACCGCGGCGAGGGACCGTTTCGAGCAATCCGCGGCCGCTGGCCAGCTTGCCGAGTCGCCGCCGCTTGCCCAGGCTCTGTGCGACGTGCGCCGCTAGCACGATACAAGCCTGAAACGCTAGCGAAGCAACTCGCGTCTTGTTTGGGCGGATTGTGGCTGGCCAAATTGCCTGGCAAGTGCCAATGGAAACCGAAAAACCCCTCACCGCGAGCGCTGGTTCAGGGTTCTACGTTTTGCCTATTTAACGCAAAGAACCAAAGCAGGCAAAGGCGCAAGGGAGGCCGACGTGTCTTGCTTTGCGGCCTCTGCGAATTTCGCGTCTTTGCGTTGAGAAATGGGGATGGACTGGCGAGCGGTGCTCCCGCGGATTTGTTGCCAGGAACAATGGCCGGACACGGCGGATTCCGCTGTGGCCGGATTTCGCGCCGCGCACGTATAATCCCAGCCGGATATTGGCGGAGGAGTTCCGCTCACAGAGAAGTTCCGCCCACAAGCTCGTCCCGGCAATTTGCAGAACTCGAACTGGTCATGATCGGACAAGGACGTCCGTCTCTGACGGTTGCGCCGCCGCAGCGAACGCGTCGCTGGCCGCTGGCCGCTGCGCTGCGCCTAGCGGTGCTCGCCCTTGGGGCGCTCGTCTTCGCGGGCTCCGCGGCGGCCGCCGATCTCGACGTGCGGCTGCGTGTCGTTTGGGTAGGGGGCCCGGCCCGTTCGTGGCAAGGGACGATCCGCCTGAGCGCGGGAATGCTGTCGGACCCGCTGCCGCTGGGTTTGGAGCCCGATACGCCGGGGTCGATGCACCTGATCGACAGCGCCACGCTGCAAGTCTTTCCGCGCACGCCGCGCAACTACGACGGCGTCGATCTGCGGATTCAAGCACCGGCCGATGCGGTGCTGACGATCGAGCTTTCCGCGCCCGACTTGCCGCCGCTCGATCCGATCGAGCTGCCGCTGGCCCGCGCGATCGAGAAGATTCAAGAGAACGATCTCGACGCTCAAGGGAATCGCTTGCTCGCGCAGCGTTCGCCGGGCGACGGCCTGCGAGTCACCCTCTCGCGCGATTCGCTCGTCTTCGCTCCGGGCGAAAAGCTGGAACTGGACGTGGAGCCGAACAACCTGGGTCTTTCGCCCAATACCACGTATCTGCTCGAGGCAACCTTGCTGGCGGCCCGGAGCGACGAACAGATTTCGACCGAAGACCGCGAGCTGAAAACCGACGACCAGGGAAACCTGGCCCCCGAGGCGCTGGCCATCCCCTTGTCGATGGTCGAGGGCGTGTACGACTTGCGGCTGGCGCTATATCCCAAGCGTTTGACCACGTCGCTGGTCCGCGGTAAGCCGGTGGCTCAGCGCAAAGTGCAGGTCGTGGCGATCGCTCCGGTCAAGCCGCTCGACCGTTCGCCCGCCGAGTGGCGGGCGACGTACGAGTTGGACCCGGCCAATCCCGGCTGGTGGAAGCAGATGGCTCGGCTCCCATCGCTGCGGCGAATTCCCAACTTGGCGCAGCAATTGTCCGGCGGCAAAGTTGCCACGCGCGAGCATTTGGACCGCCCCTGGATCGAGTTGAAACCGCAGGCCTGGCAAGCGTACCCGTTGACGATTAAAGCTCCGGGCCAGCCGCACATTTTGGAGGTCGAGTATGCGAGCGATCGCGCGGGGGCGCTGGGGATCAGTCTGGTCGAGCCGAACGCGGCGGGCCGGGTGCAGCCCATCGGATTGGATTCGGGGGTCGAGATTTCGGCTCCCGAGCCTGGGCACAAGCCGCAGATCAAGCGGCACCGGCTGGTCTTCTGGCCGCGAACGACCACTCCCTGGGTGCTGCTGACGAATCGGCACGACGATCGCCCCGTGCTGTTTGGCAAGATCGATGTCCTTTCTGGGCCGGCCGAACTGCCGGCGGTCGCGCTGCCGCCGACAGGCGTAACGGGCCGCACGTTCGCCGCCTACGTGGATCGGCTGTTCCTGGCCGAGAACTTTTCGGCGGAGGAGGCGATCGATCCCGCGACCGAGCGGGCGTTCGACGACTGGGTCACGTTTTATCAAGCGGGGCGGCGTTTGGTCGAGGCGCTGCAACATGGGGGATACAACGCGGTCGTGCTGAGCGCCGTTCACGACGGCTGCGCGCTCTATCCCAGCCAGCAGTTGGAACCGACGCCGCGGCACGACACGGGCGTGTTTTTTGAAAGCGGCCAGGACCCGCTCCGCAAGGACGTGCTGGAGCTGATCTTCCGGCTGTGCGACCGGGCGGGCATTCAGGTGATTCCGGCCGTGCAGTTTTCCACGCCGCTGCCGGCGCTCGAGGCGATTCGCCTGTTCGGCGGCGGCGCGGCCGAAGGTTTAGAGCCGTTCGGCCCCGACGGCAACACCTGGATTGCCCGGCACGGTTCGCGGCGCGGCGTGGGGGTGTACTACAACGCCCTCGACGAGCGCGTGCAGCAGGCCATGCAAAGCGTGGTGGACGAACTGGCCCAGCGCTACGGCCGGCACGCGGCCTTTGGCGGCGTTGCCGTGCAATGGTCGGCCGATAGTTACTCGGTGCTGCCCGACGCCACGTGCAGCTACGACGACGCGACCATCGGACGGTTCCTGGCCGAAGAGGGCCTCGCGTTGCCGGCCTCGAACCAGCCCCCGCTCGTCGCCCGCTCCGATTTTTTACAGGGGAAAGGGGCCGCCGCTTGGCAAGCCTGGCGCAGCCAGCGGCTGACGACGATGTACCGCACGATGCAAACGCAAATCGCCGGCCACCGGGCGAGCGCCAAGCTGTACCTGTTGCCCACCCACCTGCTGGCCGCCCCCCAACTGCAGGAAGACCTGCGGCCCCGGCTGCCCCCCATCGATGCCCAGGCCGAGTCGTTCGCCCGCTGGGGGCTCGACATCCAGCAGCTCGCCGCGCTACCTGGGATCGTGGTGCCGCGGCCGCAGCGACTGGCGGCGGGCGCCGACGCCGGCAAGCGCGATCTGCTGGATCACTGGAATCAATCGGCCGAGATCGACGCGCTGTTCGCGAGCGCCGGCGGTGCGGCCGCCATTCATTTCCACGAGCCGGCCCAACTGCAGCTTCCCGCTTTCGACAAGGTCAGCCCGTTCGGCGCCGGCAAAACGCAAACCTGGCTCGTTGCCCAAATCTCGCCGGCCGAGGCCCTGAATCGCCGCCGGCTGGTGCATAGCCTGGCCCGCCTCGATTCGACCATGCTGATCGACGGCGGGTGGCTGTTGCCGCTCGGACAGGAAGCGGCGCTGTTGCCCTTCGTCAAAGTCTTTCGTCGCCTGCCGGCCGCCCGGTTTGCCACGGCCCAGCCCAAGGGGGACGCCGCCGGGCGAGGAGTGGCCGTGCGCACATTCGCTCACGGGGACAAAACCTATTTCTACGTCGTCAACGATACGCCTTGGCCGGCCAAAATCAGCATCGATTTTGGCGGAACTTCGCTGAGCGTGCAGTCGTACGCCGAAGAGCGGCCGACGGCGACCGACGAACTGGCGGGCGGAATCGCCTGGACGGTGACGCTGGATCCCTACGACCTGGCGGGTGGCGAAGTGGCGGGGGGCGCGGCGCGGGTGGTCGATTATCGCGTCACATTCGCCGGCGATCCCGCCAAGTCGCTGGACGAAGAGATTCGCGACGTGCTGTTGCGGGCTAACTCGCTGCGCGATCCCCGCAGCGCGACGGTGCTGTCCAATCCTTCGTTCGAAACCACGAAGACCGACTCCATTCCCGGTTGGGTTCATGCCCACGGGCCGGGAATGACGGTCGAGATCGACGAGCGCGGCGGATTCGATTCGCCCCGCTCGCTGCACCTGGTCAACCGAGCGGGTGCCGGGGGCGATGCAGCGCCGGTCTGGGTGCGCAGCGAACCGTTCGACCCGCCGGTTACGGGGCGGATCTCGATCCGGGCGCGAATTCGCGTCGCCGACCCGCGCCGCCAGCCGCAGTTGCGCCTGGCGATCGAAGGCAAACGAGACGGGCAGGCTTATTATCGGCACGTCCTATTTGAGGCCGCGGCGGATGGCCGCCTGTCGTCGGATCGGCTCGAAGCCAATTGGACGCAGTGCCGATTTGCGATCTCGCAATTGCCGCTGGCGGGCCTGACCGATTTGCGGGTCGGCTTCGATCTGATGAGCGAAGGGGAAGTCTGGATCGACGACGTCGAGATTTTTCCGCTCTGGTTCGAACAACCGGAACTCGACGAGCTGGTGAAAAGCATCGGCACCGCGGGCCAGCAGCTTGACTCGGGCGAATTGCCCGACTGCCAGCGCTTCATCGAAGGCTACTGGCCCAGCTTCCTGCGCAGGCACGTCCCCCGCCCCAATCCGCGGCCCGCCCCCGCCGCGAGCAAGCCGCCGGCTGCCACGGCCGCCAAGCCTGCTGCAACAGCGCCCCAGGCGGAGACCTCTTCGACCTGGGGCGGCCGGATGAAAAGCTGGCTGCCGTCGTCTTGGCGGTAGTTGGACGACACACCGCGTGGAACCTGCCGGACGTTTGCCAGGTCAAACGTGCGACTGCCACCACGCGTGTAACAACCGCGTAACCGGCCCCTTGTCCGGCTGCCGCGATTGGCGAAAACTTTCCGCGCGGCTCGGGCGTCTTACCAAAAGAAGCCCAGGCAATCAACGGGGGCTGTCTTACCCATTTTTACAGGATTGCGGCCATGAAACGCGTTTCCACTGTTGCTGCGTGGCTCGGACTGGTTCTTTTGTCGCTCGCGGTATGGGGGCAGGCCGCATCCGCCCAGGGGGTGCTGGTGTGGGTCAATCCGCCCCATCCCATTGGGCTGCCGCGGCCCATTTTGCAGCCGACGCCCCAGCCCACGCTGTCGTACAAGATCAAAGAGTTGGATTATCAGGCCCGGATCAACGACCAGGTTGCCCAGGTGCAGGTGTCGCAGTCGTTTGTGAACACCGGCAGCGCCCAGATGGAGGTCTCGTTCGTCTTCCCGCTGCCGCACGAGGGGGCGATCGACCGGATGACCTTCATGGTCGATGGCAAAGAGTACGACGCCAAGCTGCTTGCCGCCAAGGAGGCCCGCACCATCTATGAAGCTTACGTTCGCAAAAACAAAGACCCGGCGCTGCTCGAATGGGTTGGCCACGGGATGTTCAAGACGAGCGTCTTCCCGGTTCCCGCCGGGGCCGAGCGGAAGGTGACGCTTAAGTTCAGCCAGTTGCTCCGCAAAGACCAGCGGCTGACCGACCTGCTGATCCCCCTTTCGACCGCCAAGTACACCTCGCAGCCGGTCGAGAAGCTGGCGATCCAGGTGAGCCTGGAAACCTCGGCCGAGCTAAAGAGCGTTTATAGCCCCACGCACGCAGTCAATGTCGAGCGGCCCGACAACAAGCACGCGGTGGTTAAGTTCGAGGCGACCAACGTGGTGCCAACGACGGACTTTCGCCTGTTCTTCGACACGGCCGCGGGGGAACTGGGAGCGAGCGTTATCAGCTACCGCCCCGACGCAAACGAAGATGGCTACTACCTGTTGCTCGCCAGCCCCGAAATCAAAGCCGCCGGCGACGAGCGCCAGGCCAAGACGGTGATCTTTGTCGTCGATCGCTCCGGCAGCATGAGCGGCAAGAAGATCGAGCAGGCGAAAGAGGCGCTCAAGTTCGTGCTGAACAACCTGCGGCAGGGGGACACGTTCAACATCGTCGCCTACGACAGCACGGTGGAATCGTTTAAGCCGGAACTGCAAAAGTACGACGACGAGACCCGCAAAACTGCCCTGGGATTTGTCGAGGGGCTGTATGCCGGCGGCAGCACCAACATCGACGGCGCGCTGACGACCGCCCTGGAGATGATCAAGGACCAGTCGCGCCCCAACTACGTGCTGTTCTTGACCGACGGCCTGCCAACCGCGGGCGAAACCAACGAGGCGAAGATCGTCGCCAACACCCGGGAGCACAACAAGCTCCGCGTGCGGATGATCAATTTTGGCGTCGGCTACGACCTGAACAGCCGGCTGCTCGATCGCCTCTCGCGCGAGAATTTCGGCCAGAGCGTCTTCGTTCGCCCGGACGAAAACATCGAGGCCCACGTCAGCCGGCTCTACAGCAAGATGAGCTCGCCCGTGATGACCGGAGTGGAGGTGAGCGTCGATGTCGAGGCGGCTGGGGATAGCCCGGCCGTGAATCGCGTCTATCCCAAACAGGCTTACGACTTGTTCGCCGGCGAGCAACTCATCATGGTGGGCCGCTACAAAAAGGCCGGCGGCGCCAAGGTGACGGTGACCGGCAAGGTGGGCGACAAGGAGCAGAAGTTCGACTTTCCCGGCACGCTGGCCGAGAAATCGAGCGATCAGTCGTATGCCTTCGTCGAAAAATTGTGGGCCATGCGGCGGATCGGCGAAATCATCGACGAGCTTGACCTGAAAGGGAAGAACGACGAACTGGTGACCGAACTGGTCGCCCTCTCGACCAAGCACGGCATCCTTACGCCGTACACCTCGTTCCTGGCGGATGAGAACGCCCCGGCCCAACAACTGGCCGATACGCGGCTGCACTACGACTTTGCCAACCGGGCGGTCGATCGGCTGGAAGAGTCCGGCGGCGTGGCGGGTGTCTCGCAACGAGCCGACAAGAACGCCCTGCAACTGGCCCGGCAGCCGGCGTCGACCGCATCGCCGGCGTTTGGCGGCGGGGGGTTCGGCAGCGCCAGTGCCGCCCCGGCCAGCCGGCCCGCCATCGCGGGGGGCGCTCGCGGCGCTGCACCCGCTCCCACGCGGGCGGCGAACACCTATCGCGAAATCGACTCCGACAAAGAGATTGCCTCCCAGGGAGTGCAGAACGCGGGGAACCAAACGCTGTACAAGCGGGGGAACCTGTGGATCGCCGCCAACGCGCAGCAGATCGACCCCGCCAAGGACGCGGCGAAGATTAAGCGGGTGAAACGATTTAGCGACGAGTACTTCACGCTGGTTGCGGATAATACGGCCTCCGAAAATGCCGTGCTGGCCGCGCAGCAAGCGGGCGAAGAACTGCTCGTTGTCCTCCGCGGCCAGGCGTATCGGATCGAGTGATCCTGCAAAGCACTACCGGTTTGCCGTGCGTCGCGCGGCCATCCGGTAATAGATTTTCGCGATGCCCGGCTTACCCTCGGCCTCGGCCAGCCGGCCCTGGGCGAAATAGCGGGCCGCCTCGCTGGCCTGCTGCTGGGCCGCGGCTGCATTACAGGCGCGAATCGCGGCCACGCTTTCCACCGGTGCGGTATCGCCGCGGGCAGCGGTAACTCCTGTAGCAGGTGTGGCGGGCTCGGCCTGAGCGAGCACTCGTTTATCGAGCACTGCGTGGTCGATGATGGTGGCCGAAATGCCCGCGCCGCCGGCACTTCGGTCGCTGCCGATTCCCCTGCTGCCGCGCGGGCCGAGGCCGCGCGATGTGCTGCCGCTGCGCGCGCGATTCACCCCATCCAGATAAGCGCCGCCGCTATCGGGGACGGAAACGGTGGTCCGCACCGAAAAGATGCGATAGCTCGGCAGTTGCACCGTCGTCGGCTGCTGGGCGCTGGCGAGGCCCGCGCCGGCGAGCATGGCCAGGCAACTTGCGATGAGAAGTGCGGATCGCATAACGGCCTCCTTGTATTCGTGTATCTGAATTCTATCGGCCATCGCGAGGCCGCGGCAACCGACCTGCCCGATCGTGGTGTCCTAATTTGGTCTTTGCTAGGCGAAGCGAAGCAGCAACTCGAATTCTGGAAGGGATCGGATGCAACTGCCTAATTCCTAAGCCCGCCTCGGCCACAAATGGCAAACGGGCTTGACCTTTCGCCCGCCCTTCCCCGCCGGCTACAATCAGGGGCATGGAAGATCGGGCGACAAGTCGAGGTCGTTGGCCCGTCGTGGCGATCGTTGCTGCGGTGGTGCTACTGCCGGTGCTCTACGTGTTCAGTTGGGGTCCGGCGTACGGGCAAATGCAGCACGGCCGGATCGACGACACGGTTTTTGACACTTTTTATTACCCGCTCATCGCTGCGGGAGAACATGTTCCGTGGATCAAGAGGGCGCTAAACGACTACGGGGCCATCTGGATATGACCTCCCAAACCCATACCACCCCTGCCCTAGTTCGCGGGCCGCATTGGCGGGGCTTTTTGTGCGCGGCCGTCCGATACGGGACGACCAACGATTTAGGCGTGTTCGCGTTGCCTTGATTTGGCCCGCTTGGAGGGCGCTGCTCGCTTGGCCTTTTTCTGAGGCTTCGGCAATTCCATCGGCACCAGGTCATCTGGCGGGCAAACCACGGACGCTGTTTTTACCATCTGCTCCAAGCATTCGCAGACAAGTTGGTTGAGACTCTTTCCCGCGGCCTCGGCCAAGATGCTAATTTTCTTGTGGACTTCCGGGGCGATTCGAGTAACAAACTTCCCTGAAAACGGCTTCTCTGCAGGCTGCCCTGACTCCTTGCAGAATGCCAGATAGTCGTCCACGGATTCACGAAACGCCCGACCTAGATCATCCCAGTTTGTCGCCTGAAACGTCACCACGTCCTGCGTACCGATGACCTCGCCGTGAAAAAGCCGGGCCTCATCGTCGTACTCAGCACGCCCACAGTAGTCCTTGTAGGGGCCGCCCAGGTAGTGAAGCCGCTCTTGCATGATGACTTTCGCGTTCAAGGAGTTATTCCAGCTTGAGTGAGAAACCGGCGAACCGATTTCAGCGCCACGAAGCAGTGGTTGCTCGCTGGCATAATCGCGATGAGGCGGCGAATTGTCGATTGTGATCGACGGGCGGGAAGCCGGTCAATGGAGAGTGAAAGACATCCTGCCGTAAGCGTGCTTCAGGCTTATTCCCCTCAATCCCCAAACGGAATCTGGCCGATGTCGTGCGTGTCGATCAAGGCCCGCTGGATGGCGAAAAACGACTGGAGCAGCACGAGCGGCGGCTGCGGCAGGCGCTGGGCGATCTCGAAGGCGCGGCTGGTGACGCGAATTTCGCCGGCGATCCCCTCGATCGTCAGCTTGCACCAGGTGATGTCGGGATCGTAGTCGAGCGTCAGGCGGTCGTCGCCCAATTGTTCGACACGATCGATCAGCTCGGCTAGCGGGATCTGAGCCGGGGGCGAGAACTCGACCGTATCGAACATTTCGCCAAACACTTCGGCGAACGCGTCCGAAAGAATCTGGGCCGGCGCTTTGATGTCCTTGACCTCGCGATTCCAGACCACCTCCGACGAATCGTCGGCGCTCTGCGAAACCCTGACCGTGTAGGTGAAGTGCGGCGTGATGATCGAGGCGGCCCCGTCGCCGGAATGGCTAATCTGAATGTCGGCGCGCTTGAACTTGAACGCCGCGCGCAGTCGATCGTGGAGCGCGGCGATGTCGCCGCGGATCTCTTCGTCGGCAATCTTGGCCAGGAACGCCTCGGTGGCAGTGGAGTTGTGGTCGGGAATGCGGTAACCTTTGCGAAATCCCGCTAGGCGGCGAAGGTCGGCAGTTTGCTTGCGCCCGAAGGAGATTCGCGTCACCTGGCCGACGCTAAACTGCGCCGCGCCTTTGTTTGGCTTGAGAATCTCGCCCAGGTCGGCGAGCACCCAGTCGCTACTCTGGTCGCCGCAAGCCCAGGGGGACTGCCGCTTCGCTTCGGCATAGGTCGCCCGGAGGCTTGGCGGCACGGCCGTTTGTAGATGCTTTTGCAGCGATCGCGCCGTGAGCAGCGTGCCCCGCTCGAGCGCCAGCGGAGCATTGCCGGCAAAGGCCTCGATCAAATGATGCGCCCAGATGCCGTGCTGCAGTTGCCCGCTGGGCCACGACTCTTCGCCCGGCTGGCAAGCCGCCAAGCAGACGCTCCGCTCGCTCTGGTCGAAGAACTCTTTCAACTCGCTGTCCGCCAGATCACCGTAAATCTCCCACATCGCCGGGGTCGCCAGCAGTCCTCGTTCGCCGGAATCGAGAAACATCGCGAAGCGCGGCGCGCCCGATTCGCGAAGCAGGCCGAGCAGCCAGTCGATCTGAAGCAGGATCACGGCGCCCCCGCCGATCAGCACGGTGAGCAGGACCGAACGCAGCAGGCCGGTGTCGGTCCACAGCCGGCCGCCCTCGATGTCGAGGATGCCGCGGGTCATCAGGTCGCCGGTGT
>JBBDYF010000142.1:8916-25747 GCA_040901775.1 Pirellulaceae bacterium | reverse complement strand
TCCCGCTGCGATTCCTCCACCCCGGCCTAAACCGCAAAGTGCATGGTGCGCCCAGCAGGGCCGGGGTGCATCGGGGGAATTGCGCGGGAGTCTGATGTGGCTGAAAACGTCAATCGGAGCATGGAGAGGAATTTTGCATGCTGGGCGGAGAGTTTGGGCGGACTGGGAAGTCCGGGGAGCAAACAACGTTAGGGGATGAATACGATGGCCCGCGCGAAGATCGGCGAACAGAAGTGGCAGCAGCCGCGCGGTGGCTGCTGATTCACACCTGCTATCGCTCGGCGGCGCTGTCCTCCTCGGCAAGCTGTTTCACATGCTGCAGCACCCGCTCGTGAATGCTGCCAATCAGCACTTGGGTCCACAGCGTCCAGTACGACGACGGAAACATCTCCAATTCGTACCAAGTGCGCCCCTCCAGCCGGGTGCGCCCGCCAGAAAGTGCGATCAGCCGGAACTCGCCCCGCTTGCTGCGCAGCGCGCCCTCCAGGTGGGGCGGGTGAACGTGGCGGTAGGGACTTAGCTCAAACATCGGCTCCGGCTGCTCGGTCACGTCGAACGCCAGCCGCCGGCCCGGCTGCCAGACGGTGATCGGCTCGACGAACTGGCCGGTCGTGAACTCGCAGTAGCGGATCGCCCCCACGCCTGCTCCCTCGATCCGGGCCCGCTGCGGGGCGGCAATTCCGAGCCGAAAGTGCCACTCGGTCGGCGGCGGCAATTCGGGAAAGCGAATTACATGTTCCCAAACCACCTGCGGAGGCGCGTCGATCTCGACAGCCGTCAACACTTCGTGTTCGGCCCGTGGCGCCAGCAGCGATTCGGCCGTCGCCCAGACCGGCAGCAGCACCACCAGCGCGAGCAACTCGCGCGGCGGACGGCGGCTGGCGTCGGCGATCGCCTTGCCCATGATCCCGCCGAGCAGCCCCAGCGGCAGCACCAGCGGCAAGGCCATCGCCACGCAGATCACACCTTCCAGGGCAAACAGCAGCAGGGCCAGGCCGGCCGCCCCCATGGTGGCCAGGCCCAGCCCCATCGAGGCGGCGTAACTGCGCGGCAGGTTGCGATTGAAGAGATAGCCGGAGACCACCCCCATCATCAGCGGCGTCCCCACGAACAGGGCCGCGCCATACGAGTTGAGCGCATAGACGCTCACCGCCATCATGGCCCCGCCTACCATTAGGCCTCCGCCGAGCGCCAGCGCCCCGCTGCGCGCCTGGTCTTCGCTGCGCGCCGGCTGGGTGCGGGGCGACCAGCCGCCGCTGGTGCCGCGCGGCATCAGGCACATGACCGGCATGATAACGAGGTTCACCAGCGGCACGAGCACGAGCATTCCGGCCCAGGGCGAGGCACCCGCATCCGCCGCCCTGCGGACGCTCATCGTGATCGCAATCCACAGAAACGGCAGCGACCACACGAACAAGGCCCAGCCCAGCCAGGGCGGCCCCGGCTGCAATAGCTCCATGCGCATCGTCAGCACCGGGTTCAGGAACTGCCACGGGGGAAACCACTGCGCGGCGAACATCCAGATCGCCAGCGCCTCGACGGCGTACTTCAGCAACATCAGGCCGAAGCCCGAGGCTGCATACGTCGCCTGCCCGACGGGCTCGCGAACACCAAACCAAAGTCGCACGAGGTAAGGCACGAGATCTTTCCTCAAAAAAGTCGGCGGGAGTCGGAGCTTGCCGAATTCACAAAACCTCAAGCAGCAGTGCATACCGCGAGAAACCGCGCGGCATAACGGCCCAGCTCGTCGGTTAACTGCGACGATCCCGTGCGGTTAGGAAACCGTCGTAACGAGCCGTTTTGCCGTGGGAGCGTCACAATCATGCCTGCTGAATTGCCTGCGATCGGTCGCCAGCCGCTAATGCAGTTTAGCCTCGCCAGCCTGCTGAAATATGTCACGATTTGCTCCGTGCTGGCAGCCGCATCCTCGGCTGCGGGGGTGGCCTCGGCCCTGCTGCTTGCCGGAATGGCGCTCGCCCTGGCCGCCCGCAACGGGTGGCTGGCGATCCTCTCGTTCGGCGTCGCCCTGCTGCTGGCCGACTGGCCCTTCCGCTCGGACGAGAAAGGAGCGGTCATTCAGACCGTTGCCATTATTGCCCTGGCGCTGGCGCTTTCCTTCTGGTACCGGCTGGAGCACTTGCGGGCCGATCGGATTGCAGTGCAACCGCTTGCTGAACCTGCATCACAGTAGAATGGCCGCATGTCGCAGCAGGCCATCTATCTCGATCACAACTCGACCACCCCGATCGACCCGCGCGTTGTTGAGGCGATGGTCCGCGCCTGGACCGACAGCGGCGCAAACCCCGCCAGCCAGCACGTCGCGGGGCGCAAAGCGCGGCGAATGCTCGAAGAGGCCCGCGAGGGGATTGCCGAGCTACTGGGGGCGAAGACCGGCGGCATGGACGCCGATCGCCTGATCTTTACCAGCGGCGGGACCGAGGCGAACAACCTGGCGCTGTGCGGACTTATGCCGCTGCCAATAGCCGGGAGCAAACTTGCTCCCGGAGCGGCTTTGGCTATCTCGGCCATCGAGCATCCAAGTATTACAGCCACCGCCGACGACCTGCGCCGCACCGGCTGCGCGCTCGAAGTCTTGAAGGCTAACAAGGCCGGCATCATTGCCTGGCAGGGCCTGGCACGTCAGGAGCCGCATGCGCCCGCGCTGGCCAGCCTAATGCTCGCCAACAACGAGACGGGAGTGATCCAGCCGGTCGAAACGTTCGCGGCGCAGTGCCGCGAGCGGGGACTCATTTCGCACACCGACGCCGTCCAGGCCGTCGGCAAGATTCCGGTCCATTTCCGCGAGCTCGGCGTCGATGCCATGACGCTCGCCCCGCACAAGTTTCACGGGCCGCTGGGGATCGGCGCGCTAGTCCTGCGGCACGGCGTGAAACTTCAGCCGCAATTGTTCGGCGGCTTTCAGCAAGAGGGGTTGCGACCGGGAACCGAGAACGTCGCGCTCGCCGTCGGCTTTTTCCAGGCGCTCGAACTCGCGGTGCGTGAACTGCCTCAGCGCGCGGAGCGAATGCAAACGCTGCGCGACCAGCTCGAGCGGTCGATTCAAAACGAATTTCCCGCCGCGGTCGTCATCGGCCACGACGCGCCGCGTTTGCCAAACACAAGCTGCCTTGCTTTTCCCGGCGTCGATCGGCAGCAGCTTGTCATGGCGCTCGATGTGGCCGGCATCGCTTGCTCCACCGGCTCGGCTTGCGCCAGCGGATCGAGCGAACCATCGCCCGTGCTGCTGGCGATGGGCCTGCCGGCTGCGGTTATCGCGGGCGCCATTCGTCTCAGTTTGGGCGCTTCGACAACGGCGGTGGAGATTGCCGAGGCGGCTCGCCGTATCGTCAATACTGTCAAGCACTTGCGCTCGTTAAAATAACGCCCGATTCCACGGCTGCGTCACTCGCCAGCGGTTCTGCAAACCGCTACAATCGGAGCTTGCTTTTAGCGGGATTCTTTCACCGGGGCGTGGGGCCTTTTTCCCAGCGAGTTTTTGTGATCAGCGGCGTCTTCTCGATTCCGATGACGGTGCCCGGCGAAGCTGCGCTGGCGAGCTTCGTCGTCGGTCCAGAGAACGCGCTGGTTCGTCCGCTGTTGGCTGCCGCCGTCAGCGAGCAACCGAAATACAATCCGCTCGTTTTGTGCGGGCCCCGCGGCGTCGGCAAGTCGTCGCTCGCTCAGATTCTTGCCGAGCGCCGGCAAGCGAGCCTGGGCCTGCGGCAAGTGCTGCACACGACCGGTGCCGAACTGGTGCGCGCGCTGGCCCATGCCGCCGAGACCAATTCCGTCGCCGATCTGCGGACCCGCTATCAACGGTGCGACCTGCTGCTAATTGACGACTTGCAGGCGCTGGCCGGCAAGGCCGCGGCTCAACAGTTTCTAACAACGTCGCTCGACGTGCTGCTGCGACGCGGCATTTTGGCGATTGTTACGCTGCGCGGTTTGCCCCAGGCCGACGACCATCTGGCCCCGGGGCTGGCCAGTCGCCTGTCGGGCGGGCTGGTCGTGCCACTTTCGTTGCCGCACCAACTGACCCGCCGCGAGATCGTCCGGCAATTGGCCCAACAGCTCGACCTGCGATTGGGCGAGGATTCACTCGCGCAACTTGCCGCCCTGGGTATCGACCGCGGTCCCAGTTGCTCGGTGTCGCGGCTGCGGCACACGCTCATGCAGTTGGCCTCGGCGGCCAGTCACGGGGGCGAGCGGATCGACTCGGCCCTCGTCAAACAGGTTCTGGCCTCGGCACGACCGGCCGACGCAGCGCTTTTTCGCCAGACCACCGCGGCGGTCGCCCGGCATTTTGAGATTACCGTGACCGAACTGAAAGGGAAATCGCGACAACGACGAATCGCCGAGGCCCGCGGCTTGGCGATGACTTTGTGCCGCGAACTGACCGGCGCCAGCTACGCCCAAATTGGCCGCCACTTCGGCAATCGCGACCATACCACCGTTCTGCATGCCTGTAAAAAGGTGAAGGCTGCGGCCGCTCGCGACGACGACGCGGCCCACTTGCTCGCAGAATTGACCGCCCAAATCACGGCAGAAGGTCTTTGAACTTTGAAATTCATCAAGCTTTTAGCGGTGGAGAACGCGTCGCTGGCTGTCGCTGCCCGTCGCTCGATCGCGGCGCTATCGACAGCCGCTTGGGCCACGCGCCCGTTGGCTGTTGGCGATCGACCGGCCGCCAACAGCGGACCGACGCCCTGCCAACAGGTTATTCACCGTCCAATGTTCCCCAAGCTTCGGCCGTAAATATTGGCCTGGTCTCGCTTTCGGGCAGACGGCCCGACCGCCATCGACACTTTTGCCGCTCGCATTACTACGACGACTAATTTAGATATCTCTATTCGTATTGCTGGCGATCCGCCAGGCCGCTCGATAGCTTGTTCGCCAAGAGCATCCTGGCAGTCTCCTTTGCACGGAGGGTTTGACCCCCATGAAAATCGTTTGCGATCGTGAAAAACTGTTGGCCGCTTTTCAAACGGCCGCCCTGTTCGCCCCCAGCCGCAGCCCCAAGGAGATCTTGACGAACATCAAGCTCGACGTGGATAAGGCGGGCGCGACGCTCAGTGCCACCGACATGGAGGTGGGCGTGCGCGTCAGCATCGAAGGGCTCGATGTCGATGCCCCCGGCAGCGCCGTGTTGCCGGTGAGCCACGTCGGGGCGATCCTGCGGGAAAGCTCGGACGAGAAGCTCCGGATCGACTCGACCGACAAGGGAACGATCATCCGAGGAGAGCGGAGCGAATTCAAACTGCCCGGCGGCGATCCCGAGGAGTTTCCAGCCGTCGCCACGTTCGAGGAAACGAAGTATCACGTGTTGCCGGCCCGCCTCTTTCGCGAGGTGATCGCCCGCACCGAGTTCGCCACCGAACTCGAAAGCAGCCGCTACGCGCTGGGGGGCGTGCTGTTCGAACTCGAGGCGGGCAAGATCACCGCCGTGGGAACCGACGGCCGTCGCCTGGCCAAGATGGAAGGACCGGCCGAAGCGGTGGGGGGGCACGCCACGGGAGACACGATGACGATCATTCGCACTCCTTCGCTCCGCCAAATCAACCGCGCGTTGTCCGACAACGATGGCGAGGTCCACCTGGCCGCTCGCGGCAGCGACGTGCTGATCCGCACCCCGCGCTGCACGTTCTACTCGCGGCTGGTCGAAGGCCGCTTCCCGCGGTGGCGCGACGTTTTTCCCGCCCGCCGCGACGCCGCCAAGATCGACATGACCGTCGGGCCGCTGCACTCGGCCTTGCGGCAGGCGTCGGTCGTCTTGAACCAGGAGAGCCGGGGGATCGACTTCACGTTTGGCGATGGCACGCTCACGCTCGCCGCGGCCACGGCCGAAACGGGGCAGTCGCGCGTCGAGATGCCGGTGGCCTACGACGGGCCGCAAATCATCGTTTCGCTCGACCACCGCTTCGTGCTCGACTTTTTGAAGGTGCTGAGCCCCGAGCAGAACATCACGCTCGACATTGAAAACGGCGAGACGGCGGCGGTCTTCCTGGCCGACGACAGCCAGTACGGCTACGTCGTCATGCCGCTGTCGCGCGATCGATAAGGAAACCTCCTTGCATAGCCGCGACCATTGGTCGCGCTCTGCAAAACCCTGCCTAGCCGCGACCATTGGTCGCGCTCTGTGAAAACCAGATCAAGGATGACCCAGTGCCCTCCACGGACGAAGACGAACAGTACCTGCAAGACGACTATCGCCGCCGCCGGGTCCGCATTCCGCCGCCCAAGAACCTGGGCGACGTGATGAGTCAGTTGCTCGCCAAGCGGGGTTATGCCCAGGTGCAGGCGGCCGCCTCGTGCGAGGGGGCCTGGCGCACAGCGGTCGGCGTCAAGCTGTCGCCCCACACGCGGCCGGGCAACGTGCAGCGGGGCGTTTTGCAGGTGACGGTTCGCAACTCGTCGATCCTGCAAGAGCTGGCGTTCGTCAAGGCGAAGGTCGTCAAACAACTGGCCGCCCTGGCTCCCGAACACAAGATCAAAGATGTGAAATTCCGCCTGGGAGAGATCGATTAACTCGCTGCCGGTTTCCTCCGTTGCCCGCTGGCTTCCTCCGCCGGCGCGCTTCCGCTCCCGTTTGCCAAGACTGAAAGACCCATGTCCGAAGATACCATGCCTGAAGAAATCAAACCGTTCGATACCGCCGTCGCTACCATGCCCAGCGTCAACCCGACTGCCGACGACTACGGCGCCGACAGCATTCAAAAGCTATCCGACCGAGAGCACGTCCGTCTGCGGTACGGCATGTACATTGGCGACAGCTCGGTGCAGGGGCTGCATCACCTGGTGTACGAACTGGTCAACAACTCGATCGACGAGGTGATGGGGGGCTTCGCCCAGCACGTCTGGGTGCAGATCAACAACGACGGCTCGGTCACCGTCGAAGACGACGGCCGCGGCATCCCGGTCGAGCGACACGAGCAAACGTCCGAGCAAAAGGGGACCGAGGTCAGCACGCTCGAAGCGGTGATGACCAACCTGAACATGGGGGGCAAGTTCGACAAGCGGAGCTACAAAACGTCGGGCGGCTTGCACGGCATCGGCCTGAAGGCGGTCAATTTTCTCTCGACCTGGTGCGAGGCCCAGGTTTGTCGCAACGGCGCCCTCTACCAGCAGGAGTTCGCCGGGGGCGAGTCGCAGGCCCCGCTGAAAAAGATCGCCACCACCACCAAGCGTGGCACCAAGATCACCTTCAAGCCCGATCCCACGATCTTCACCACCACCAAGTTCCAGTACGACGTGCTGCAAAAGCGCTTGCGCGAGCTGGCCTTCCTCAACAGCGGCGTCCGCATCCACTTTCTCGACGAGCGCAGCGGCGAGAAGGAAGAATTCTTCTACGAGCGGGGCCTGGTCGAGTTCATCGAGTACCTCAACCGAGCCAGCGAAACGGTCCACAACGAAGTCATCAACTTCAAAAGTGAAGCCCAGGACGTGCAGCTCGATATCGCCCTGCAATACTCGGGCGAGTACACCGAAAACCTGCACTCCTACGTCAACAACATCCACACGCCCGACGGCGGCACCCACGTCATCGGCTTTCGCACCGCCCTGACCCGCACGCTGAACAGCTACGGCAAAAAACAGGATCTGTTCAAAGACCTGGTCCCCGGCGGCGAGGATTTTCGCGAAGGGCTGACCGCGATCGTCGCGGTGCGCGTGGCCGAGCCGCAGTTCCAGGCCCAGACCAAAAACCGCCTCAACAATCCCGAGGTGGAAGGGATCGTCAACGCCGCCTTCGGCGAGTTTTTGGGCAAGTATCTCGAAGAAAATCCCAAAACGGCCAAGGCGATCGTCAAAAAGGCCCTGCTCGCCGCCGAGGCCCGCGAAGCCGCCCGCAAAGCCAAGGAAGTGCTTCGCAATCGCAAGGGAGTGCTCGGCAGCGGCTCGCTGCCCGGCAAGCTGCGCGATTGCCTCAGCAAAAACATGGAAGAGTGCGAGCTGTACCTGGTCGAAGGCGATTCGGCCGGCGGCAGCGCCGAAGGGGGCCGCCTTCGCCAGTTCCAGGCCATCCTGCCGCTCCGCGGCAAAATCATCAACGCCTACAAATCGCGGGAAGACAAAGTCCTCGAAAACACCGAAGTCCAGGCCATGATCCAGGCCATCGGCACCGGCATCGGCGTCGATCAAGACATCACCCGCCTCCGCTACAACAAGGTCATCATCATGACCGACGCCGACGTGGACGGCTCGCACATCCGCACCCTGCTGCTCTGCTTCTTCTACCGCCAGATGTACCAGCTCGTCGCCCAGGGGCACATTTACGTCGCCCAGCCGCCGCTCTTCCGCGTGATGAAGGGCAAAGCCAAGCCCTACTACGTTCAGACCGACGAAGAAATGAAAGCCCAACTGCTGGCCCGCGGCTTGACCGATTCCGAGCTCGATCTGGGCGAGGGCCGCCTCGTGCAGGGGGAAAAAATGCAGCGCCTGGCCAGTCTGGTCGCCGGCATGGAAGAGGCCCTGCTCGCTCTGGAGCGCCGCGGCATCAGCCTGAAAATCCATGCCAGGCGGCGCGATGCCGCCGGCAAGCTACCCGTGTTCCACGTTTATCTGGGGCGCGACGAGCACTGGTTCGCCACCCGGCCCGAACTCGACAAGTTCCTCGAATCGCAAGAAGCAGCCGCCGGCGCCGAGCTGTCGATGGGGGACGGCACACCAACCCGAAGCGTCAGCGAGGGACAGCCCAGCGTCAGCGAGGGACAGCCCAGCGTCAGCGAGGGACAGCCCAGCGCCAGCGAGGGACAGCCCAGCGCCAGCGAGGGACATCATCCTACCCCCGCCCAGCCTGCCGACGCCCCTGCCCCGTCGCAGCTTCTTTTTACCGAGTTGCACGAGGTTCGCACGATCAACCAGGGCCTGGCCGATCTGCAATCGCTGTTCGGCTTCAATCTCGACATGCTGATCCCGCAAGAGCGCACGGGCAGCGACCAGCCGCGATATGTCCTGCGGCGAGGGGAATACGAGGTTCCGCTGGCCGACTTGCGGGCCCTGGCCGCGGCGGTTCGCGAGATGGGCCAGAAGGGCCTGCACATGACCCGCTTCAAAGGCTTGGGCGAAATGAATGCCGAAGAGCTGCGCGAGACGACGCTCGACCCGGCCAACCGCACGCTCGTCCGCGTGCAAATGCAGGACGCCGGCGCGGCCGACGACATGTTCCGCGTGCTGATGGGCGACAAAGTCGAACCGCGCCGCGAGTTCATCGAGAAGCACGCGTTGGAGGTGCGGAATTTGGATGTGTAGGGTGTAGTGCTAGTTAGTGTACAATAGCGCCAAGCAACTCGAAGGTGTTGCGCGTTTTGCTGGTTGCGGATTGGTCGCGGGCTGAGAAACGGTAAGGCAGGAAGCGCGACCACTGGTCGCGGCTATGAGAGAGAAGGCAGGAAGCGCGACCACTGGTCGCGGCTATGCAGGGCCCGAATGGTCGCGGCCAGGCAGACCGGATCAGACAATTGGGCTGGGTATCGCGGCACTTGCCCCAGCCCCAGCCCCAGCCCCGTGCCCCAGTTCGGCGCCGCCCCATTCGCGCAGCCAGGTTTCGAGCATCACCAAGGCCCACAGCCGGGCCGAGTGGTCGTAGTGCCGGGCGTCGTGTTCGCGGACCAGTTGCCGCACCGCTTCTGGGCGGAAGAACTCGCGCGACCTGGAAGATGCCGAGAGCAGCGTGTCGTGGGTCAAGTCGCGCAGCTCGTTGCGGAACCAATAGTCGAGCGGGACCGAAAAGCCCATCTTCTTCCGCGCGAAGACTTCGGCCGGCAGCAGGTGGCCGAAGGCTTCTTTCAAGAGCCACTTGCCCCGGCCGCGGCGATACTTCAAATGCACCGGCAGCGAGGCGGCGAATTCGACCACCCGATAATCGAGAAACGGCGCCCGGCATTCCAGCCCGTGCGCCATTGAGGCGATATCGACCTTGGTCATCAGATCGCACGGCAGGTAGGTCACCAGGTCGGTCAGCGAGGCGGCGGTTACCGCGTCGCGTCCTTCGCACCGCTTCCACGCCGCACGCACGAACGCAGCCGGATCGCTCGTCAGCCCGGCCAAAAAATCGTCGTTATATAGCTCGGCCCGCCGCGGCTCGTGAAAGATCGAAATCCAGTCGAGATACCGCCGCTCGGGCGGCAGCGCGAGCGCCTCGCTGAAGCGCTTGGCCTTACGCCACAGCGACTTCTGCCGGCCCGACGACGGCAGCCATTGCCAGGCCCGTGCGGCGACCAGCGACCGGAGCGGCGGGAGGCGATCGAACATGCCCGCCAAGGCGACCGCCCGATACCGCTGATAGCCGGCGAACAGTTCGTCTCCCGCGTCGCCGCTGAGCGAGACCGTCACGTGCCGCCGCGTCAGTTCCGAGACATACCAGGTGGGAATCGCCGAGCTGTCGGCGAACGGCTCGTCGTAATGCCAGGCCAGCTTGGGCAGGATATCGACCGCGTCGGGCGTCACCTGCAAGGCGGTGTGATCCGTTTTCAGGTGCCGGGCCACTCGCTCGGCATAGGCCGACTCGTCGTATTCCTTGACCGGAAAGCCGATGGTGAACGTCTTCACCGGATCGGCCGACAGCTTTTGCATCAGGGCCACGACGATCGACGAATCGATCCCGCCCGACAGGAACGCCCCCAGCGGCACGTCGCTCCGCATGCGCACCTTGACGGCCGATTCCATCAGCTCGCGGAGTTGCTCGATGGCGTCGCGGGCCGAGATGCGCCGCTCGAACGTGAAATTGGGCTGCCAGTAGGGCCGGACTTCGAGCTTGTCGTCTTGCCAGACGGCCCAGTGCCCCGGCGGCAATTTTTTGTAGCCGCGAAAGATCGTGTTCGGATGCGGGATGTACTGGTAGGTCAGGTACTCGTCGATCGCCGAGTGGTCGATCTCGCGCGGCAGGCCGGGAATGGCCAGGATGCTTTTGAGCTCGCTGGCAAACAACAGCCGGCCCGGATCTTGCCGATAGACGACCGGCTTTTTGCCCATCCGATCGCGACCCAGGACGAGCCGCCGGCGACGCGCGTCCCACAGGGCGACGGCGAACATGCCGTTCAAATGCGAAAAACAATCGGGGCCTTCATCCTCGTACAGGTGGATGATCGTCTCGGTGTCGCTGTCGGTGCGGAACTTGTGGCCAGAGCCTTCCAGCCGGCGGCGGAGGTAATCGTAGTTGTAGATCTCGCCGTTGAAGGCGATCCAGACGGTGCCATCCTCGTTGCACATCGGCTGCTGGCCGGTCGAGAGGTCGATGATCGACAGGCGGCGGTGCCCGAGGGCGATGCCGGGCAGCGACTCATACGGCGGCCGGAACTTGAAGTCGGTCTGATACTGCCCTTCCTCGTCGGGCCCGCGGTGGCGGAGGGCGTCGGTCATGCGGCGCAATAGCGCAGCGTCGATCCCCAGGTCGGGATCGGTCCAGATGGCGCCGGTTATGCCGCACATGGGAGGAGGGGGCCAGGGTTCGGTAGGGAACGCCCTCTGTGGCGTTCCGCGACCAGCGAGGGTAGAGGAAGTAGAAGTGATAGTCGCGCGGGGGAGAAGAGACAATCGCGATCGACGGACAAAGTGCAAGGATTCGACTAATGAAAGCGGCCCGCATGACGCTATGCAGGCAATGGCGCGGTCAAGTTTCTTTGGTTTGCGCCAATAGTCCAGAAATGACCTTCCGGACATGGGCGGTGGCCAACAAGACACGCAGGCGGTCGGTCAATTCGCGATCGCTCTGGGCTTGCAGTTGGTCCCCGTCCTCGACCACTTCTTCAACCGCGTCCCCCGCAAAGGTGACCGGGTAGAGGCGGCTGTCATGCTGGACGGAAAACAGTTCAACCGTGTAATTGCTGAGGGAAGGTGCGCGCACTTGAAACGAGATCTCAAAAAACTTGGGCAGGCTGCCAGGCCCAATTCTGGCGGGACTCGATTGGACGCGGCCTTCGAGTACCTGATTGGTTCGGACACTTAACTCAGCAGCAGCCTTCTTGAGAATCGTGACTGGTGGCTCGATCGCAGCGGTCAGGTTGGGCGGCCAGAATTCAGATTCCAGGGCGGTAAGGGCGGTTGTATCGTTCATTGCAAATCGATCGAAAATAACAGCGGCAAATGATCGGAAACAAGCTTGGCGTCCGGCTTTCCATTTCGCAGCAACGTGCGGTTGCCGATCTGCGAAACGATTTCCAGATCCGACGACTTGAAACCGCTCAGAAGGGAGGGGCGCAAAAGCACCTGATCCACCATATGCCAATAGTAACTTACTTCGTCCCCACGATGGTAAAAGTACGTCGCTGGAGCGCCGTCGCTGTCATCATTGTACTTGGACCACATGGGATTGAAAAAGAACCGCGCCCGAATGTCTCCGATGGCTCGATCTTCCCGGCCGGCAATTCTTCGGCTCAGCGTGGCATTCAATCGATACGCGCTAATCAGGCCGAATTCATGGGGACTTGCATTCAGATCACCGACAAGAATGGTGCGCCGATGTCCCCGATCGTCTTCGGCCCGCTCGATCTCCCTGGCCAAATGCCAGCACTCTTCTGCCTGCGACTCGGGTCCATGATTCCGTTTGTCTCGCAAGTGAACTCCAGCTAGTAGCACTTCTCCAGATTTCGGAATCTTGAGGATGCGAATCGAGAATCGTCTTCCGTCGCGGCAGGGAATCAGCATCGACGAATCAAATCGGGCGAAAACCTGAACCTTGTCATAGAGCCCAGGAAAGAAGTGAAACCGATCGGGCCCAAGGCTGAGAGCCTCGATCCAGGCCATCGGAGAAACGACGTTCTCCGCGAGAATCACCACGTCCACGTCTCGTTCGCTGACGAGCGCGGCTACGTATTCCGTCGCCGGCTGACGATTCAGATTCCAGAAAAGGAAGGTAACCCTGGGCATATTCCTCTCATCGCTATCAGCTCTCTTGTGCTGGAAGTATCCGGCACACGCGGCTCCAAGGCAATATGCTCCAAGCAGTTGCAACAGCTGCCCCAAAAGCGATACAATCCTAGAGATCTTGTCTATATCGTGGAGGATGGCCGTGTCGCTATTCCGCTCGACTCTCGCGGCAGTGATCTTTCTTCTTGGCTCGCTGAGCCCGCTTTTGGCTCAAGAGGCCGAGCCCGCCGAAGATTCCCCCGCCGTGCGCCGGGCCGCGATGGTGCGGCGGATCGACGAACTGGTTGGCGACCGGCTGAAGACCGAGGGGATCGAGCCGGCGGCCCGCTCGAGCGATCCCGAGTTCCTGCGGCGGGTGAGTCTCGATCTGATCGGCGTCGTGCCGCGGGTCGCCGATGTGCGGGCCTTTCTGGCCGACGAGTCGCCCGACAAGCAGGCCCGGATGATCGACCGGCTGCTCGCCTCTCCCGCTCATGCGACGCACCTGGCCAACACCTACCGCCACATCATGCTGCCCGGCGGCATGGACATCGAGCGGATCAACAACGTGGTCGGCGTGCAAAACTGGCTGCGGCAGCGATTCGTCGAGAACGTGCGGTACGACCGGCTGGTCTCGGAACTGCTGGTGGCCACGGCGGGGGACGACGCCGGCCCGGCGTTCTATTACACCTCGCTCGAACTGGCCCCCGAAAAGCTGGCGGCGAGCACGGCCCGCATTTTTTTGGGTCTGCAAATCGAATGCGCCCAGTGTCACGATCATCCGTTCGACGCCTGGAAGCAGACCGACTTTTGGGGCTATGCCGCGTTCTTCGCCCGCCTGCGCCAGCCCGAGCAGAACGCGCCCGGCATGATGTTCGCCTTGGTCGATCTCGACGAGGGGGAGGTGCGGCTGCCCGAGAAAGACGAAGTGGTGCCGCCGCGGTATCCTTCGGGGGGCGCTCCGGCCGCGGACGAACTGGGAACGCGCCGCGAGCAACTGGCGATCTGGATGGCCTCGCGATCCAATCCCTACCTGTCGCGAGCCGCCGTCAATCGGGGCTGGTGGATCTTGTTTGGCCGGGGATTGGTCGAGCCGGTCGATGACCTGGGCCCGCAGAACCCCGCCAGCCATCCGGAGTTGTTCGCCGAGTTGACGCAGTATTTTATCGACAGCGGGTTCGATCTACGGGAACTGTTGCGAACGCTCGCCAACAGCGAGGCTTACCAGCGAACCAGCGAGTGGTCGGCCGACGAGCAGCCTCCGCCAGAGTTGTACGCGGCGATGAGCGTCAAAACCCTTTCGGCCGATCAACTGTACGACAGCGTGAATCGGGTGCTCAATCGCCGCGGCCAGGGAATGATGCCGGGGGCGAACGTCGCCAGTTCGCTGCTCGACCCGCAGCGACAGGCGTTCGTCGCCAAGATGCAGGTCAGTGGGTTGCCGCTGCTGGAGTATCAAGCGGGCGTGCTGCAAGCCCTGACGCTGCTCAACGGCGCCGATCTGGCCGAGGCGACCGACCCGGCGCGCAGCCCGCTGCTGGGTGCGATCGAGGCTCCATTTTTAACCGGCGACGACCGCCTGCAAACGCTGTTTCTAGCGACCCTTTCGCGGCCCGCCAGCGAGGCAGAACTGGCCATTTGCCGCAACCAGCTTGCCAGCCGCAGCGAAAGCGACCAGGCAAAAGTCTGGGGCGACATTTTGTGGGCCCTGCTCAATAGCGCCGAATTCGCGTTGAATCACTAGCACGGCGGGATCTCGGCTGGTTGCTCTTGGTCGTTCGGCCTGCTGGGCGGTATTTTCCACGGATGGAGACCACCCTGCACCGCCAGCTCAAGGGGCTTTACGCCGGACGCGAAGCCCTCGTCGAGCAGCGGCTGGAAGGGTACCGGATCGACGCGATGCGGGGGAGCGTGCTGATCGAAATCCAGCACGGATCGCTGGCCGCCATTCGCGACAAGATCGCCCAACTGCTCGAGCGGCACCAGGTGCTCGTGGTCAAGCCGCTGGTGGTGCGCAAGGTGCTGGTCAATCTGAAGCGCAAGGGGGGGAAGGAACTTTCGCGCAAGGCGAGCCCCAAGCGCGCTTCGCTGCTCAGCCTGTTCGACGAGCTGATCTATTTTACGCGGGTCTTTCCGCATCCGAACCTGACGATAGAAACGCCGCTGGTCGAAATCGAAGAGCGCCGTTATCCCGGTCACGGTCGTCGCCGGCGGTGGCGGGCCAAGGATTTTCAGGTCGAAGACCAACGGCTGGTGGCGGTAATCGGGGTCGAGCGGTTTGCCGACTGCGCCGACCTGTGGCGGCTCATGCCGGCCGGCCTGAGCGAGCCCTTTCACACGGGAGAGCTCGCCGCGGCGCTGGGCATTCGCCGCGGCATCGCCCAGCGAATTGCCTATTGCCTGCGACAGACCGGCGCGGCGACGCAGTGCGGCAAGCAGGGCAACGCCTGGCTGTACGAGCGAGCGGCGTGAGGCAAAGTGGTCCGACGATTGACCCTCCCCATTGGGCGGCGTACCATCGAGGAGATGGTGCAATCCGGCGAATGCGAGTGGCGGCGCGAATGATGAGGTAAAAGCGTGCAAAAGCAAACGATCCTACAAGTCGTTGATTCCATGCCCGACGAGGTGGACGTGGACTTACTGCTCAACAAGCTGTATGTGCTCGACAAGATCGAAGCGGGCGAACGGGCCCTAGCCGAGCAAGGTGGCATTACGCAGGAAGAGGTCCAGCGCCGCTATTGCCGATGACGCGCCTCATCTGGTCACCGCGGGCGCTAGACGATTTGGACGCCATCGAGGCCTATATCGCCAAGGACAATCCCGTGGCGGCGCGCCGGCTCATCACCAAAATCGTTCACCGGGCCAACCGAATCGAACGGTTTCCTGAAGGTGGCGGTTTCGTCGATGAAGACGAAACACGCCGCTACCGGCAGGTTTTGCAAGGGAGCTACCGGATTATTTACCGGTACGAGCCGGCTGCCAAGACCGCTTTCATCATCGCCGTGATCCACGCGGCAAGACTGCTCGATCCAGACACCTTATAGCTGCCGTCCTACGCCTTCTGCTTCGTCCGAGACTCCCGCAGACCGCGGCTGAGGATATCGCGCAAGAGCGGCGAGTAGTCTTCGTAGCGGGCCTGATCGGGCGAGCCGTTGGCGTACTGAAAGATCGCATCCCGCGGCTTCTTGCCCAGGGCAATGAGCGTGGAACTGACCGTTCCTCGTTCCTTGTCGCGGACGACCATGCCGGGGCGTTCCGGGGCTGCCGAGGGCCGGGCAAAGGCCTTGCTGGCCACCGCCAGGAATTTGACCGCCGAGTCCAGCGATTGCAGCGTCAGCAGCCGGCGGGCGAGCTTCTGCCGCTCGTCGCGCAGATCGTTCGCGTCGTAGCTGCTCAGAATGTTCAGCCCTTCGATCAATTCGACGACGTGCGGATCGTCGCCGCCATGCACGGACCAGCCGGACTCGGAATCGGCGATGATAAAGTTCACGCCTTCGTACTTGTTGGCGGTCAGCTCTTCCATCGCGATATCGACGCCCTGGCGGGCCGAATTGGCCCGCAGCAGATCGCGGCACAAGATGCCCCGCGACTTGGGCGCCGCGGGCGAGAACATCCGCGGGCGATTGGCTGCCCCCACGAACAGCCCGTTCTGATTCACGCCCAGCCAGGTGCCGCCCGCCTTGGCATCGACCCCCGAGAGAACCCGCGGCTTGCCCGGCTGAATGGCCGGCACAAGCGTCGGACGATCGTAAGCCTCTTCCCGATTTGCCGCGACTAAAATCGGGGCCTCGGGAACACTCTTATATTGAATGGCCAAAAGGCACATAAAACAAAGACTTTCAATAATTTACCATCCCTAACTCAAGGTCCGGCCCTTCACCCGAACACCGGGGAAGATCGCGGTCTGGCTAGGAACTCTTATAGAAACTTGTCGAGATAGAAACTTGTCGAGATAGAAACTTGTCGAGATAGAAACTTGTCGAGATAGAAA
>JBBDYF010000142.1:0-8816 GCA_040901775.1 Pirellulaceae bacterium | reverse complement strand
CTTGTCGAGCCTTTCATTTCAGGAGCGAGTGCCCCCGCAAGGTTTCCATCAATTTACCGCTTGCCACTTCCGCAGTACACCCTCTTACGGGTGGTCTAAGGAAATATTTCACAGTATCAAAGTGGCTAATGGACTCGGCAAGGAATGCTATCAACGGCAATTTGGCTCCCCTTGGCTCTTGCTATGTGCGATGCAACCCCAACGCTCTCAAGATGTTGCCGCAACGGCCAGATCCGCAACGGGCGTTTGGCTATTGGCTGCGTGAATCTTGCTCTTCACCCACGGCGGCCACTAACAGCCGCCAATTATTTTTGCGAAACTAGCGACCCAACGACCTGCCGACCTTTTGTCCTCTCAGCGCATACCCGCATCCACCATGGCTCAACCCACTACGACAAGGCCCGTCAGAATCGCCATCATCGGCGCTGGCGCGGTCAGCGATTATCACCATGTCCCCGCCATTCGTCTCGATCCGCGAGCCGAACTGGCCGGCGTGTGCGACGCCAGTCAGACGCTGCTCGATAAGCGCCGGGCCGACTGGGGTTGCGAGAACGTCACGACCGATGCGGAGGCCCTGTGCGCCGATCCAAACGTCGATGCCGTCGTCATCGCCACGCCCAATTTCACGCACCAGCCGATCGCCCTGGCGGCTGCCCGCCACGGCAAGCATGTGATGTGCGAAAAGCCGCTGGGCCTAAATGCAGGCGAAGTCCGCGAGATGTACCACGCCTGCCGCGATGCCGGCGTCGTTCACATGACGGCCTTCACCTATCGCTTTGCCCCGTCGATGCGTTACCTGCGGCACTTGGTAAAATCTGGTGCTTTGGGCGAACTGCGACACTTCCGCAGCCAACGGTTCCTCGACTGGCCCGAAACGAGCTGGGGCTGGCGGCAATACAAATCGCAGGCGGGGGCGGGCGATCTGTACGACATGACCATCCACCGGATCGACTTCGCCATCGACCTATTGGGGCCGCTCCAGTCGCTGTGCGGAGCGACTGCCCGCTTTGCCCCGCGCACTCGCACACCCGACGGCCAGGAATGCCGGCCGAGCGAGGTTGACGATTGGTCGAGCCTGATTGGCGAGTTTCAATGCGGCGCCACCGGCGTCTGGGAAGGGACCACCCTGGCCAAGGGCTACGGCTTCAAAGGTTTCGGGCACGAGTGGGCCGAAATCAACGGCTCCGAAGGAACCGCCGTGTATCGGCTGCACATGCCCAACCAAATCATGCTGGGCAAAACAGGGCAGGACCTGGCCCCGGTCGATGTGCCGGCCGAGTTTCTCAAGCCCGAGTCGAGCCCGCGCGATCCGAGCGCGGGAGAACCGGCGACGGTCTTTCGCTACGACCTGGTGTGGGAGTTCGTCAGCGCGATTGGCGAGCGGCGCGAGGCGGTGCCCAGCTTTTACGACGGCCTGCGGGCCCAGGTGGTGGCCGACGCGGTGCTGCAATCGCACGCCGAGCGCCGCTGGATCGACATTCCGGAAGAGCCGCGATAGCGACAACTCACTCGCCCGGCCATGCACGGGATTGAATTGGTCTGAAGTTAGCGCGATCCGGATGTCACCATGCTGCATATCTTGGCGTAGGCATCTGCTACCCAAGGAAATGCCAGCCGCTTAGCTGCCAGCAGATCGGCGACCGAACCGCATGCCGGATGCCAGTCAAAGCCTTTCGATTCGGCGGGATCGAGCTGAGGCACCGGTGGAGTATCGGTCAATGTTGTCACAACGTCGGCAAGGTAGCACAAGTTAAGTGTGTTATACGTTCCGGTGGAACCGGAGTAGTCTCCCACATGGATATCGATTAGCCGAAGCGAATCCATGGCGAAGCCCGTTTCTTCCGCCACTTCGCGCACAGCGCCTGCCTCCGGGTCTTCACCATCGTTCAGAAAACCGCCTGGCGTTTCCCAGCCGCCCGGTGCTCGCGCTCTCTCCAGAAAGAGAACTTTGCACTTGTTCCAGCAGATGAAAACGGCAACGCATGGCCGCGAGTTGCGGTAACCAGGCATTCCATGCACGGGGAGCACTGGCAGCCGCGTCCACGGATGCTGGGGTGAATGGGAATTCTCACGCTTAAGTTGTTCGACGATTGGATCTGTTCCTCGGATCTCCCTGACGAGCCAGATAAAACCTTCCTTGTACGGTGACTTGCGAGCATTCTTTTGCGCCTCGATGAAGAGGTACACCTGCTGAGCCACGCGCAAAATGACTGGCCACTCGGTCTCGATCAATTCTTGCTTGGGAATCGTCTCGGCTTTCGCACGATGACCAATCAAATCGTATAGGTTGAGCACCTTCTCGGCCGCGTCACGCAGGCGCAAATCGGCAGCATCGAGAAACTCGTCGGGTTTGGCGGCGAAGATGGTTCGCAAGGCATCCTGCAATTGCGGTTCGATGAGGCGCTCATGTAGGCGATCCAGAGCATCGGCCTTCCATTGCCGCAGAGCCATTTGTACGAGAAAGAACGAAACCCCGACGGCAAACCACGTTCCCGCAGCAGTGGCAATGTCGAGGATAAGGGCGGGCTCCATGGTAGTCCGTCAGGATAAAGGAATCTTCTACCGCACCGCCCCGTTGCGGGCAAAGTCGAACAAAATGTCGGCGGCCAGGCGCAATTGATCGAGGTCGAGCCATTCGTCGGCCGTGTGGGCCTGGGCGATGCTGCCGGGACCGAAAACGACCGTGGGTGAACCGGTCGCCGCATAGTGCGGCGCATCGGTTCCAAACGGAACGCCGACCTGCTGGCCCGGCCCGCCGTGCTGCGCGCTGGCCGCGGCTAGGCCCGCCGCCAGGTCGGTGTTGCGATCGTCCGACAGGCCGCGGGTGAACATGAACGGCGGGTCGTGAATGAGCGGGGTGCCGGTCGTCACATGCATGTTGACGAACTCGACGGCGTGCTCGAAGGCGGCTTGGGGATCTTCGCCGGGCAGGACGCGGCGGTCGATCTCGATCGTGCAGCGATCGGGAACCGTGTTGACGCTGAGACCCCCGGAGATCAGCCCAACGCTGAGCGTCGGCTGGCCGACCAGCGGGTGCGTGGCGAGCGTGGGAACGATGTCGCGGCCGTATTGTTCGAAGACTTGCAGCACCCGCGCCATGTGATACAGGGCGTTGTCGCCCAAGTGGGGCTGCGAGCTGTGCGTGGCGATGCCGGTGGTATGGCACCGCCACCGGCAGGCCCCTTTGTGAGCCACTACTACGTTCAACTCCGTCGGCTCGGCGACGATCGTGGCGTCGGGCACGCGGGGAAGCAACTTGGAATGGGCAGTTCCAGCGGTGCCGGCCGCCGTTTTGCTCGTCCGCTTCGGCTTGGAGGCCTGGCGGGTGTAGGTGGCGGCCCAGTGGGTGGCGCCGGTAAAGCCGTGTTCTTCGTTCACGGTACAGGCCAACACGACGGTGGGGCGGTCCTTCGGTTTTTCGGTCGCCAGGCGGGCCAGCGTGGCGATCATCGCGGCCATTCCCCCTTTGATATCGCACGCGCCGCGGCCGTAGAGGCGGCCCTGTTTCACATCGGCGGCAAACGGGTCGATCGTCATGCCGTCGATCGGCACCGTGTCTTGATGGGCCTCGAACATCAGGATTCGGCCGCCCCGCTCGGGCGATTTGTCGCCATCCACGCGGACAATGATGTTGTCGCGCTGCGGACTGACGGTGTGCCGCTCCCACGGCAAATTCAGTTTCTCGAACAACTGCTGCAGGTAGTCGGTGACGCGATGCTCGAAATAAATCTCTCCCACAGCGCTGCGGCCCATCGGATTGACGCTGGGAATCCGCACCAGATCGGTCAAAAGCTGCACAACATCGACGTTCATCGGCTACTGATTCCTGTGGCGGCCGGCACGGGAGGGTAGCGAGCAGCCGGCCCCGGGCGCAAAGCTTGGCGGCAGGCGTATCTTAACGGCTGACCGGGCGCGTCGCAGCAGGCGCGGAGGGTCCGGCTTGCGAGGGGCGATTTTCGGATAGATTTGAGCTTGCCTGGATGCGAACGCCATCCGCCCGAGGCTTGTCTCTGGCCAGGGTGGGCCGGTGTGTCGATCGGCAGGCGGTGCGGCGGAACTTGTTCCGCGGCAACGATTTTTGGCGGGGTACAACCTCCCGTTAGCGGCTTAGACACGTCGGCGAATAAAACAACGGCTGGCAGAATAGCAGATTTCTGAACCGGCTGCCAGCGTGAGCTTTTACGCCCGTCATTTTTCACTGACGCTGATTCGGATGCTGGGATCGTTCTCGACCTGATCGCAGAACACGCTGTTGTAAATTTCGAGAACCTGGAGCAAAACCGATTGCAGCGGCATCCCCTCGTCAATCGAAGAAAGTGCCATCACGGAAAGAACGAAGTCCGCTAGGTGGATTGCAAACGTCAACGACTGAGACGAAATCGTGTGTTGAATCTTTGGCGGGGAAAAGCCGATGCCCAACACAAACAGGGGATAGTCGTGTTTGCCGTGAGTCGAGGCCACTCGTCCCCATCCCACTTCGTCGATGATCGCATCTTTGACCTCGACCGCGAGCAGCATTTGGGTCGCTCGCCACACTTGCACGTCGCCACGCTGAACAACCTCGCCACGCGAACTTTGGTCGTCACCGGCGAATGTCTTTTTCGTCGTAACCCGGTGAGTCTTGCCGTATCTTCGATAGAGTGTGCTGAAAACCAGTCCTTGTTGCACTCTGCCCAGCGATGGAATGGCCAGCAGTTGCAACACCCTGGCTTGGACAGGATCGTCGCTTTGGAAAGTGACGACGATGGAAAAACTTTCCCAGTACGAATGATGCGCACGGATGCAGTCGTGGTAGGCCCGTTGAAGGTCCGTTGGTGTGCCGGCGTAGGTGTTGAGCAGTTCGATCATCTGGATGAGATGCCGTTTGTTTCCCCGGCGAAGATCGTCCCGAAGCCCACCGCGAACGTGACTCGCTCCCCACTTGGGAACGTGCAGTCGCGGTACTTCGCCAAGCACGTCCTTCATGTCCTGCATCAACACGGTCGTGCCCCGAAATCGGCCCGGATTGGCAGGGTCGATCTTCGCTTGAAAGTTGTCGAGCTTCATCCGAACGAGTTGCAGCAGGATGCAGCAGTCGCCCTTGGCGACTGTCGCAACGGCGTTTCCGTCTTGACGCTGCTTCGTAACTAAGCAGCCACGGAAATTCTCCAGAATCGGGTCCGCCTTCCTTGGCATGACTCCCTCACTCACTCATTTGCGTTGTTTTCCATTGCCAGCCTTCGTCGGCTGCGGAACGTCGAAATCGAACAGCGTTGACAACGGCAATCCCAATCCCTGGCAGATCAACCAGATATTCTCTAAGCTAATGTTGCGCTCGCAACGCTCGACGCCTCCCACGTAACTCCGGTCAAGCCCGACGACGTGGGCAAATTCCTCTTGGCTGAGATTCGACCGTCGGCGCAATTCGCGTACTCGCCGACCAAAGAGCGACCTGATGTTGGAATGGATCATGCGGGTCTGAGCCTTCCTCTTGACGCCCATACGTCCACGGACTATACGTACCGCACCTTGGTGCGGCAAGAGCGAAGGTGATTGCAAATGGCCTCGACGGCTTCAACGAAAAAACCCTCGACAAACGGTCGTGCGAAGAGGGTCGTGAAGACTTTTTGCGAGTTCTTTGCGGGTATCGGTCTGGTCCGCGAAGGTCTAGCTTCTAGTGGGTGGCAGTGTGCGTATGCAAACGACATCGACCCGAAGAAGGCAGAGATTTACGGGGCGAGATTCGGCGCGTCCGACCATTTTCACTTGGGCGACGTGTGGGAAACCGACAAAGTAGTCGAGCAGATTCCCGGCGCACCGTTTATGGCCACGGCGTCGTTTCCGTGCACCGACCTTTCGTTGGCTGGCCACTGGCGCGGAATTAACGGGGAGCACTCATCGACGTTCTTCGGATTCGTTCGTGTGCTGGAATCCCTTGGGAACCGCAAGCCAAGTGTTGTCGTTCTCGAAAACGTGGCCGGGTTCATCACGTCGAATGACGGCAAGGACTTCGCGGCTGCGGTCAAGAGCCTTGCCGATCTCGGCTACTGGATAGACGCCTTGCTGCTTGACGCTAGGTATTTTGTTCCGCAGAGCCGTCCACGTATTTTTGTACTGGGGGTCCATGACCGATTGGGACCAGCGAAGTCCCTGCGTCCTGCTCAGGCCGTGCTTTTTGGAGACGCACGCCAGCAAATGCCGCCTGTCGGACCACTGCGGCCTATGAAGCTAGTCTCGCTAATGCGCAAAGTGACGCTGCCCACGGGATGGCTTGCGCTGAACGTGCCCACGCCGGATGAAAACCGGCGACCTCTCGATGACCTGATTGACCTCGATGACGAACAAGAGTGGTGGGACGAAGCGGCAGTGACAAAGCACCACGACATGATGAGCGAACGGCATAGAAGGTTCGTTGACCAACTACTGGTCGATGGTGGCTTGCACGTCGGCACTATCTTCCGACGCAAGCGGCACGGAAAGACACGCGCGGAGATCCGTTTCGATGGCATCGCCGGCTGTTTGCGAACGCCGCGCGGCGGGAGTGCGCGTCAAATCGTGATTATCCTCGACAATGGCCGATTGCGGATGCGGTGGATGTCTCCGCGCGAGTACGCGCGACTACAAGGGGCGGACGACTACCCGCTGCTCGGCAACACAAATCAAATGCTCTTTGGATTCGGCGATGCCGTGTGCGTCCCAGCCGTTCGTTGGCTCGATCAAACGATACTGACACCCCTCTTTGAGAGCGCGGTTCACAAGAGAGGGCTGCCTTGCCGGACAACTTAACTCCCGAACAGCGGCGAAAGACAATGGCCGCCGTGAAAGGAAGCAATACTTCACTTGAGCGAAGGCTGGACAAAGCCTTTCGGCAGAATCGCTGGCGTTATTCGCGTAATGTCCCGACGCTCCCAGGCAAACCAGATTTTGTCTTTGAGCAGTATCGGCTCATCGTATTCGTCGATGGCGACTTCTGGCACGGCTGGCGGTTTCCGCTCTGGCAGGCGAAGCTGCCGGATTACTGGCGACAGAAAATCGAGAGGAACCGCCGGCGGGACCGGGGCAACTTTCGCAAACTACGGCGCGACGGCTGGAGAGTCCTACGGATTTGGGGGCACCAAGTTGAAAGGGATTTCGACAGGGTAGTTCAGCGCGTTGCAAACCTTTTGGACGAGGATCAACGATGCGGAAAAAAGCTGAGATGTCAAAGGATTGGCAAATAATCAGCGGAGACGTTAGTGTCGTCCTGCCGACTCTGGACGACGCTTCTGTGAATCTGACCGTAACATCGCCGCCGTACTATCAGCACCGTGACTACGGGGTTGAAGGACAAATTGGCAGAGAGGAATCACTTACCGACTACCTTGCTCGCTTTCGCACAATCTTCGAGCAGTTGTACCGTATCACGCAGGACAACGGCGCTTGTTTTTTCGTCATCGGGGACACCTACCGCAGCCAAAAACTGTTGCTAGTCCCGCACCGAATCGCGCTCATCGCTGACGAGGCTGGTTGGATCGTGCGCAACGACACGTAGCGGTCAGAGCGGTGGCGCGACGGACCCGCTAGTTTTTTCGCCGCCGATTTCGGAGGGATTTTGTTCGCAAATCCAAATGCGAAATACACAAATTGCGACTACGGATGAAGAGGGGAGTAGCCTGCTTTCGATGAATGCGAATGGGATTCCATTCGGATCGTTACCAGTTACCAAAGAGGCGCTGTCCAAAGGCATTGCCGATACAGCGATGCCCAAAAGTTGGTAGCCCTCGGCTGCGGAAGAGTTGTAGCACGCCCCCTACCGGTAGTGCTGGTTAGGGCCTGCCCGGCAAAGCATCAGCCGGCGTGGGGCGTCCGGCTTGCGAGGGGGCGATTTTCGGGTAGATTTGAGCTTGCCTGGATGCGAACGCCATCCGCCCGCGGCTTGTCTCTGGCCAGGGTGGGCCGGTGTGTCGATGTGCGGCGGAACTTGTTCCGCGGCAACGATTTTTGGCGGGGTAGCTCAGTTGGTTAGAGCAACGGCTTCATAAGCCGTGTGTCGTCGGTTCAAGTCCGATCCCCGCTACTGAACGCAAGTCCTATAGCCGAAACAAGGTAAGTTACCTGCCCGCGTGCGGCAGTGCGGCGTTTTCCCAACAGCGCAAAACGGTAATTGCCGTTTTGGCAACTGTGGAGGCCCGTGCTATGCCGCGTCTGGTGAATCATCGTCCGAAGTACCGCAAGCATCGTGCGAGCGGGCAAGCCATCGTGACCCTGGGGTGCCGAGATTTCTACCTTGGCCCGTGGAAGTCTGCCCCGTCACGAGCCGAGTACGACCGCCTGACGGGCGAGTATTTGGCCAACGGCGGGCTGCTGCCCAAAGACGAAGCGTTGACCGTGGTGGAGTTGCTGACGGCGTTCAAGCGGCACGCCAAGGGCTACTATGGCCCCCAGGCCCGGAGTCCGTTACTCCAAGGAAAAGCTCGGCAGTTTAATCCGGAGTTAAGTGCGGCTGAGCGGAGAGGTATTATTCGTTCCAGTGATTCCGGAGGCGAGTGGCTTATGGGAAGGCCCGCTTTCTTTCCTAAGGATTAAAAATCATGGAGGCAACGTTATGTCGCAGCGCATGCAGAGAACAATCAAACGTACGCTTGTAGCTCTAGTAGCAGTCCTAGGTGCGGTTGTTGTACGAGCGTTTTGTCACAGCGTTTTTAATGAAACAATTCCCTATACGCCGTTCTACGCCGCGACCGTCATAGCCACGATGTATGGTCGGCTACCAGGTGGCTTAATTGCTACCGTAATGGCCGGAGGTAACCGTTCACACCCCGAGGGGTTGAGCGGAGGAAATTGGTCTTCGCGCGGAA
>JBBDYF010000141.1:7806-25823 GCA_040901775.1 Pirellulaceae bacterium | reverse complement strand
TCGCCGTGCTGGTAGGGGCTCATCGTGCCGGGATCGACGTTGATGTACGGATCGAGCTTTTGCATCCGAACCCGCAGGCCGCGGCGTTCGAGCAACATGCCGACCGAAGCGCTGGTCAGTCCCTTGCCGAGCGAGCTGACAACGCCCCCGGTGACGAAGATGAATTTGGTCATGCTTGACTTTGCTGTATTCCGTGATCGGCGCTGTGTTCCGCGATCGATGTACCGTGATCGGCTGTTAAACTGCGATTCTACCGCCGTCTGGAGCTAGTGAGAACGGCTGAGGCTAAGCATTTCTTGCCGCGAGCAGGTACAATGCCCAGGTGTCGTCCACCTCGACTCAGCGGGCAGGCAGGCTTTTCAGAAACTCGCAGGCAGCCATGAGCGTCAACCCTTACGATCCCCCGCAAACGCCCGGCCAGCCGCCGGAGCCCCCGCCCGCCAGGCGGGGATTTCGGCTATTCGAGTTGCTTGCCGTGCTCGGCGTCATTGGGCTGTTGATCGCTTTTTTGCTGCCGAACGTGCGTGGGGCCAGAGAGGCGGCTCGGCGTTCAATGTGCAGCAACAACCTCAAGCAGATCGGGATCGCCCTGCACAACTACCAGGCGGAGTACAACAGCTTGCCGCCTGCCTATACGGTCGATGCGGAAGGAAAACCGCTGCACAGTTGGCGAACGCTGATTTTGCCGTATTGTGAACAGACGCCGCTGTACAAGAAAATCGATCTGTCGAAGCCTTGGGACGATCCGGCAAATCGGGCGGCGCACGACACGCGGGTTAGCGTGTACCAGTGCCCGTCGGCCAAACTTCCAGAAACGCACACCACGTATCTGGCCGTCGTTAGCCCCGGCAGTTGCCTGCAACCGGCCCAGCCCAGGCCGCTGGCCGAGATTACCGACGACCACGGCGAGACGCTGTTGGTCATGGACGTTGCTGCCGAACATTCCGTCCACTGGATGTCGCCGGCGGACGCTTCCGAGTCCATCGTGCTGAGCTTTGCCACGGCCAAGCGGCCGTCGCATTCCGGCGGCGCTCAAGCGCTCTTGGTCAATGGCACCGTTCGCTTCTTGGGCCAGAGCATCGGGCTGGCCACGCTCCGCGCCATGATCTCGATCGCGGGCGACGACGATAAAGTCGAAGAAGAGGTCAACTAACGCTGCCACTTGGGGCCGCGACGCGCGGCGCCGCCGGTTCGAGCAGTTGGAGCGCCTCGAAAACGACGAGCGGCAGTAGCCAACTGGCCCAGGTCGAAAAAGGATAGAGCCAGAGTGCGTCCAGGCCCGTGACCGTCGCCAGTCCACCGATCAGGCGGATCACGACCGCCGAGCAGAGCAGCAGGTACGTCCGCCACATCCAGCGCTCGTGGTCTGCAAATCGCCGCCCGACCGCCGCCTTCACTCCCAGCAGAATACACCCCGCCGTGGCGATCGCCAGCGAGCCAAGTCCCGCGGCAGCGACCGCGCCCGTCGCGGCGTACCAGGCCATCCACAAACCGCTCGGCACCAGGAGCAAGAGCACGCAGGCGGCTTGCACGCGTCCCAAGCGCCGGTGCCAGACCGGCGCCATCCGGCGGAACCGATTGCTGACGAGAATCGTGCCCAGTACGAGCGACGCGGGCCCCGCCACGAGGTGCAGGTAAAAAGCCCAGCCGTACGCGCCCCAAAAATACGGCTCTCTTCCTAGCAAAAAATCGGACTCAAAGTTGGGAGGCAAGTACTCGCGATAGCCGATCACGACGCTCAAGGTTACTTTGCCGATCAAGAGCACCGCCAGCACGGCGAGCACTCGCGACAACGCGGAGCTAGGTTTCGGCATGACTTTCACCTCTCCTCGCCAGCCTGTTTACTACCGCCGAAGGCCGTGGCGGCGCGCAAGCTTCTTTCGTGCCGTGTCGCGCCGGCCTAGGTAAAACCATCCCAATGATCGGGATCGAGATGCCGTATCAGATCGCGGCTCGAATGAATGCACTGCAGGATGTAGCAGGCGTCATTCGGATGGACGTAAATGATCCGATAGCCGTGTCGATAGATTTCCCGAGCATGGATGTCCAGTAGCTCTTCAACGAGCGCTCCTGCATTTGGAAATCGCTCTAGCTGTTGCGCTGCGGCCAACAACTCCGCGCATAGCTGATCGGCGCGGTCGAAGGATTGAGAGTCCTTGGCAACGTAGTCATAAATGGCGGCGAGATCTGCTACCGCTGGGTCGGTCCAGATGACTTTCGCCATGACTTGACAAGCTCCCGGACTTCTTCCTGCGAATGGACTTTTCCCTCATCGATGGCACGCAGACCTTCTTCCGCTTTCTGACGGACGTACAGCCGATAGCGAAAGTCGTCCATCGTGCAATCGTCGGGCAATCCCGACACAACATCCAAAAGTTGTTGCTTGACCGATGCCATCCGTCGTCTCCTGTGGTCCTGCTGGAACCCATGTGTCGCTTAGGGCGCTTTCATTCTACTTCCTTTCCACCGCGCCACAAACGCGCGGTAGTCCTCGGGCGTGTCGATGCCGACGGTCGGTTCGTCGATCGTGCCGACCTGAATGCTGTGTCCCGCGTCGAGCACGCGGAGCTGCTCCAGATTTTCGACTCGCTCGCTTGGCAGAGCTGGTTCTCGGCATTACTTTTACCTCTCCTCGCCAGCCAGTTTACCACCGCGAAGACCGTGGCGGCGCACAAGCTTCTCCCATGCCGCGGCGGACGTTGGGATCGCCCGCGGGAAAGTTTGGCGATTGCGACACCAGCACGACCGGCTCACGCATCATGCCAGCGCTAGCGAGCGCACGTGCAAAATCTCATCCGCGTGTTGCGGCCGAATATCGGCTGCGGTCAGCGTGAGCACTGCGATCGTGCGGCCGTCGGCGGCCATAAACTCGACCTCCCACGAGCCTCCCTGGGGATACGCATGCACGATCGTGCCGACATCCCCAGCGAGCAAGTGCTGCTCCGAAAGATCGCGAGTCAGAACCGTCAAGTCGTGTTCCTTCATAGCTGAGAGCGTCCTCTAATCATGCGGAAACGCGGTGACCAAACGTGGCGACTGCGTACCGGATTCAACAATCCACACCACTCGCACTCTGGGCGAGGAGCCGTTCGGGGCAACAATCGCCCCGTCAATCACATACTTTATCCCAAACGGAGTCACCTCTTCGATGACGACGAGATTGCTCCTCGCATGGTTCAGCAAGCAAGTTCGAAAGAGCTCAGGTTCCTCCAACGAGAATCCAAGTCCCCGGAAAAATCGTGCCTTGTGCTTGCCAGTGGGATGCTGCTTGCAAAGGAGATAATCGGTCAATTTCTCGACCGCAACGATTGCTTGATCCACATGGGGCAACAGCAAGGATCGCTCTCCCGGTAATTTTAGTGTACGCGAAGCCGCCACCTTTCCACAAACGCGCGGTAGTCCTCGGGCGTGTCGATGCCGACGGTCGGTTCGTCGATCGTGCCGACCTGAATGCTGTGTCCCGCGTCGAGCACCCGCAACTGTTCCAGGTTCTCGACCCGCTCGATTCCGGCTCGCGGCAATGCGGCAACCTGCAATAGGAATTCGCGGCGATAGGCATACAGACCGATATGCTGGTGAAAGTAGGGCGGCTCGGCTGCCAGCAGCGAATCTTCCCAGTTGCGGGCAAACGGAATGGCCGCCCGGCTGAAGTAGATCGCCCGGCCGCGCTGGTCGAAAACAACCTTCACGCAGGCCGGATCGTCGAGCTTCTCGCGCGTGCGGATCGGCGTGGCCAGCGTGCTCATCACGGCCGCCGGATCGCGCTCGAGCAGCTCCACCGCCAGGTCGATTGCCGCCGCGGAAATCTCCGGCTCGTCCCCCTGCACGTTAACCAGCACGTCCACGTCCGGGAGTTGGCGGGCAATCTCTGCCACGCGGTCGGTCCCGCTGGCGCAGTCGGGGCTGGTTAGCAGCACTTGCCCGCCGAACGAGCGAACCGCGGCGGCGAGCTCCTCGCAATCGGCCGCCACCAGCAGGCCGCTCGGCCGGCTGGCACGTGCGGCCGCTTCGTAGGTGTGTTGGATCAGCGGCCGGCCCGTCTCGGCCAGCAGCAGCTTTCGCGGCAGGCGCGTGGAGGCAAGCCGGGCGGGAATGACGATGGTGCTGCGCAGCATGGCCGAATCCTTTCAGCGGGTATCGTAAACCGGCGGCGTCAAGAAACGAAGACGCCCGGCCATGGCAGAGAAAAAATCTCGCACCATGGCCGGGCGATCGCTTGGGGCTGCGGTCTATAGGGTACGCCGACGCAATTCGTCAGGCTGTTTTTGTCATAATTTGACTATTGCTCGCTTCGTCAATCATTGAATGATCGGCCACAATCGTAAGGCGATTACCAGAATGCAGCCGACCAACAGAAACATCTAACCGCGCGAGTCGATCCAGGTTTCGCGGGCGGAGAAAAAAAGTTTGCCACACGTCAAAATTGCCAAAGCAGCGAGACGTAACGCCTTGCGAATCCATGCATTACAATGTCCTCTTTCCCTTGTGGCGGGCAAACGCATCTGGCAGACTGGATAGGTCGCGTCGCCACAGCCTACCTATCGACATGGCCTGCCATGAAATCTTTTTTGCCTTTTGCCGCGGTGGTCGTTTTGTCGATCGTCGCCTGTTTTCCCGCGTCTGCCAGGGCTGAGCCCGCGCCGGTGTTGCGGCGGCCGGTCGGGCTGGCCCAATCGGCCGACGGCAAACTGCTGTACGTCGCCAATCGCGATAGCGGCAGTGTGTCGGTGGTCGATCTGGTGGGGAACAAGGTGGTCGCGGAGCACGCCGTCGGCAAGCGGCTCTCCGACATCGTTTGCCTGTCCGGCTCGACTCGGCTGCTGGCCACCGACGAGGGGGCGCACGAGTTGCTTTTGCTCGAAGCGAGCGGCACCCATGTTACCGTGCTCTCGCGGCTGTCGGTCAGCCCCTACCCGGTGAGCATTTGCCTTTCGTCCGACGGCGCGAACGCGACGATCGCCTCGCTCTGGTCGCGCCGGCTGACGTTTATTCGGCTTGGGGATCAGCCAACGATCACCCATGTGCTCGACCTGCCGCTGGCCCCGCGCACGCAGTTGCTGCTGCCCAATCGCGATCGGCAGCTCGTGGCCGATTCGTTCAGCGGCCGCCTGGCGATTGTCGAGCCGTCGTCGGGGCGGCTGATCGGCGAGCGGCAGTTTCCGGCACACAACCTGCGCGGCTTGGGAGTCGATCCCGAGGGCAAGATGCTGATCGTCGCGCATCAGATGCTCAACGACCTGGCCCACTCGATCCGCAACGACATTCACTGGGGCCTGCTCATGTCGAACGATCTCCGCTGGCTCGAGATCGAGTCGGTCCTGGCCGGAGGCGAACGGCTCTATCACGGGGCGCACATTCACCCGCTGGGCGAGGCGGGGCGCGGAGGCGGCGATCCCGGCCAGCTTGGCGTCGCACCCGACGGCACGGTTTGCGTGGCGATCTCCGGCGTCGATCAAATAGCCGTCGGCAAGGAAGGAGACTTTTCGATGCAGCGGCTGGATGTGGGCCGGCGGCCAACCGCCGTGCGGATCGCGGCGGACGGTCGCACGGCGCTCGTCGCCAACACGCTGGACGACTCGATCTCGGTGGTGGATTTAACGACGCCCGAAGTGACCGCCACGATTCCACTGGGCCCGACGCCCGCCCTGTCGCTCGCGCAGCAGGGAGAGCTGTTGTTCTACGACGCGCGCCTCTCGCACGATGGCTGGATGAGTTGCCAAAGCTGCCACACCGAAGGGCACGCCAACGGCGAACGGAACGACAACTTCAGCGACCGCTCGTTCGGCGCGCCCAAGCGCGTGCTGTCGCTGTTGGGAGTGAAAGACACGTTGCCGCTCGCCTGGAACGGGCAGGTGCAAACCTTCGAGCGGCAGATCAACAACTCGCTCGAAAAAACGATGCAGCGGGCCGACCCGTTGCCGCGCGACGAGGTGCGGGCGATCGCCGCTTACTTGAAAACGCTGGAGCCGCCGCCGCCGCTAAATGTCCTGCGCGGCACGCAGGACGAGGCCGCCGTGCTACGTGGGAAGGAAGTCTTTGCCCAGCACGACTGCGGTCGTTGCCACGCCGCCCCGACGTACACGACGCCGCAGAGTTACGACGTGGGCCTGGTCGATACACAAGGCAACAAAAAGTTCAACCCGCCGTCGCTGCGCGGATTGTCTCACCGGGGTCCGCTGTTGCACGACAATCGGGCGGCGACGCTGGAGGACGTCTTCACCAAGCACAGCCATCCCAGCGGCGCGGTGTATGCAGCCGACGAGCTACAAGACCTGCTCGCCTTTCTGCGCAGCCTTTAGCGACTCGCCACCGGGAGGCTCACGCCTCCCGCTCGCCTACGCCGTCGGCCTTCTCTACGACGTCGGCAGCGTGTGCCCCATCTTCTCGCGCTTGGTCGAAAGGTACTTGGCGTTGTGCGGGTTGGTCGGGGCGACGATCGGCACCTGATCGACCACCAGCAGGTCGAAGCCGTCGTAGATGAAGGCGTCGATCTTTTTCGGGTTGTTGGTCAACAGCCGCACCTTGCGCAGGCCCAAGTCTTTGAGGATTTGAATGCCAACGCCATAGTCGCGCATGTCGGCCTTGAAGCCCAGGGCGTGGTTCGCCTCGACGGTGTCCAATCCTCGCTCTTGCAGTTCATAAGCCTTGATCTTTTCGACCAGGCCGATGCCGCGCCCTTCCTGCGGCAGATAAACGAGCACGCCCACGCCTGCCTGGTGGATGGTATCCAGGGCCATCTGCAACTGGCTGCCGCAATCGCAGCGTAGTGAGTCGAGCAGGTCGCCGGTGAAACAAGACGAGTGCAAGCGGACCAGCGGCGCCGGGTCGCTGGTCAGATCTCCCTTGACCAGCACGATGGGCGTTTGCGTTTCAAACTTCACTTCGTAGGCGACGATCGTGAACTCGCCGAATTTCCCCGTCGGCAGCGCCGCCTGGGCCACGCGGCTGACCAGCTTTTCGCTGACCCGGCGATGGGCGATCAGTTGCTCGATCGAAATGATTTGCAGCTTGTGCTTGATGGCAATGGCCTGCAGTTGGTCGCGCGTCGCCCGCTCGCCCCGGTCGTCCAGAATCTCGCACAACACGCCCACCGGCGCGCAGCCCGCCATCCGACACAAATCGACGGCTGCCTCGGTATGTCCGGCCCGTCGCAACACGCCCCCTTCTTTCGCCAGCAGCGGATGCACGTGCCCCGGGCGGACAAAATCGCTGGCCGACGCGGCACCGTCGGCAATCGCCCGCACCGTCCGGCTCCGCTCTTCGGCGGTGATTCCCGTCTTGCCGGTGCGGTGGTCGATGGGGGTCAAAAAACTCGTTCCCAGCGGGGCCGTGTTCAAATCGACCACCGGCGCCAGCCCCAGCCGGCGAGCCGTCTCCGGCAACAGCGGGGTGCAAAACTGGCCGCGTCCGGAAAGGATGAAGTTCACCAGTTCGGGCGTCGCTTTTTCCGCGGCGCAGATGAAATCCCCTTCGTTTTCGCGGTCTTCGGCATCGACAACGATGATAACCTCGCCGCGGGCAATGGCATCGACGGCGGCGTGAATGGTCGAAAATTCAGACATAGGCTTGCTCGGACGGCGCTGCGGGGCTCAATGATCTTATTATAACGCCAATCGCGCCAATTCCAGGGTGACTTGATTCCGCCCTGTCGTTTACAATGCGGCTGCTCCAAAATTCGCTCTTTCCACTTTTTCGCCCAGCCGCGAGCGACGCCATGCTGCTTCCCTGCCCGTTTTGCGACCACGAGGTTATCGCCGGCGCCGACGAGTGCGAGGCCTGCGGCCAGCCGTTGACCGAATCGCACTTGCCCGTTCCGGCGAGCGGCGTCGAACGGGCGCTGCTGACCGACCGGGTCAAGGTCCTTCAGGGACGCCAACCTCTGATCGTCTCGCCCACCATGCCGGTTCGCGAAGTGCTGCGGCTGTTGGTCGATAACAAGGTGGGCTGCGTCATCGTGGTCGAGCAGGGAAAATCGGTGGGGATTTTCACCGAGCGAGATGCCCTGCTCAAACTGAGCGAGAACGCGGCCGACCTGGGGTCGAAGCCAATCTCGGATTTCATGACCACTTCGGTGCAGTCGCTCCCGCCGACCGCCAAGATCGCCTTTGCCGTGCATCGCATGGCGCTGGGGGGCTTCCGGCATATTCCGGTCGTCAACGAAAAGAGCGAGCCGACCGGCATCTTCTCGGTTCGCGACATCCTTTCGTACCTGACGCGAAAGCTCGCTTCGGCCAAGTGATCCGAGGGCTTGGCGTGGGAGCGCCTCGAAAGCAGAGTGGGGGTCGGCTTCCACTGCGTTGGCCGGGGTGAGTTTCGCTAATCGTTTATGCCTTTTTTTCGGCAGCGCCGGTTTCGCTTATAACTTGCAACTCGTTGAAGTTGCAGCACTTGCGTCGCGACAAGCGATCAGCGAAACTCGTTTTAGTAATCGGGGTGATTAGCGAAACCAGCGGCCTTTGCTTTGGCCGAAAGCTACGACCATTGGCCGCGGCTCTGGTTTCAAACCCGTACTAACGAACGCTCCGTTTCTTCGCCGGCCGCGAAGATTTTCATGGCCACGAGAAACACCAGGAGGCGCAAAAAAGTCGCCAGCCTACGGTCACAGGCATCTTGTGGCTCCTCGCGCTTTTTGTGGCTATCTTCCTCCTCCCCATCCGCGAAGTCCGCTTCATCCGAGGTTCTCCCTCTGCTTCATTCGTAGAATTCGTTTGATTCGTGGTTGTTTCTCCGAGACTACTCATTGGCTGGTCTGGTCAAATTGTCAAAGAGCCGCCGCATGCGCCCCGCGCCCGATACCTGAACGAAATTGTACACCCAGGTGGATCAACTGTCAATACGTCCACTTCGTTTTTTGCGAGTTCGCGACGCTCGCCCTGGGGCGACAACCGGCTAGCTTTTTGGGGCAGTGTGCGGCCATTTTTCCTGGCAACGAATCCGCGCGCCGCACCGCTCGTCAAGCCATCCCCATTTCTCAACGCAAAGACAGCAAAGTTCGCAGAGGCCGCAAAGCAAGACACGTCGGCCTCCCTTGCGCCTTTGCCTGCTTTGGTTCTTTGCGTTAAAAATGGCAAAAGGTAGAACCCTGAACCAGCTCTCGCGGTGAGTGCTTTTCGGTTTCCAATTGGCACTTGCCAGCCAATTTGGCCAGACACCTTTGGCATTTCTGCTTGACAGCCGACAGCGGGTGGGGTGCAATAGGTTATGCTGGTGCCGCCAAGCGGGTCGATTCCGACCATTGGCAAAGCAGCGCGTCGGCCTGGGGCTTGCCCCGTGGAACAGGGCCGGCGCTCGTTGCAATTACCTGCGAGGGAGAGGCAGCATGTCCGCCCGAATTTCCGCGCGCTACCGTTCGGCCTTTACGCTGGTCGAAATGCTGATCGCAATGGCCCTGACCATGATCCTGGTCTATGCCATTGCCGAGTTCTACGTTTACGTCGGCAGCACCGTCCGCGACGGCCGGGCGCTGATCGATCTGAACGGCCAGATGCGCGTCGCCACGACGCGGCTCGCCGCCGACCTGGAACAGCGCACCCTCCCCATGGTCGAACCCTGGACCGACGACGGCGCGGCGCAAGGGTATTTTACGATTCGGGAGGGGGTGGGGAGTGATAGCGATGTGAATGGCAATTCCATTCTTGACTTAACCGAGGATGGAGATAGCAACGGTGTGCCTGACTTCACTCAGAACAATGTGACGACGCTGATCGGCGATACCGATGATTTCCTGGCATTCACAATACGCTCAGCAGCCGAACCACTTGTTGGTCAAGCTGTGGGGGCAAATCTGACACAGGGGACGCTCTTGACGGATGCTTTGGGAGAACCCATTACAACCCCTCTGACGTCGAGTACGGCGGAGGTCGCGTGGTGGACGACGTTTACCGACGCGAACGGCGACTTCAATTACAACGTGGGCGAGCCACGATTCTTGCAGCGTCGGCAGATGATTATTCGCCCGGACCTGAACCAGATTTATTCCGGTGACTCGAATTATTCAGGCCCCTATTTTGTCCGGGTCAATGGCACAAACGTTGCGGAGCTTTATTACACGCTGCTCCAGTACTCCGATGTTTCTGTTCGGCCGCTCGGCGTCATCAACGGTTTCACTTATTTTACCGCCAATTCACTGGTTGATCTTACGCGGCGGGAAAACCGGTTCATGCACATTGGTGGTGGTGCGAATTTCCCGAACCCGCTCGATTTGAATCCAAATTATTACGGCGACGTAAGTCAGAATCGCTCGCAGTCGCCCGTCAACAACGGTTCGCAGTGGCGGTGGGTGCTCGATGGCCAGCGAGCCGGCGAAGAAAGAATGCTTTCGAGCCTGTTGGCGTTTGACGTTCGCGTCTTCGATCCTACGGCGCCAACACGAGCAAACAATGCTGATCCAGACGGCACCCTAACACCAGGCGATTTAACTGACAATGCGAACGGCACCGTGCAGCCAGGCGACCCTGGGTGGCCGCTCGCAGTGACCAATAGTTATCCCTTTATCGGCCTGGGAGCCTATGTCGATTTGTACTACCTGCGATACGCCACGGGGACTTCTACCTTTTCGGCCCAGCCCAGGTCAGTTGGAACTGCGGCACAACAAACGGCTTATGCAAATCTGCTTGGCGCAACCTACGACACCTGGGCTCTTAGCTACGAACGGGACGGCTTAAATCAGGACTTTCCGGCAGACGGAGTCGCGAACATCAATACCGCCCCGTTCGACGAAGGGACCGACGGCCTCGACAACGACGGCGCCAGCGGCGTGGACGATCCCGGCGAGCGCGAAACGTCGCCGCCGTATCCCGACCCCCTCCGCGGCATACAGATTCGCATCCGCATGTACGAGCCGGGCACTCGCCAAGTCCGCCAGGCAACCGTCGCCACCGACTTCATGCCGGAATAACGGCACAGGAATTCTGACGGGTGCCACGTCCCACGCTTGCGTGGGCGTGCTCGCCTTGCAGATCACACGCCCACGGCTTCGGGATCAACTAGATTGTGAAACGTAACGAGTGCCGTGGGCGTGGCACCCGGAGTAACAACGCCTTTTGAGGTTCTAGCCCTAGCCCCTAGCCCTTCCTCCTCCCCTGCACACCATCCGCCTCCGCGATCCTTGGAACCGCGAGTCGCCCAGCGACCGCGAACCGCCAACCGTCCGCTTTCGCCGGGCCTTCAATCGGCCAACCGGCCTCGACGACGGCGAGCGGGTCTGGCTTGCCATCGACGATACGCCGGGCCTCGCCACCGCCACGCTAAACGGCTCTCCCCTCCCCGCCCCTTCCTCGCAGGAAGGGACGGCCCGCTACAATATCACCTCCCTGCTCCAGCCGCGGAACGAACTTACGATCGACGTTTGCTCTCCTTCGCAGAGCGACCAAGCCGCAGCGCTCGGCCCGGTTCGGCTCGAAATTGGTCCCAGCCCTAGCCCCCAGCCCTAGCCCTTCCCATGTCCCGCATTGTCCTAGCCATGTCCGGCGGCGTCGATTCGAGCGTCGCCGCGCACCTGCTGCGGCAGGCGGGGCACGACGTGATCGGGGTCTTCATGCGGCACGGCGAAGAAGCGCAAGAGGCCTGCGCGGTCGATGGAGCGTCTGGCTTTCAGTTGCCTATTTTCAATGCCCGCGCCGACCACAAGCAGGGCTGCTGCTCGGCCAGCGACGCCGCCGATGCCCGCCGGGTGGCCGACCGGCTCGACATTCCATTTTATGCGCTGAATCTGAAAGCCGAGTTCCGGCAGATCATCGACTATTTCGTGGACGAGTACACCCGCGGCCGAACGCCCAACCCGTGCGTGCAGTGCAACAACTGGCTCAAGTTTGGCAAGCTGTTCGACTATGCCGACAGCGTGGGGGCACAGTTCGTCGCCACGGGGCACTACGCCCGGCTGCAAGGTGGTTCATCCGCTCGCGGAGCGAGCGGACCACATTTGTGCCGCGGAGTGGACGACGGCAAGGATCAATCGTACGTGCTGTTCGGCATCGACCGCTCGCTGCTAAGCCGAATGCTGCTGCCGATCGGCGAATACCGCAAGCCGGAGATTCGCGAAATGGCCGGCCAGATCGGCTTGCGGGTGGCGGAGAAGAAAGACAGCCAGGAAATCTGCTTTGTCACCAGCGGCAAGCACGACGAATTCGTCCGCGCCCGGCGGCGCGATGTCGATACGGCGGGCGAAATCGTCACTACCCAGGGGCGGGTCGTTGGCACGCATCCGGGGATCGAAGGCTTCACCATCGGCCAGCGCAAGGGGCTGGGCGTGGCAATGGGCGAACCGTATTTCGTCGTGCGGATTGAACCCTTGTCGCGGCAGGTGGTGATCGGCCGGCACGAGGAACTGGCCCGAACCGAGCTGACCGCCGAGCGGTGCAACTGGCTAGATGATCCGCCGGCGGGCGAGTTTTCGTGCCATGCCAAAATCCGCTACAACAGCCCCCCGGCAGCCGCGACGGGCGAGATGCTGCCCGGCAACCGGCTGCGGGTCGCATTTGCCGAGCCGCGATACGGCGTCGCTCCCGGCCAGGCTGTCGTGGTTTACGACGGCGACCGCGTGCTCGGCGGGGGTTGGATCGAGTAGTCTTGCTTGTTCCCGCGCGCCAATCGGCTATCATCGTGGCAGCCGGGACCGACGGCGATAGCCCAGGACCGGCAGCCATCCCTCGCGGAGTCGTCGCACCATGACGTTTGACAATCTGCTGCTGCTGGCCCAAGCCAATGCCGAGGGCGAAGGGGTCGGCTTCGGCGACAGCCTGTTCTGGATCGTGCTGTTCGGTGTGGCCGCGATCTTCGGCCTGTTCCTGCTAATCGGGGCGATCGCCTTTGCGGCCTACGGCAAGACCTGGTTCCAAGCCTACATGTCGAGCGCCGACGTGAGCATGCCCGCCTTGATCGGCATGGGATTCCGGCAGGTGAATTCGCGCTTGATCGTACAGGCCAAGATCATGGCCGCGCAGGCGGGGCTCGACACCAATCGCAAGACGGGTATCAGCACGCAGCGGCTCGAAGCGCACTACCTGGCGGGGGGCAACGTGACCAACGTCATCCTGGCCATCATCGCGGCCCAGCGGGCGATGATTCCGCTCGATTTCGACCGCGCGGCGGCGATCGACCTGGCGGGCCGCGACGTGCTCGATGCGGTTCGTACCAGCGTCTCGCCCAAAATCATCGACTGCCCCGATCCGCGCTCGGGCAAGGGCATGCTGAGCGCCGTCGCCAAAAACGGCATTGAAATGCTGATCAAAGCCCGCGTGACCGTGCGCACCAACTTGACGCAGCTCATCGGCGGGGCGACCGAAGAAACAATCGTCGCCCGCGTGGGCCAGGGGATTGTCACTTCGATCGGCTCGGCCGAGTCGCACAAGGACGTGCTGGAAAACCCCAACAAGATTTCGCGGAATCTGCTTGACCGAGGCCTCGACTCGCAAACCGCGTTTGAGATCGTCTCGATCGACATTGCCCAGGTGCAGGTCGGTCAAAACATTGGTGCCCGCTTGCAAGCCGACGCGGCCGAGGCCGATACCCGCGTGGCCCGCGCCCAGGCCGAGCGCAAGCGATCCGAAGCGATTGCCATGGAACAGGAAATGAAGGCCAAGGTGGCCGAGAACCGCGCCCGGCTGGTCGAGGCTGAGGCCCAGGTTCCCTTGGCCATGGCCGACGCCTTCCGCAAGGGAAACCTGACCAGCAACAACGCCAAGCCGCTGTAGAACTTTTCTAGCACATGGGAGCCTCCTCATGCTCTTGCCGCTTTTGCTGGCGCTCGTCGCCGCCGATCCCACCGCCCAGCAACTGGGGCTGCTCAAAACGTTTCGAGCCGAGTTTGTCGCCATCACGCCCGGTGAAGGAAAGTATCCCCAATCGTTCGCGATGGGCTCGAACGACAAGAGCCAGCCCAACCAGCAACCCGCGCACCAGGTGACGATCGGCTATCCGTTTGAGATCGCCCGCTACGAGGTGCCCCAGAATTTGTGGGAAGCGGTGATGGGCGAAAATCCCAGCCGCTGGAAAGGGAAACGGAACTCGGTCGAGATGCTGTCGTTTGCCGATGCCGAGAAGTTTTGCACCGAGGCAACCCGACTGGTGCGGGCGGCAAAATTGATCCGGGCCGACCAGGTCGTTCGCCTCCCCAGCGAAACCGAGTGGGAATATGCCGCCCGGGCCGGAACCACCACGCGCTACTCCTTCGGCAGCGACCCCCGCCTGCTGGACGCCCACGGCTGGCACACGGGCAATGCCGCCGGCAACGATCCCGAAGTCGGCAAGAAAAAGCCGAATCCCTGGGGACTGTACGACGTGCATGGCTATTTGCGCGAATGGTGTCTCGACGCCTGGAACGACGACTACGCGGATGCTCCCGCGGATGGCTCGCCCCGCCTGACTGGCCAGCCGGGCAAGCGCGTGCTCCGCGGCGGCAGTTGGAAGGACAAGGCCGAGCAGTTGACTAGTTCGTACCGCCTGGCAGCCGACGAGGCGACGCGCGACGATGCGGTCGGCCTGCGGTGTGTCTTGGCGGTCCAGGCGAGCGGGAGGCGTCAGCCTCCCGATGGCGTCTTCACCCCAACCGCCCAAGACAAAATCGTCCCCGCCGACAGCCAGATCGAGTCGCTCTGGGCTGCGGGCGAATTCACCGAAGGACCGGCCCTCGCTCCCGACGGGTCGATCATCTTCTCGGACATCGGCAACTCGCTGTACCGCTTCGATCCGCAAACCGACAAGACGGCCCTGTTCCGCCAACCGAGCGGGCGCAGCAACGGGCTGATGTTCAATCAACAGGGGGAGCTGGTCGCTTGCGAGGGGGCGAACACGGGGGGCGGCCGGCGGATCTCCATCACCACCGGCATCGACGGCGCGAAGGACGGCGCGGTGAAGACCCTGGCCGAGCGGTTCGACGGCAAGCGGTTCAACAGCCCCAACGACTTGGCGATCGACGCTGGTGGCAACGTCTATTTCACCGATCCGCGCTACGTGGGCGACGACCCGCGCGAGCTCGACTACGAGGCGGTGTTCCTCGTCTCACCCGACGGCGCGGTGCGCATCGCCACCCGCGATGTGCAGAAGCCCAATGGCATTCTCGTCGCGCCCGACGGCAAGTCGGTGTACGTCGCCGACAACAATCCCCAGGGAAATCGCCACCTGGTTGCCTTCGCTGTAAAAACCGACGGCACACTGGCCGAGAAGCGCGTGCTGCACGACTTCGGCGGCGGCCGCGGCATCGACGGCATGACGCTCGATCGCCGCAGCAACATCTACGCCACCGCCGGCACCGGCGACAAAGCGGGCATCTACGTTTTTGCTCCGGATGGCAAACACCTGGCCTTCATTCCCACGCCCGGCGACCCGACGAACTGCGTCTTCGGCGGCGGCGAGGATGCAAGCACGCTCTACATCACCGCCGCCAACTCCAAACAGCCCGGCACCAAGTACGGCCTGTTCCGAATCAAGCTCAGCGCCCAGGGGCACCATGTGGTGAAGCTGAAGTAGCCTGCGGCGCTTTCCTGTTAATGCGTCTGTTAATGTGTCGCCATTCCTGCGGTTTGTTGCTCCAGCAGCCAAGAGGCGAAGGGAGCCGCGAACCATGTTTGATGTAGCGGTAGTCGGTGGCGGGATTTCTGGCATGGCCACCGCGGCCCGGTTGCAAGCGGCCGGTCTGACAACGGTCGTTTTCGAGGCTCACGGACAACCGGGAGGATGTGCGGGGTTCTATCGCCGCCGAGGGTTCGCCTTCGACGTGGGAGCGACCACGCTCGTCGATTTCTCGCCGGGCGGCATCGGCGGCGAGCTGTTGGACGCAATCGGGCTGACCGATTTACCGTTGAAAGAGTTGCCCGGCTACGTCGCTTGGCTCCCCGACCGGAAGGTGACGCTCTATCGCGACGTGCAGCGCTGGCGGCGCGAACGGCTGGAAAAGCTGGGCGATTCGGCCGCCCATCACGCATTGTGGCGACTGCTCGACCGACTTGCCGACGTGTTCTGGCGAGCGACCCGCGCGGGTCTCAAGCTGCCGGTGCAATCTGCGGGCGACTTGTGGCGAATCGCCCGCACGATCGCACCAGGCGACTGGCTGCTCGCCCGCTATGCGAACTGGACGGTGGGCGACCTCTTGCGGTCGCTAGAACTGCACGGCGATGCACCCTTGGTCGGCCTGTTGTCGATGCTCTTGGAAGACACCGTTCATGCGGAAATTGACGCCGCGCCGCTGGTGAACGGCAGCCTGGGAATCACGATTCGCGGCGCGGGCCTGACGCGGGCGCGCGGCGGGATGCGCGGATTTTGGCGGCGGTTCGTGACTCGCTACCAAGAGATCGGGGGCGAACTGCACGTCGGCTGCCCTGTTCACCGCGTGGAAACGTTACGCGACCGATTTCAGGTGCATACGCGCAGGGGCATTGTTGCCGCGCGGCACGCCGTCAGTGGTTTGCCGGCCGAACTGACCGCGCGGATTGCCCCCCCAGTGGTCGGCCAGCGGCTGGCGAGCTACTTGAAGCGCGACTGCGCATCGCTCGGCGGTGCGCTCGTCCTTTTTCTCGGCGTGCCCGCCAGCGAGGTCGCCGGCCAAGAACTTACGCATCACCAACTGCTTCAGGACTACCGCGGGCGGCTCGGCAACGGCAACAACATGTTCGTGTCGGTGTCTTCGCCGGGCGACACCGAAAGTGCGCCAATCGGCTGCCGAGCCGTAATGATCTCGACGCATTGCGAACTGGCCGAGTGGGAAGGCTTGAGCGAAGCGGGTTATGCCGACCAAAAGCAAGTGCTGATCGATCGACTCCTCGGCCTTGCGCGCCGCGTCTATCCGAACCTGGGCGAGCAGCCGCTGGTCTGCGAACTGGGCACGCCCCGCACCTACGAGCGATTCACGCGACGGCCGCGAGGCGCCGTTGGCGGCTATCGGCTTCACTTGGGCAACGCCAACCAGCGGGCCATCCCGCACGACATCGGGCTTCCCGGTTTCTGGCTGGCTGGCGATACCACCTGGCCTGGCCTGGGAACCGTGGCCTGCGTGCATGGCAGTCGGCTCGTAGCTGAGGCGATTTTGCGACGGTTAGCGAACAACGGAGGGCGTCAGAGTCCCGGCGGGTCGGCAATGACAGACGAATCGTGGCCTGGCGAGTCGCGATCCATTCCCACTTTCGCACGCCAGAGAGCTGGAACATGAACCACCAACCCCTGCCCGCGCTGGCCGACTTGGGCGACGACCTGCTCGCCACCACGCCGTGGCAGCGGCGCGTGGCACTGGCGCGGCCGCTGGTGCTGATCGTCTGCTTTGCCGCCGCCTGGCAAGCAGGCTGGTGGTGGCTTGGGCCACCGCTCGTTTTCTTAGTGTTTGTGTCCGTCGTTACGGTAACTCACGACGTCGTTCACGGCTCGCTCGGTCTCTCGCCTCGACAAACCGAATGGTGGCTCTTCGCACTGGGGGCCGTGCTGCTTGAAAGTGGCCATGCGTATCGGACGACGCACCACCAGCATCATCGAATCTTTCCCGGACCCGACGATCCCGAAGGGGATCCAGCCCGCATGTCGCTCTGGCAGGCGATTGTCTGGGGACCGATCTTTCTGCCGAGGCTTTGGTGGTGGGCCTATCAGCGAAATGCCGGCCGGCACGATCAACAGCGCTGGCTGCTGGCCGAAGCAGCGTGGACAATCGCCACCATTGCGCTTGCCATTGTGCTTTTGCCGATCACTAATGGGCTCGCCTGCTATGTCTTCCTGGCACTCGTCGGCAGTTGGGTCTATCCGTTGCTGACGGTCCATCTGCCGCATCGTCACTACGGCGAAACGCCGCTCACTCAAACCGGCACGCTGCGCGGGGTGATCGTGCCGGCCTTATTCTTGGAGCTGACCTATCACTTGGAACATCATCTTTATCCCGCGGTGCCCAGCCATCACCTGGCCAAGTTATCGCGCCGGCTGGAGCCGACGCTGCTGGCCCACGGGGTCAAGCCGCGGTGGGTACCATAGCCGGGAGCAAACCTGCTCCCGGTGTCCTCGTTCCCACGCTCCGCGTGGGAACGGTCGCTTTTTCTCGTTCCCAC
>JBBDYF010000141.1:0-7796 GCA_040901775.1 Pirellulaceae bacterium | reverse complement strand
CCGACACTCTGCCGCCCCGCATTGCTGCCCTCCGGGACCAGGTTTGGTCCCGGCTAGGAGGCTTTCGCTTTGGCTTTCCCCTTCTTCCCTTTCCCCTTGCCCATCGGCGGTTGGTTCGGGTCGCGCTCAAACTCGACCACCGTGCCGTCGTCCTTGTACTGCTCTTTCAAACGCTTCAGCTCCTCTTTCATGTCGGCGACGACCGTCGCATAAGCCGGATCGTCATAGACGCTTTTCATCTCGCGCGGGTCTTTCTCCAGGTCGAACAGCTCCCACTGGTCGATCGTGTAAAAGTGGATCAGCTTGTAACGCTCGGTGCGCACGCCCGTATGCGGATGGACATGGTGCGGCTGCGGAAACTCGTAGTAGTGATAATAAACGCTCTTCCGCCAATCGGCGGGCGTTTCCCCCTTCAGGATCGGCGCGATGCTCTTGCCTTGCATATCGGCCGGCACGGGCAGGCCGGCCACGTCGAGAAACGTTTCGGCGAAGTCGAGGTTCATCACCATCTCGTTGCTCGTGCTGCCGGCCTTCACTTTGCCCGGCCAGCGGACCAAGAGCGGCGTGCGAAACGACTCTTCGTACATCCACCGCTTGTCGTACCAGCCGTGCTCGCCCAGGTACCACCCCTGGTCCGACGTGTAAATGACGAGCGTGTTCTCGGCCAGCCCCGACTCGTCGAGATAGTCGAGCATCCGCCCCACGTTCTCGTCCACCGCATCGATGCACCGCAGATAGTCCTTGGCGTAGCGCTGGTAGTTCCACTGGGTTTGCTGCTTGGGGGTCAGCTTCGCCTGCTTCTGCTTTAGCTCCTCGTTTTCGTCGCCATAGGCCTTGTCGAAGTTGGCTTGCTGCTCGGGCGTCAGGCCCGGCTGGGGCACGAGTTTCAAGTCGTGCGGCGTCAGGTGCTCGGCCACGCTCATTTGGTTTTCAGCCGCGGGCTTGGCCCGGCCCGAGTAATCGTCGAACAGGGTGTCCGGCTCGGGAATCTTTTCGTCTTGGTACTTGTCCAAGTGTCGCGGGGCCGGCTGCCAGTTGCGATGCGGCGCTTTGTGCTGGTAGAGAAGGCAGAACGGCTTGGCCTTGTCGCGCTTGTTTTTCAGCCAGTCGAGGGCGACGTCGGTGATGATGTCGGTCGTATAGCCGTCGTGCGCGACGATGCCGCCGGGCGTTTGCATCCGCGGGTTGTAGTACGGCCCCTGCCCGATCAGGATGTGCCAATGGTCGAAGCCTGTCGGCTCGCTGTTGAGGTGCCACTTGCCGATGACGGCCGTGTTGTACCCCGCCGCTTGCAGCAGCTTGGGGGCGGTCTGCTGCTTGCCGTTGAACCAGGCCCGCCCCGAATTGTCGTGAAAGCCGTTCAGGTGGCTGTACTTGCCGGTCAGGATGACCGCCCGGCTCGGCCCGCAGATCGAGTTGGTCACAAACGCCCGGTCGAACCGCATCCCCTCCTTGGCCAGCCGATCGATGTTGGGTGTTTGATTGCGGTTGCTGCCGTAGGCGCTAATCGCCTGGTAGGCATGATCGTCGGCCATGATGAACAAGATGTTCGGCCGCTCGGCAGCGTTGGCGGAGGAGACCAAGGACATAAAGGCTAAGACGGGAGCGAGGTAGAGCAAGGTGATTCCATTGCGTCGCATGGCAGGCGGCTCCGGGGAAGGCTTGGGAAGGCTCGGAGAGAGAGTGCAGCGTAATCGTCGGCGGAGCAGGAATCAATCAAGGAGCCTGGCCATTTTTGGCCATCGCGAGCCAGAATAAGACCCAACCAGAGTTGCTGCCAGACCGAAGCTTGACTTGCGCCAGCGCGTGCGAGATGAAGACGGTCGCTTGCTTCTTGAAGGCCGCATCCGTGTTTGCTCTAGTTGAATTCGGCGTTATTTGACTATCGCGGGTCAGCTATCGCGGTCGAATCGCGTGCAACGAGGCAAGTGTCAGAATGGGAATAGGTTGCGGCGAGTCTATTTCAAGAATGTGAATGTGTTAGGCGAAGCACTACACTCGCCCAACTGCTGTTGGCGAATGCAGTGGCCGTCTGATACCTTTCCCGCCCTGCCCGAACCGGAAACTTGGCAGCGCCCGAACATTGGCAGATCGGCTCATTCGAGTATGCCAAGCAGGTATCGAAGAGCGAGTCAACGATCTCCGTTTTGCAGGAGGCTACCTGGCGGTCCCATGCCCATTCGGAAACGTTCAGAATGCTCGGACTGAAGTGGTCGCGAGCACCAGATACACCCCAAGTTCGTCGCGACGCTAGCATGAGCCTTGCCTGTCATTTGCAAGGCATCGGACCATTCGTCGGTGAATTTCTCCTATTGCCAGTTTGTTTGTGAAGGTTCCCCGCCTGCCAGTCCATGATGTCACTGACGACAAACCTACAGCGGGGTGATAGCGATGCTTAACTCAAGCGGCGACGCACCTTGCGCGCGTTTTGGTTGTCGAGTTGCTTCATACCGCAAATCGTTACGGAATCAGTTCCATGATGGCAGCACCAGTCGCTACGACCACCCAAACACAACGAGCTTCCATGCGCATCATCATGGGAAAGCAACACCGCGATAGAATTCTTAGCTTCCTTCGTCCCGGCACCCGCATGCTCGAATGGGGAGCCGGTGGATCTACCGCTTGGCTCGCCGAGAATCTCCCCCCTGGCGCCACACTCACCAGTGTCGAACACGATCCGAAGTGGTACCAATCCGTTCGAGATCACATTGGCGATGTACCCAACGTCCGCCTCCTCCTCCGCGAGGCGTCCGGCCGGCTGGGAGCAAACGCCACCATCGAAGAGGAAGACTCCAAGCCTCTACGCTCTTTCGTCCATGCCGTGGACGGCGAACAATTCGACCTGATCATGGTTGATGGCAACGCCCGAGGCGCCTGCCTGCGCCAAGCCCAGAGTCTCCTCGCGCCTGGCGGAATCGTCATGCTGCACGATGCCCAACGCGCATGGTATGACGACGCGAAGAAAATCTTCACCGAATATGGCCATATCGGTTCCTGCCCGGACTACCCCTCGCCGCACCTATGGTGGGGGGGGAATACCGAACCCGCCGCGCCGGCGCAGGCTTCCGGAGAATTGCCGCTCGTTATCTGCTTCTACACCAACAACACCGAATATGAAATTGAAGCCCGCAAACTCATCGAATCCTGCCAGCGCCATAATCTGGACCACCTGGTCGCAGGCGTCGAATCACGCGGCTCCTGGGAAGCTAACTGCAGCCTTAAATCCGAGTTTATCCACGACACATGGAAATCTTGCGGCCGACCCGTCCTGTGGGTCGATGCCGATGCCATTTTGCAGTGCTCTCCGGAACTTCTCCGGGGGTGCGACGCTGATTTCGCCATTCACAAATGCAGGCGGTGGCAGTTCGCCAGCGGCTCCGTCTATTTCAACCAAACGTCGGCCGCCGCCACTCTCCTCCAACGATGGCTCGCCCGTTGCCGGCAATACCCCCAAGTCTGGGATCAGGAGAACCTGGATCTCGCCTGGGAGGACACAGTCGCCGTGCATCCCTTGGAGACACGATGGCTTCCAGAACCCTATTGTCGCATCTTCGATCTTTACGAGGGTCGGAGTCCTTCTGCGGGAGTGATTGAACACTTCCAGGCCTCGCGCCGCCTCAAAGCCAAAGTCTCCCACACCGCCAGCCTACCCGCCGCCCGTCCAACTACCTCTTTGATCGCTGCCCGCCAGGCCTGCCGACCCCGCTCTTGGCTGCTCTCACCCGCGGACGGCGTGACGATTCGGGACTCGCTTGCTGGCTCAGGACTACTCAACTCCAGTCTCTTGAAACAGGTGGTGGACGCGTACGCTCGGCAGACGCCGCCGCCGGGCAAGGTGTTGGCCTTGCACGACGGACTGGGAGCATTTTGGCGATTGCTCCAGGAACGTGGCTACGAGGCGCATACCCTTGCACTCAGCTCCAATTATCTTGCGAGCGCTCGTGAGTTTTGCGGCGATCGCATCCGCTTGGGCAGTCCCACCGCGCTGCCTTACCCAGATGCTTCTTTTGAAAGCGCCATCGGTCTGGGCTTGTTGGAATTCCTGCCCGACGCCGAACTCGACCAATCCCTGCTGGAACTGCGCCGCGTGGTGAAAGAGCAACTTTTCCTGATCATCCAAACCAACCCGGACCCCGAAGATCGATGGTCTCGATCGCCCCGCTCTCCCCAGTGGTGGACGACCAAACTCCAGGCCGCCGGCTTTCAAGACCTCACGCCCGATACCCGCCAGATCCGTGAGGATGTTTTGCCAATGCCTACGGGAATCATCGCTTCCGCATTTCGAAAAACAAACCGGATGGCCAAGGGACGTGGCCTAGTCGGCAGCGGACCCACATGGTTGGACAGATTTAGGTTGTGGACGAGGCGTGGATCTGGCTTCACGCGAGATCACTCGCCGGTCTTGCGCGAACAGTAGAGTGCGCGCTCGCCGGCCACCAACGACGCCCGGCTGGGCGAGCAGAGCGAGGTCGTGCAAAAGGCATTCTTGAAATAGATCCCCTCCTTGGCCAGCCGATCGATGTGCGGCGTTTTCAGATGCGGCCGGTGGCACTGGTGGCTTGCCCACCAGTGTTCCGGGTCGATAGAAGAGAGTGGAAGACGAGCCGCCCCCGAGATCGAGACCTTCGAGCACATCCACTTTGGCGGCGCCTCCTGGCGGACCAACTTGAACGACCTGTACGTCGGCGGTTGGTGGAACGACAAGATCTCGTCCAGCATCATCTCGTCCAGCATCATCGTGCGCGGCACGTGGCGGTGCTACCGAGTGCGTCCGACTATACTGAGGGAAAGGAGAATCCCATGCATTACAAGATTGCCATTCACCGCACCGAGGAGGGGATCAGCGTGTCCGTGCCGGCGTTGCCCGGTTGCTGGTCCGAAGGCGACACCGAGCAAGAAGCCTTGGCCAACATCCAGGACGCGATTCGTGACTACTTGGCTGCTTTGGAAGATCGCTTTAAGGATGCGGAAGTGCGGGAAGTGGAAGTAAAGGTTTAACCGTGTCCAAAATTGCCGGGGTCAATCACCTGAACGCGGTTCGGGCTCTGGAAAAGGCGGGATTTACGATCGTTCGCCAGGGCAAGCACATCGTGATGACGGATGGCAAGCGTCAGGTGACCATTCCGCGGCACAATCCGATCAAGGCTTTTACGTTGGGCGGAATTGTGCAGGATGCTGGACTGACGGTCGAGGATTTCCGCAAGTTGCTGTAGCTCACCGCCGAACCAAACGCTGCATCTGACCCGGGCTGCCATACTGGTTTCGCGCGGGTTAACGTCTCACGGATGGCCGCCCGGTGAGCTTGGGTCGTTTCACTCGGTCCCAGGCTCCTGCCTGGGACCACAGTAACCCGAGGCTCCGCCTCGTCCTGCGGATCACCGGACGAGGCAGGGATGGGGTTCCGTGGGTCGTTCCCTCACTTCCGCCGCGTGGGTGGGCGTCGGATCGACCTCCTGACGTTCCAGTTCTCCATGTTCGGCGGCCAGTTCGTCGTCGAGGTCGGCAAGTTCCGGCCGATGGCTACAAGCTGGCAGGCAAGCTGATCCCACCCGACGAGGTCCGCATGCGGACCTTCTCGATCGCAAGCGGTTGGGCTCGACTGACCAGGTCGTCGATCACTGGTTCAAGTTCGAATCGGGCGGCTACGCGGCGGTCGCCGAGTCCGTAGTGCCCTACCTGCAAGGGCAGGCCGTACTCTGGTGGGACGCCGCCTAACCTCGCGCTGCAGCAGACGGCGGGGGCATGCAGCCTTTCCCAGCCGTGTAGCTCACTCGGCCATCGCCGCTGCTGAGCTTTGGCGTTCGGCGGCTTGAAGTGCCCGAATTGTGGAAGCGCAGACGGTGGAGATCTTCGTCGGCGGCGGCCGAAGCTTCTTGGCTCCAACACACGAATTGTTCCACGATGCTGAACAGACTGTGCGCATCAACCGGGACTCGATCGTCGTGCGAGCGTAGCCGAGTGGAAACGGCATGGGTATCATGGTGGGAAAAGGCTTCAGGCTGTTCCGGTGATCGGGAACGAGGTGTGTCATGGAATTGGAAGGTGTGGTCCATAATGGAGTCATCGTGCTGGACGATGCCGAAGCGCTCACGGAAGGGACGCGCGTTCGCATCGAGCCGGTGATCGCTTCCACGCAAAAGACGTTCGGTCAGTTGTTCGGCGACTTGGTAATCGATTGTCCCGACCTGCCGACGGACTTGGCTTCCCAGCACGACCACTACCGCCTGGGGAAGCCGAAGCGATGACCGTTTTCCTGGATACCTACGGGCTGATCGCCTGGATCAACACGAGGGACGCCGCGCACCAGCGTGTGAAGTCGTATCTGGACTCTTACTCGGGTAAAATCTTGACGACGGAATGGGTCTTGCTCGAGTTCGCCGATGCGTTCTCGCTGTCGAAGTCCAAATCGTTTGCGATCGAGGCGATCAAACGCATCCAACGCCTGCCGATGTTTCTGGTTGTCAAGTTCGAGCTGGCTGTTCACCAGGCCGGTTTCGATCTTTACGAGAACCGGTCGGACAAGGACTGGTCGGACAAGGACTGGTCGCTGACGGACTGTGTCTCCTTTGCAGTGATGACACAGCACGGGCTGTCCGAAGCGTTGACGGCGGACCACCATTTCGAGCAAGCTGGCTTTCGGGCCGGCTAAGCAGGTCGATACGTCGCGTAGCAATGCGGCGTTTCCCAGAGCTGGCATTCGACGACCGGGAAGCCGCGGGTGATGGCGTAGTCGCCGATCAGGCGGGCGATGTTCTCGGCCGTCGGGTTGTCGTCCATCAAAACCAGCGGCTCGCCCAGATCCTTAAGCATGGTGACGTACGGGTCGTCCTTGCAAAACAGTATGCGGTGAAAATGTTCGGCAGAGGCAGCTCAACATCGGCAAGCCTATGATAAAATTCGGGCGTGAAAATTTACTTCGATAATTGTAGTCTTCACCGTCCGTTCGACAACAAGGCGCAACTCCGCGTCGCGCTGGAGGCGGAGGCCGTCCTGGGCGTATTGGCGGTCTGTGAAGCGGGAAAGGCAATTCTCGTTTCTTCAGAAGTGTTGCGGCTGGAAAACGAGCGCGACCCACAACCGCAGGGGAGGGCGTTTGTGTCATCGACCTTGGACCAGGCTACGGCGCTGGTTACGGTCAACGAGGACATACGAAACCGCGCCCAAGAACTCAAACGGCGCGGATTCAAGGCGTTCGACGCCTTGCACGTTGCCTGTGCCGAGGCTGGTGAGGTAGACTACTTTTGTACGTGCGATGATCGACTGCTGAAGAAATCTCGCGGGCAATCCGATCTATTGGTGAAAGTGGTGTCCCCGCTGGAACTTGCCAACGAAATATCCCCATGACCACCGCATCCATCCCACTCGCGGAGATTACCTCCACCGCCATTGGCGTTCTGTGCCGGGAGATTGGCATCGTCAACACGGCACGCTTTCTCAACCAATTCACGACCGGCGGTGGAATCTACACCGAAGAGCGAGAGCACCTCCTCGGGAATCCTACGGTGGACGAACTGGTTGCGGAGATCGAGCGAAAAAGAACCAAGCCAAAACGCTCTTGGAAGCCTACCGGAAAAGCAACTCGACCAACCAAGCGCTCAAGCTGACACGGCCAAGCGGCGCGGGTTCGGTTTGGTCTAGCCGTTTGCGGCCGTGCAGTTGAGCTTGGTCGTTCGGCCGCAAACTTATCCTACCCCGGTCGATACGTCGCGTAGCAGTGCGGCGTTTCCCAGAGTTGGCACTCGACGACCGGGAAGCCGCGGGTGAGGGCGTAGTCGCCGATCAGGCGGGCAATGTTC
>JBBDYF010000140.1:0-3820 GCA_040901775.1 Pirellulaceae bacterium | reverse complement strand
ATGGCTCCGCGCCTGCCTTAAATGTCCTCCGCTTCCGCGAAAAGCCGGCCCGCAGCATTGCGGAGGAGTATCTGGCCGCCGGCGCCTTCTATTGGAACAGCGGAATCTTCGTCTGGAAGGCGAGCATCATTCTCGCCGCCCTGGCCCGTTTCGAGCCGGAGTTGCACGAGCGATTGCAAGCGATTGCCCGCGCGATTGGCCAGCCGGATTTTGCCGGCGTGCTCGACCGCGAGTTCACCGCCATCCGCGGCAAGTCGATCGACTTTGCCGTCATGGAGCACTACCAGCCGGTGGTCGTGATCGAAGCGCCGTTTGCGTGGGACGACGTGGGAAGCTGGCAAGCGCTGAGCCGCTCGCGCGGCGTCGATGCCGAGGGGAATACGTCGCTCGGCAAGCATTTGGGCATTCGCACCACGGATTGCATCGTCCGCGCGTCCGACGACCATTTGATCGTCACGCTGGGACTACAGAACACGATTGTCGTGCATACGCCCGATGCGACCCTCGTCGCCAGCAAGCACGAGGAAGAAGCGATCCGCGAAGTGGTCAAGGCGCTCGAAGAGCGGGGCTGGCGCGAGCACTTGTAACGAACATCATCCACAGGGAAAGCGCAAAGGCCGCGACGCCGACAACGACCAGGCCGATCGAGAACCAGAGCGGCGGCTGCTCTGCAAAATAGTTGAACCGCACCCCCAGATGCCACACGTTCCACAGGCCGTTGATCGCCGCGTGGCAAAGGGCCCCCGGCCAAATCGAGCCGCTGTTCCAGGCCATCAAGCCGAGCCAGATGCCGACGGGAAACGCAAACACGACGGCGTGGGGTGTGACGTGAAACAGGGCAAAGACGACGGAGGTAATGCCAATGGCCAGCCACGGGTTCCACCGCTCGAGCAGTCGCCGCTGTACGTAGCCGCGGAACAGAATCTCCTCGCACAGGCCCGGGGCCAGGGCGATGAACAGCAAAAACGGCACCGCCAAAGCCGGCGTCATTTGCTCGTAGAGCGCCTCGGCGGTCGGATCGGGCTCGATCACTTCGGCGAGCGCATAAGCCGCCGCCATGCCGATGGCGAACGGCACCAGCGAGCCGACACACATCAGCAGAATGCCCAGCGCGGACTGCCGGGGCGCAACTAGTCCCAGCCGGGCTGCCATAGGCTGCGGCGACAGCCACGCGGCAGCGAGCGCCATGCCGCCGATCACCGCCTGGTTCATCAGTCCCAGGCAAATGAAAACGTCCGGTCGCGCCACCAACTTGAGCAGGTCGCCTTGCAAGCCTTGCGGCGAACCTCCCCGGGCAAAGTGCCAGAGCACGATGCCGATCCCGGCCACGATCTGCGCGGCGATGATTGCCACGAAGGTGACGATCACCGTCACGAACACCGTCCACACGCGCGGGGGTCGTTGCAGCGCGGCGGCGCTCGGCGCGAATGGCGACGGCGCCATTTGCGAGGCCGCATACGGATTGACCACGGCGGCAACGTCGGGCACGAACGGGTCGTCGTTCATCGCGGGGGCTACTTTTAGCGGTTACTGCCGGCTCATCGCCTGCACGGCGGCCTGGGCCTGCTGTTCCTGCTCGGCGGAAAGCTCCGGGTTGGGCTGGGCGCTGCCCGGTTCGAGATTGAGCGCCCAGCGGATTCCGCCCAGCAGCGACGTGCGGTAGGTCTCGTCGTTCCAAACCGCTTCGTTATGACCGAGGCTCATGTGCATCACTTTGCCGTCACCGTAGTCCTTGACCCACAAAATGGGAACGTGGTACGGGCCGTCGCCCAACGCTTGGCTCTTGTCGGGCGAGCGGGCCAGGTCGAGGCTCATCAGCACCCGCACTTTTTCGGGCTGCCAGTTCTTGAAGCGGTAAATCTCGTCCTTGATCTGGAACGTTTCGCCCCACGGCTTGCTGGCCGGATGCTCGCGGTCGTGAACGTTGATCGCGACCGTGTCTCCCGCGTTCCAGGGATGGCTGGTGAAGGTGCCGCCGATCATGTCCCAGTACGGCTGGTAGTTGTGGAACGTGTCGGTCGCCGAGTGAGCGCCGATGAAGCCGTGTCCCTTCTGCTTCAGCCAGTCGTTAAAGAAATAGTCCTTCGCTTCGTCCGAGATCGGCAGATTGCCCGTGGTGTAGAAGAACACGATGTCGAAGTTTTGCAGGTTCTCTTTCGTAAAATCGGCAGCGCAGTCTTGTGTGCAATCGACCCGAAACAAATTGCTTTGCACGCCGATTTCGGTCACGGCCCGCTCGGCCGGCGCCAGGTTTGCTTCCTTGCGCTTGACGCTACCGTGGACGAATCCTTTGCTTTGCGTGACCATCAGGATGCGATAGCCACCCTCTTTCGGCTTCGCGGCCGACGGCTTTTCTTTCGCATCTTCGGCCAATGCGGGCAGCGATAGTGTAGGCAGCGCCAGTGCTGCCCAGGCGAGAACGAGCACAATCCAGCGGCAAGTCATGGTGGGGCCTTCCAGCAGAGAGAACGTGGCGGGTCACCCGTCGCAGGTGAAGTGCGCACGAGGCGTCAATCGCTCAGCGGGTTCTTTCGTTCGGACCAGGAAAACGCTGCCTGCCGCTTGGCGAGCCGCAAGTTCACGAAGTTTTCGATCCCCGTCTTAAGGTTCAAGGCGTCGTTCAAGAGCTTCGTGCCGTGCAAGTTGGTTTCCAACTCGACCAAAAACAGCGTCCGATCTTCGATCGGCAGGTCTTGTTTCTTTTGATCGGGCCGAAAGTTCTCGAACCGCGAAAAGATTTGCTTGGCGTCGCTCTTGGTATCTTGCAGTCCAGTAACCAGCATCATCGACAATTCCGATCGTATCGCGGGATGGTTGAGGGCGTCTCGCATGACGAGTCCCTTGTGCGACTGAATGGGCGATAGCATCACCAGGGCCTTCACGTCCTGCCCTTGTTTGAACGAACCAATCCGTTGCGCGTTCCAATCGGCCGCCGACCATTGCAGAGCGAGGATGCAACTGAAATCCGCGGCCACCAGGCAGAGCGAATCGATGTTGAGCTCGCCCGCGTTGTTCTTTTCCAGCAAAAAACGCTTGCAGGCCTCGATGTCGAAGCCCATCGCCTTCAGATCATTTGGGCGGAACGCGTCGGGGTCGATCACCGGCTCGGCGCGAAATTTGTTCGAGGTGCTCTGGCCGTGTCCGCGCAGATCGGGGCACAAGACGGCATGACCCAAGGCTTGCAGGTGCAGGGCGAGGCTCTTGTATTCGTTGCGCTGCCCCTTCCAACCGTGCAGCATGAGGATTGGCACGGCCTCTTTCTTGAGCGTGCCGCCGTAGTAGGTGGCGTGGATCGTCCAGCCGTCGCGGGTATCGAACGTCACCGGCTCGGGCTTGGGGATCTTCTCCTTTTTGGGTGCCTGGGCCTGGCAGGGAGCGGGTAGCCAGCCGGCCAGCGTCGTCGCGATCGAGAGGCAAACAGTTGCCAGGAAAGGACTTTTCGTCATTACTTCCGACCTTTGCGAGGGTTCGCGGAATGGCCCCAAAACAACGGGAAACCGGGCCGTCGGCCGCGTAGCTGGCCGCGCAGACGGGATGACCAAAGATTCCCCAGATTGACGTAATCCTAGATGGCGCAAGAGCGTCCGTCAACGAAATGGAGGTAAGGTGTCTGGCCAAATTGCCTGGCAAGTGCCAATGCAAACCGAAAATCGCTCGCCGCGAGAGCTGGTTCAGGGTTCACCCTTTGCCTATTTAACGCAAAGCAGCCAAGCAGGCGAAGGCGCAAGGGAGGCCGTCGTGTATTGGCTTTGCGAACTTTGCGAACTTCGGTGCGTCAGGCAAGTTTGATGGCTCTTTTCAGTTGAAAGGAACTGAACAT
>JBBDYF010000139.1:18274-26041 GCA_040901775.1 Pirellulaceae bacterium | reverse complement strand
CAAGCCGCTGCTCGCCGAGGCGAACGACGAAACGAGCATCGTCTATCTACTGTCCGACTTTCGCAAACGAGATTGGGACAGCCCGGCGGAGCTGCGCCAATCGCTGCAAGAGCTGAAACGGGCGCAGGCCGAGGTGCATTTGGTCAACTGTGCTCGGGCCAGCGATCCCAACCTGGGAATCGTCGCCATCGAGCCGGCCGACGAAACGCGGGCCGCCGGAGTGCCGCTGTTCGTGAATCTGAGCGTCCGCAACTTCGGAGAGCGCGCGACCGACAAGGTGCAGCTCAAGGTGCAATCGACGTTTTATCCTCCCGAAGACCTGGCCAGCGCCGACCCCGAAAAGCTGCTCGGCACGACCGAAGAGTTGGCCACGCTGCTGATCGAGTCGATCGGCCCCGGCGAAACCGCCACGCGCCGCGTTCAGCTTTATTTTCCGCAGCCGGGAAAGCATGTCGTTGAGGCGAGCCTGCCGGAAGACCCGGTCGAGGCAGATAACCGCCGCTGGTGCGTGATCGATTTTCCCACGGGCGAGCGCACGCTGGTCGTCGATGGCACCGTCGATCAGTTGCATGCCTATTACCTGGAGGCTGCTTTCCGCCCGCTGGAGCGGTCGAACACCGGCATTCGGCCCGAGGTGCAGACTGCCTCGTTCCTCCGCGATGCGGCTGCGGACGCCCTGAATGCGTATTCGACGATCTACCTGCTGGACGTGCCGAGACTCGATCCGCGGGCGATCGACAACCTCGAAGCGTACGTGCAAAAGGGGGGTGGGCTGGCGATCTTCTCCGGTCCCGAAATGAACGTCGGCTTCTACAACGCCTCGCTCTACAAAGAGGGTCAGGGACTCTTGCCGCTGCCGCTGGGGATCGAAACCGAGTTGCCCCCCGTGATCGACACGGCCGAGCCCGACTTGGAGCTTAGCCGGCATCCGATCTTCAGCTTTTTCCTGGGCGAGACCAACCCGCTGGTCCGCGGCGTCAAGATCGACCGCTATCGCCAGCCGGCCGAGGGGTGGAAGCCGACGAGCGAAAGCCCGGTCGAGATTCTGGCGCGTGCGCGGGGGGGCGATCCCTTGGTGGCCGAGAAGAAGTTTGGCGAAGGGACCGTGCTTCTTTTCACCTCGACCTGCGCTCCGCTGTGGAATGACTGGGCCAAGAATCCGAGCTTCGTCGTCGTCGTGCTCAAGACGCAGTCGTACCTGGCGACCGCCAATCGCCTGGACGATCCGCGACTGGTAGGTACGCCGCTCACCATCGAGCTCGATTCGACCCTGTACCGGAGCGATGTCTCGTTCGTCGTGCCGGGTGAAAAGGCCGGGTCGCGGGTCAGGATCGACAGCCAGGCCGAGTCGCCCGAAGCCGGAGCGGCGCTACTCGTGGCGTCGCTCGGCCAGGAAACGGTTGAAGTAATCCGGCCCAGAGCCACCGATCGGCGGGGAATCTACGAGGCCTGGCCCATCTCGACCAAAGGAGACATTGATCTCCGCCGCTGGGCCTTCAACGTCGATCCCGCGGAAGGGGATTTGACCGGCCTGTCGCAGCAGGATCTGCTGGCGAAACTCGATCCCGTCAAAGTGAATTATCACCTTGCTGACCAATACGAACAGGAAGAAATCTCCTCGACCGGCTACAACTTGAGCTTCCTGCTAATGATCGCCCTAGTCGCATTGCTGGTCGGCGAGCAGATGTTGGCGTACACGGCAAGCTATCACGTCGCTCCAGGAGGTCACCGCTAATGCTTGCGCCACAGCCGATGTTGGCGGAGGCATCCGCCGAAATCTACTACCAATTCTCGCGGCTCCAGTCGTTCAGCGAGTGGTGGCATCCTTTGGCGTTGCTGGCGGTGTGCGTGGCCATCGCGGCCTACGTGGCTTGGATGTACCGCAAAGACAGCGTCGAACTGCCGCGCGGCCTGGCGGTGCTGTTGTTTACGCTGCGAGTGCTCGCGTTTTTGGGAATCCTGTTTTTCTTTCTGAACCTGGAAAAGCGGGCCGAGCGCAAGCTCGTCAAGAATTCGCGAGCCGTGATCCTGGTCGATACCAGTCAGAGCATGGGCCTGCGCGATTCCGATTCGAGCAACGTTCCGGCGGCCAGCCGGATTGAGTTCGTCCAGCAGGAACTGGCGCGCGGCACGCTGATCGAGAAGTTACGCGAGAAACACGACGTTGTCGTTTCCCGATTCGACGAAGGGGAGAACCCGGTCGAGATTGCATCGTACCCGCGGAAAGTCACGCCCGACGAGGCAAGCCAGAACCAGCAGACCGACGCAGAGCGCTGGGCCCAAATGCTGGGCGAAGTGCGCTGGACCGCGGGAATTGCGGGCATCGTTCTGGTTGGCTCGCTGATTGCCGGTTTAGCATATTTGGTGGGTAATTGGCGGCGCGGCCGGCCGAGAAACAGCGCCGGCCAGGCAACCTCCGCCTTGGCGGAGCAAACCTCGTGGGCCTTGCTCGCCAGCATGACGCTGCTAATTGCGGCCGGCGTGGTGCTCGCCGTGGCCAGTCTGCGCAGCCCTCAGCTAAACCCGCTGGCAATCGTCGGCTTGGCCAGCGCTACTCCGCCCCGGGCGGGCAACGCGCCCGAGCAGGGATCGGAGGAGGCGACCATTCCAGCCGTACAGTGGGAAACCGAGCTCGCGCCGCGCGGCGGGCGAACCCTGATCGGCGACAACTTGAAGTTCATCATCGACCGCGAACGAGGTGGGCCGATCGCCGGCGTCGTACTGATGTCGGACGGCGGCCACAACGGCGGCTCCGACTATGAAGTGGCGGCCCAGGCGGCCCAAGATGCTTTGATTCCGGTCTTCACGGTGGGATTGGGGTCCGACAAGCGGCCCGCAAATCTGCGGGTTGTCGATCTCGAAGCTCCCGAGCGCGTTCATCCTGGCGACAAGTTCACACTCACCGGCTATGTACAGGCGCAGGGGACCAATCGCACGAATGTCACCGTGGAGTTGATGAATGGCGATGCCGAAGGAAAGAACGAGACCCGCGAGGACGAAATGACGGTCGATGTGGGACGATCGGGGCAAGTAGTGCCGGTGAAGTTTGAGTTGGAGCCGACCGAGCAGGGGATTCGTCAGTTTCGCCTGCGCGTCAAGCCGCTCGACCGAGAAATTGACCCGCGCGACAACGAAAAGACCGCCAAGGTCGAGGTGCTCGATCGCAAAACGAAAGTGCTGCTGATTGCCGGCGGGCCGATGCGCGATTTTCTGTTTCTGCGGAACCAGTTGTTCCGGGACGAGGAAGTGGTGTCCGACGTCTGGCTCCAATCGGGACAGCCGGGGATCTCGCAGGAGGCTAACGAGCTGTTGTTCGCGTTTCCCGAGACCGTGGACGAACTGTTCGAATACGACGCAATCGTCGCTTTCGATCCCGATTGGGAGCGGCTCGACGATGAGCAGATCGAGCGGCTGGAGCGCTGGGTGGCAGAGAAAGCAGGCGGACTCATTGTCGTTGCCGGGCCGGTCTTTACTCCCCAGTGGTCGGGGCGGCGGCGCGGGGAACCACGCCTCGACACGATCAAATCGCTCTATCCCGTGGCGTTCTACTCGCAAGGCTCCGCGACGCTCAGCCTGGGACGATTCGGATCCGAGAGCGCCTGGCCAATTCAGTTTACGCGCGATGGCTTGCAAGCCGAGTTCCTTTGGCTCGACGACGATGCCCTCCGTAGCGAACAGGCGTGGCAACAGTTCGCGGGGGTCTCGGGCTACTATGCCGTCAAAGATCCTAAGCCGGGGGCCAAGGTTTACGCCCGATTTTCCGATCCCGATACCTCGATCGACAACGAATTGCCGATCTATATGGCCGGTCATTTTTACGGGTCGGGGCGGGTCTTTTTTCTCGCCAGTGGTGAAATGTGGCGGGTGCGGAGCGTGGACGACGCCTACTTCGAACAGTTTTATACGCAGCTCATCCGCTGGGTCGCGGAAGGTCGCCTGCTGCGGGATTCAAATCGCGGCGTACTGCTGGTGGATAAAGACCGCTGCTCGCTCGGCGACCAAATCTCCGTACGTGCCATCCTGCAGGACGCCCAACATCAGCCGCTGACGCTCGACCAAGTGCAGGCGGTGGTCGTTCAGCCGGATACGACCCGCTTGACGCTCACGATGAAGAAGGTCAAGGACGAGGCCCGCGAGGGAACCTACGTCGAGCAGTTCACTGCCCTGCAAGAGGGGGACTACCAGATTCAACTGCAAAATCCGTCTGCTGGCGATCAATTGCTGGTCCGCGAAGTTCGAGCAAAAATCCCCGCCGCCGAGACGGAAAGTCCCGAACGCAACGACTTGCTGCTGCAATCCATTGCCGTCAAAACGGGGGGCGAGTACTTCGTGGGGCTGGAGGCCGCCACGGGGCGGGCGGGCCGGCCGGGACTGGCGAACCTCCTTAAGCCGCAAGATCAGGTCACCGTTTTGCCGGGCACGCCGGATCGGGCGTTCGACCGGCTGCTGATGGGCTGGTTGATGGGGCTGATTTGCGGTGTTTTGTGCCTGGAATGGTTGCTCCGCCGTGTGAGCAAGTTGGCGTAGAATTTATATAAACCTTTGTCATACAATCCGCTGTCAAGTTCCGTTCGTCTTATCGAATGGAAACCGTGCCACATGGCCACCAGTTTTTCACCATCTGTCGCAATGGCTTATCCACGCTCGCTTTTGGCGGGGCTGCGGTGGCGCATTCGCCTGTATGTGTGGCTGGAAGGTCTGGCGCTGGGTGCGATTTGGCTGGGCCTGATGTTTTGGATTGGCCTGGGCCTCGACTACTTGCCGGTGCTCATGGGAGCGAGCGAAATGCCACCCGCCGCGCGCGGGGTGTTGCTGCTGGCCACCGGGTCAGTGCTGGCCTGGCTGGTCTACCGGTTTATTTTTCGGCGGACCTTCGTCCGTTTGGCCGACCGAAGCATGGCTCTACTTTTGGAGCGAAAATTTCTGGACTTCGACGATAGCCTGGTCACCGCTGTGGAAATGTCCCAGGTGCCGGGGCACGCCTCCGCGTTCAGTCGCGAATTGCTCGACAAAACCTCCGATGAGGCGTTTGCTTCGGCAGGTCAGGTCCGATATGCGCGGGTGATGAACTACGGCCGCTTGAACATGCGGCTGCTGGCGGCCATGGCGCTGGCACTGTCGGTATTGGCCTTTGCTACTGCCAATGCGGCGGCCTTTAAGACGGCCACGAATCGGCTGTACCTCTTGAGCGATGAACCTTGGCCGCGCAGCGCGCGGATCGAGATCGAGGGGATCGAAGTGCTCCGCACGGCAGCGCCGGGACAGGATCCGCCCCCCAGCTTGACCGTCGCTTTCAAAAACGGAGTGGTCAAGGTTGCCAAAGGGGCGAATGTGCAGCTCAAGGTTCGGGCCGATCTAGCGCCGCAGGCCAAGGTGGTGCCGCAGCAATGCACCATTTATTACCGCACTTTGAAAGAGGCCGACGGTTCGCGCGGCGAGCGCGGCAGCGTGGTCATGAGCAACTTTCGCGACACCAGCGAGCACCGCCACTTCTGGTTCGACAACAAGCCGTTTAAGGGCGTGCTCGCGACGATCCACTTTGATGTCGTGGGCTACGATCACCGGGTCAGCGATTACCGGTTGGAAGTGGTGGACAGTCCCGCCGTGCTCGAAACGCTGCTCGACCTGACGTATCCGCCGTACATGGTGGACGAAGCCACCTCAAATTATCTGCCGATCGCCGACCAGCCGTATCTGCCCTCCGGCACGTTCGTGCCGCTGGGAACGCGGGTGACTCTGAAATTTCGGACCAACAAGCCGCTCGCCCGGGCGGAGATCGTCGCCACAGACTCCGGCGAGCGAACGGTCATCGACATTTCGCCAGGAGCTGGCGCCCAAGACCGATTCACGTACTCGGTTGAATCGCTGGCGGGGAGCTTGTCGCTCGAAATTTCGTTGCTCGACACGGACAACGTCACCACCGAGCGACCCTACCGTGTTTTTCTGACGGGAGTGGAAGACCAGTCGCCGCAGATCGAAGCAAGGCTCAAGGGAATCGGCTCGGCGGTCACGCCCGATGTGCTGGTGCCGATGCAGGGCAAAGTGAGCGACGATTACGCGATCGATTCCGCCTGGTTCGACATTCAGGTGAACGACAGCGGCGATCCGCGGCAAATCGAGGGTTCCCTTGGCAAAGGGGGGGCCGTCGATCAGCAGATCGACTTTCGCCAGCAGCGCGGCCAAGAGGATGGCCTGGTCATCGAACCGGGCGACAAGCTGTTTCTGGCCCTGATGGCGAGCGACAAATATGCCCTGGGGAACGAGCCGCACGTCGGCAGCGGCGATCGTTACGAGCTCGATGTGGTCACGCCCGAACAGTTGCTCGCCCAGTTGGAGGTGCGAGAAGTTGGCTTGCGCCGGCGGTTCGAGTTGATTTTGGACGAAATGACGCAGCTGCGCGATTCGCTGCTGCGCATCAAGGCCAGCGTCGTTCCAGGCGCGGCTTCGAGCGTCGAGCCGGAAGACCTCCGCGGCGACGACGATGGCCAACCGAAAACGCCCGAGCAAATTGCCCTGCGGGCCGCCGAACTGCGCACCTTGCGGGCGCAACGCGCCATCCAGCAGAGCCAAAAGTCGATGCAAGAAGTGCAAGGCGTGGCAGCCGGATTCCTCGATATTCGCGAAGAGCTGATCAACAACCGCGTCGATACCGAAGACCGCAAAAACCGGCTCAAAGAGCAGATTGCGGACCCGCTGAACAAAACCTGCGCCGAGGAGTTTCCGCGGCTCGACCAGCGCTTGGCGGCCCTCGAAGCGCTGCTCCGCGCGGGGGGCGCCGGCGTCGCGATCGACGAGGCGGCGGTTTCGGCCGACGAGTCGATCGACCAGGCGAACGTGGTGCTCGCGCAGCTCGAAGAAGTGCTGGCCAAGATGCAGGACCTGGAAACGTACAACGAATTGCTTGAGATCGTACGCGATTTGCTCAAAGATCAAGAGAAGCTGATCGACCGCACCCAGCAGGAACGCAAACGGCAAACGCTGGAAGCCCTGAAGTAGTAAGGAAGTTGGCCATGCAAAAGATGCTTGCTCGATGGTGGATGGCCGGCATGGTTTGCCTGGCCATCGTTACGGGCGGGAGCCGCGCTCAAGAGGCCGCTCCCACCATTGAGTCTCCCGCGGCGCCGCAGCCAGCAGGGCCCACGTCCGAGGACGAGTTGGCCCTCGACCAAAGCCAACTGGCCGACAAGTACGCCAGGCTGGAACAGCTCATGCTGAAGATGGCCGAGCTCGAAGGGGGGAGCAATCCCAAGCGAGCCGCCCTGCTGACGCGAGCCGTCGAGCAATCGAAAGAGCGGCTCACGAAAACGCAACTGGAAACGTTGGTAACGCTGCTCAATCAAAAACAGTTGAAGCGGGCGGTGGACGGTCAGGCAGCCGTGCAAACAGACCTGAAGGCCTTGCTCGAACTGCTCATGAGCGAGGATCGCTCGGATCGCCTCAAGAGCGAGCAGCAGCGGATTCGGGAATACATCAAAGAAGTGGAGCGGCTGATCCGGCTCGAGCGTTCGATCCAAGGCAAGACCGAGGGTGGCGAAGACGAAGCTCGTCTGGCCAAGGACCAGGAGCGCGTTGCCGACCAGACGGGCGAACTAGCCCGCAAGATCCAAGAGAACGAAGAAGGGGCTACCGAGCAGAAGCCGGAGGACCAGAAACCAGAAGAAGGCGCCAGCGAAGAGAAACCGGGTGAAGGGAAACCCAACGAAGGAAAACCGAGCGAAGGAAAACCCAGCGAAGGAAAACCCAGCGAAGGAAAGCCCAGCGAAGGAA
>JBBDYF010000139.1:0-18174 GCA_040901775.1 Pirellulaceae bacterium | reverse complement strand
AGCGAAGGAAAACCCAGCGAAGGAAAACCCAGCGAAGGAAAGCCCAGCGAAGGAAAACCGAGCGAAGGAAAGCCCTCGGAAGGAAAGCCCTCGGAAGGGCAGCCAATGGAGGGCGAGCCCGGCGAAGCTGACGATCAGAACGAGCAGGCGCAGCAGGAGGAAGAGAACGCGAATCCCGCCCGCAAGCGATTGGAGCAGGCGCAGCAGAAGATGCGCGACGCGCAGCAAAAGCTGGAACAGGCCCGCCGTAAGGAATCGCTCGAGGATCAACGGGCGGCTCGCGAGGAATTGGAAAAGGCCAAGGCCGAACTCGAAGAAATCTTGCGGCAGTTACGCGAGGAAGAAATCGCTCGCACGCTGGCCATGCTCGAGGCCCGCTTTCGCAAGATGCTCGAAATGGAACTGGCCGTCTATGAATCGACCCGCCGGCTGGATCAGTTACCGGATGAGAACCGCGGCGAACCCTTCCTGGTGCAGGCGGGCAGGCTGTCGAACGATCAGCGCAAAATCGCCATCGAAGCGCAAAAGGCGCTTACCCTGTTGCAAGAGGAAGGTTCATCGGTCGCGTTCTCGGCCACCGTCGAAATGATGCACGAAGACATGGTGGCGGTCGCCGATCGCCTGGCCGATGCCCGGGTGGACGACATTACCATCGGCACCGAGGAAGACATTATCGGCGCTCTGGAGGAGCTGATCGAAGCTTTGCAAAAGGCCCAACAGGATCAGGAGCAGAGGCAACAGCAACAGCAGCAACAACAGCAATCGCAAGAACAAGAGCAGCCGCTCGTCGATCAGATCGCGGAGCTGCGAATGATCAAAGCCTTGCAGCAGCGAGTCAACAAGCGGACGGTCAGGTACTCGCGGCTGCTCGACGACGATCAAGACCCCGTTGGCCAGGCGGAAGGGGACGACCTGGTAAACGCCCTGCGCCAACTGAGCGAGCGGCAGCAGGAAGTGTTCCGTATCACGCGCGACATTGTCCTGGGCAAGAATCAATGAGACAAGTATCCATGAGAGCCGGGACTCGATAGCCTTCCCGGGCTCGCGGCGTACAATGGATTGATCTGTCTGAATGTGGACAGAAGGATGGACAAATCATGAATCACCGACTCGCATTGCTGGGCCTGGCGTTGGTCGCTTGCTGCACCACGTCTGCCAGCGCCGACGTGGACGAACTGGAGCGTCGCGCCACCTGGTCGCTGCCCAGTACGGCCGATGTCAAGGCAAAGCTGGACGACTTCCTGGCGGGTAAGGATCTTGGCGAGACGGAAAGACTGAAGCTCGAGGCCCTCTGGCCCGACGAAGCGGCGGCCATCGATCCGCACGAATTGCTCGACCGGCTGGCTGCTTCGCTGGCGGTTGTCGAGCCGCGCGCGATCGAGGTGGTCAACCAATGCCAGCAGGATGCGGCGGTGTTGCCCCCTCCTAGGTTTGCTTTGCTCGAAGATCCCGCCGCGCCCGCATTCGTCCGCGACAACCTGCGATTGCTCTATGGCCGCTGGCTCGCCCAGCATCATCTGGTGGACGAGTCGCTTGAATACTTGAAGGACCTGCGGCCGGAAAACGTGGCCGATCCCGTTTCGCTGCTGTTTTATCAGGCGATGGGCCACCATCGTTTGCTCGCGAAAGTGCCTTGTCTAAAATCGGTCGGCCTGTTGCTCGAGCACGAGTCTCAAATTCCGACTCGCTATGCGACGCTCGCCAAACTGATGGAGGCGGACATCAAGCCGCTCGAGACGGATTCGCTGGACGAAATCGCTCGGCTGATGGACGACATCCGCCGCCGGCTGGAACTGGCCCGGGCCGGCAAGACGGTTCGCGATGAAGAAGAGCAGGTGATTGCCAAGCTCGAAAAGATGATCGACGAACTGGAAAAGCAGCGGCAACAACAACAGCAGCAGGCGGGTAACCAGGGAGGGAGCCAACCGTCCAATCCCTTGCAGGACAGCCAGGCGGCGCAAGCCCGCGGGGCGGGCGAAGTGGACCCCAAAAACCTGGGGAAGAAAGACGGCTGGGGAAATTTGCCTCCCAAGGAGCGGCAAGAAGTGATGCAGCAGATTGGCCGTGAGTTACCTGCCCACTTTCGCGAGACGATCGAAGAGTATTTCAAACGACTCGCCCAAGATGGCGTAAAGTGAGTTCGCATTCGTTCCTCGCACGCGTGGGCACTGCCGCGTTGGGAACGGTTAGGATTTTGTCGCCGATGACACCCATTGCCACCGCCTTTGTTTTCGCCGCGGCGACCCTCGCCGCGGATGTCTCCGTGCGTCCGCTGGCCGGCGATGCCGTGGAGGGGAAGCTAATGGCGATTAGCGGCGAACGCATCGTGATCGAAACCCCAGGCGGTTCGCAGACCTTGGCGGCATCCGATTTGTTGGCGATCGACTTCGAGCGCGAACCATCGCCCGACAAGCCGACGATCTGGCTCGATCTGCTGGATGGGTCGAAACTGCTGGCCGAAAGCTATCGAACCCAGGCGAGCAAGGCTACGGTTGGGCTAGTGCAAGGCGCCGCGGTGGAGATACCGACGCGGTCGATCCTGGCGGTGCGCTTTCGCCAGCAAGACAGTGAAGTGGCCGAGCAGTGGCGCGAAATCGTCGACGGCAAGCGAACGAGCGACCTGATCGTGATTCGAAAAACATCGATGCGGGTCGTCGAAAACGGCGGGGACGAACCCACGACGGTTACCCAAACCGTGCTCGACGTGTTGGACGGGGCGCTGCTGGAGATTGGTCCGGAGAGCGTGAAGTTTGACTTTGCCGGCGACCAGCTCGACGTGAAACGCGAAAAGATCGAGGGGCTCGTCTATTTCCATCCCGTTCGCCGGGAGCTGACGCCGGCGCTCTGCCGCCTGACCGACGTGGGCGGGTCGCGGTGGTCGGTGAAATCGATCGAACTGAAAGGCGAAACGCTGTCGTTCACGGTGGCCGCCGGGGCCACGGTCGAAATGCCGCTGGCGGCGATCGCCAAGCTCGACTACTCGGTCGGCAATGTCGCTTTGCTTTCGGAACTGGCACCCGACACGGGGGACGGCGAGCCGATCGTAAGCCTGCAGCCCGGGGGGATGACCGCGAAGTTCGGCAGGATTTTTCAGGTGAGCTCACTCCCGCCGCTGGGGGCGGACGGGTTCCGCATCGGCGGCAAACGCTACGCCAGTGGCTTGTCGCTGCACAGCCCCGCGACGCTCGTCTATCGGGTGCCCGCAGGCTTCCACAAGTTGCACGCGGTGGCCGGGGTCGATGATTCGATTGTGACGCCTGGCCAATTTGTTTTTCAAATCCTGGGAGACGGCAAGGAACTGTTCCGGCACGCGTTTGGCGATCCCGAGTCGCGCGGCCCGGTTCTCATCGACCTGGATCTGACCGGGGTCCGACGGATTTCGATTGTCGTCGATCCGGCGGACGGACAAGACATCGGCGACCAACTCAATCTGTGCGACGCGAGGCTGACCAAATGAGGGTGATGCAAGTGCCTCGGGTAACGAAAATATTGGCGGCGCTGCTGTTGCTGCTCGCTCCTCTGGCGTCGCAGGCAGCGGAAGTTTCGCAGCTCGTGCTCGATGCTCAGGAGCAGCGGATTGTCGCGATAGCCAGGGCGACACAGTCGGCCGTGGCCGTATTCGCCAATGGAGGCAGCGGCGGCGGTTCGGGCGTCGTCATCACGCCCGACGGCTATGCCCTGACGAACTTTCACGTCGTGCAGCCCGCCGGCAATTACATGAAATGCAGCATGTCCGATGGCAAGCTGTACGACGCCGTGATCGTGGGGATCGATCCCGTCGGCGACGTAGCCCTGATCAAATTGCTGGGCCGCGACGATTTTCCCGCGGCGACGATGGCCGACAGCGACGCGGTGCAGGTCGGCGATTGGTGCTTCGCCGTGGGAAATCCGTTTCTCCTGGCGACCGACTTTCAGCCGACGGTGACCTACGGAATTGTCTCCGGGGTGCATCGCTACCAGCCGCCGGCCGGAACGCTGCTCGAATATGCCGACTGCATTCAGACCGACGCCTCGATCAATCCGGGCAATTCTGGCGGGCCGCTCTACGACGCCCGCGGAGATTTGATCGGCATCAACGGCCGCGGCAGCTTTGAAAAGCGGGGCCGCGTGAATGTCGGCGTGGGCTATGCCATTTCGATCAACCAGATCAAAAAGTTCCTCGGCTGTTTGCGGGCCGGGCGGATCGTCGATCATGCCACGCTGGGGGCCACGGTTTCGGCCAGCGACGACGGCCGCGTGATGGTCTCGAACATTCTCGAATCTTCCGACGCGTACCGCCGCGGCCTGCGGTACGACGATGAAATCGTCTCGTTCGGCGGCCGCCCGATCGGCACCGTCAACGGGTTCAAGAATGCCTTGGGAATTTATCCGAAGGGGTGGCGCGTGCCGCTCGTCCTGCGGCGGGATGGCCAGGAGCAAGAAATTCATGTCCGCTTGACCGGCGTGCATGCCGCGGAAGAACTACTGCATCTGATGACGCGCGAAATAGCGCCCGAGCCAGGGCCCAAACCCAAGCCGGGCCGGCCGCTGCCCAGGCCCGATGGCGACCAGCAGCCACCAGATAAGCAGCCACCAGATAAGCAGCCACCAGATAAGCAGCCACCAGATAAGCAGAAACCAGATAAGCAGAAACCGGAGGTGCCCGACCATGCCAAGCCGCACGCGCCGCCCGTTCCTCCCGAAATTCAAAAGCTGATCGAACCGCGCGGAGCTTTTGCAAACTACTATTTCAATCGGCTCAATCGGGATCGCGTCTGGTCGGCTTTCCAGGCGAATGGCGATTTCAGCCAGGCAACCGGGTCTTGGAAGTTCACCGGCGAGCTGCAAGGGGGAGGCAAGCTGCTGGGGGGAGGCAAGGTCGAAGTGACGCTGGCCGGCGACGTGTCGAGCGGCACGTTTCCGCAAGGAGCGGCCAAAGTCGAAGAGGACAAGGATCTCGACCAGCAGCTCGATCCGCCGGGAAGCGGCGGCTTGCTGGCGGCGTTGCATTTGTGGCGACGGATGCTAGTCGATGGCCCGCAGAAGTTCGGCGAGGTGTACTACTACGGCACGGCGCCCTATCCACAGGTCGGCGAACTGGCCGACGTGCTGGTGGGCATCCGCAATGTGGCGGAAACGAATTTCGCCTTCGATCCTCATTCGGGTCGCCTGGCGGCCCTGGAGATGAGCATCGCCGCGGATACCGATGCCTGCGAAATCCGCTTTTCCGACTATCGTGAAGTCGCGGGCCGGCAGGTGCCGCACGAGTTGGAGGTGCGGCAAGGAGAGACGACGGTGGCAGTGATCCGTTGGTCGCAGGTGGAACTGGCACTCGCGCCGGAGGAGAAGCCATGAACGTTCCGCACCGGCTTGCTCGTGCTGTTCGTCGTGGATATACGGCCATTGCCACGACACTTGTCTTGATACTGCTCGGTTCGCCAACGGCTCGGGCGCAAAGCTCGTTTGCCGGCGTCATCGACCAGGCGCAGCCAAAAATCGTCAAGATTTTTGGCGCCGGGGGCCTGCGCGGGCTCGAAGCCTATCAAAGCGGCTTTTTGATCAGTGGCGAGGGGCACATCCTGACGGTTTGGAGCTACGTGCTCGATAGCGATGTCATCACGGTCTATCTGAACGATGGCCGCAAGTTTCAGGCGCAGGTCGTCGGCATGGACCCGCGAACCGAGATTGCCGTGCTGAAGATCGAGGCCGGAAGCCTGGCACACTTCAATCTGGAAGAGGCCGTGCCGCTCGAAACGGGCCACCGCGTGCTGGCATTCAGCAATCTGTTCGGCGTGGCGGTGGGGAATGAAGCGGCCAGCGTGCTCAAGGGTTCGGTTGCGGCCAAGACCGATCTATCGGCTCGTCGCGGCGCCTACGAAACCAACTATCGCGGCCCGGCATACGTGCTAGACGCGATGACGAACAACCCCGGCGCGGCGGGCGGGGCGCTAACCGATCGCCAAGGACGATTGGCGGGCCTCTTAGGCAAAGAGCTGCGCAGCTCGGTCACGAACATCTGGCTCGATTACGCCATTCCCATTCCCGAGATCGCGGGCCCGGCCGAAGAGATCATCGCCGGCAAGTTTCGTCCGATGCCGCGCGACGAGGACGCAAAAAAGCCCAAGGAGCCCCATTCGTTGGCGCTACTTGGCATTCAGCTCGTGCCCGACTTCTTGCCCAAGACGCCGCCGTTCGTGGAAGGTATCAAGCCGGACTCCGCCGCCGCACGGGCGGGCATCCGGCCAGACGATCTGATCTTGTTCGTCAATCAACGTATCGCCTCGTCGTGCAAGCAGTTGGCGGACGAATTGACCTACATCGACCGGCTCGATCCGCTCGAGCTGACCATCCAGCGCGGGCCGGAACTGGTCGAAGTCACGTTAGAGGTCGAGTAGCCGTCGGCGGTTTCGCCAGGAGTTGTGAGAATTCGATGACGCCCAGGCACCTACTGACCTCGTTCGTGGCTTGTTGGCTGGCGCTTGCCGCGCTGCTGCCGGCACAGGATGATCTGGCAGGGCTGGAAGAGCAGGCCATGCGGGCGGCCGTGGCGACGGTCGCGCCGTCGGTCGTCAAGATCGAGACCATCGGCGGCTTGGAACGGGTGGGCGAGGTGCTGATCGGCACCGGCCCGACCACGGGGCTGATCGTATCGCCGGACGGCTACATCGTCTCGAGCGCCTTCAATTTCATTCAGCAGCCGACGTCGATCCTGGTCTCCTTGCCGGGCGGACACCGGGCCGCGGCCCAAATCGTGGCCCGCGATCACAGCCGGATGCTCGTGCTGCTGAAGGTCGATGCGCCCCAGGCCCTGCCCGTGCCGGTAGCGGCGCCGCGCGACGAAATGTCGGTGGGTCAGTGGGCGATAGCCGTGGGGCGGACGTACGACCAGCCCGTGCCGAACCTGTCGGTCGGCATTCTTTCGGCCCTCAATCGCGTCTGGGGCAAGGCAATTCAAACCGACGCCAAAATTTCGCCCGCAAACTACGGCGGGCCGCTGGTCGATATTCGTGGCCGCGTGCTCGGCGTGCTGGTTCCGCTTTCGCCGCAAGGACAAGCCAGCGAAGTGGCCGGCGCGGAATGGTACAACTCGGGAATCGGGTTCGCCGTGCCGCTGGCCGAGATCAACGCCCGCTTGGACGTGCTCAAGGCGGGCAAAGACCTCCATCCGGGCTTGCTGGGAATCTCGCTCAAACCGGGCGACATTTACTCGCTGCCGGCTGAAATCGCCGCCAGCCAGCCGGGCTCGCCAGCCTACAAGGCGGGCCTGAAAGCGGGAGATACGATCGTCGAAATCGACGACAAAAAAATCGCGCGGCAGGCGCAGCTCAAGCATGTGCTGGGAACGCACTACGCCGGCGACAAGGTGCAACTCGTGCTGACGCGCGGCGAAACCCGCGTGGAAGCGACCGTCGAATTGACCGACAAGCTCCTGCCGTACCGGCATCCCTTCCTGGGAATTCTGCCGCTACGGGACGCGAGTGAAGCGGGCGTCGCCGTGCGCTACGTCTATCCGGAAAGCTCCGCCGCCCAGGCCGGCGTTCACCCTGGCGATCGGATCGTCGCCCTGGCGGGCGCTCCCCTCGCCGATGCTACGACGCTCCGCACCGCCATTGCGAATGTCGAGCCCCAAGCCAAGGTGACGCTAGAGGTGGTTCGCGGCGAACAAAAGATTTCTCTGGAAGTGCAACCGACCCACCTGCCAACCCAGATTACGGGCGAGTTGCCACCCGCGATTGCCAGCCCCCCGACAGCCCTGGCCGAGAAACCCGCTGTCGGCCTGATCGAGATCAAACTGCCGGAGGAGACCAGCGAGTGCTTGGCCTATGTGCCGCAAGGCTATCATCCACAAATTCCCCACGGTCTGGTCGTTGTGTTGCACGCTCCAGGCCCGATCGATCGAGCGGCTTTCGAGTCGCGCTGGAAGGAGACTTGCAACAAGCATGGTTTGATTGCCCTGGCACCCGTATCGGCCAAGGCGGACAAGTGGGAGCCGACCGAAGCTACTTTCATCCGCAAGAGCCTGGACGACGTGCTGGCGCGCTACAACGTCGATCCCGCCCGCATCGTCACCTACGGCTATCAAGCCGGCGGTTCGATGGCCTTTCTCGTTGGGTTTGCCAACCCGGATCGCGTGCGGGGCATTGTCGCCGTCGATGCAGCACCTCCCGCACGGACCAAGATGCCCGACAACGATCCGATCAACCGCGTGGCACTGCTGGTGGCAACCGCTGAAAAGTCGGGTGCCACCGGCGCAATAAAGCGGGTCGTGGCTCGGCTCGAAGCGGCTCATTTTCCGGTCACACCGCTGTCGCTCGGCGAGCAATCGCGCGATTTAACGGCCGATGAATTGCTGGACCTAGGCCGCTGGATCGACGCGCTCGACCGAATTTGAGCGACTGGCAAGGCTGCGCAAACTGGGCGGTCTTGCGGCCGTATCGAGCTGACATTGGTCGTTCCCCCGTGATGATTTAAGATCGCCATTTGCCGGGCCAGGATTGCCCCGTTCGTTCTATCAAGGAGGATCGTCTTGCTCGCTCCCCGCATCAAGCAGGCCCTGCTGGTTGCCGCCGTGGCGGCGATCGTCGTGTTCACGAACCTCGGCGGTCCGCGCCTCTGGGACCGCGACGAGCCTCGCAACGCCGGCTGCGCGCGAGAGATGCTCGAGCGCGGCGATTGGGTGGTGCCCACCTTCAATGCCGAGCTGCGCTCTCACAAGCCGGTGCTCTTGTACTGGTGCATCATGTCGGCCTACAGCGTGTTGGGCGTGAGCGAATTCTCGGCTCGGCTGCCCAGCGCCTTGTTTGCCGTGGGGTCGGTCGTCTGCACTTGGTTCATCGGTCGCAGGCTTTTCAGCCCGTCGGCCGGCGTGTGGGCGGGGGTGGCGCTAGCGACCAGCTTGATGTTTGGCGTGGCGGGCCGCGCGGCGACGCCCGACTCGGTGCTCATCTTCTGCACGACGCTGGCGACCGCCATCTACGTGGCCGGAACCTTTCGGCCGCGATTCGACAATGCCCCGTCCGACACCGCGCCGCAACTGGTCGCGCCCGACTGCTACTTTCCGCGGCACTGGTCGACGGTCGTGGCGATGTACGCCGTGATGGGGTTGGCCGTGCTCGCCAAGGGGCCCGTCGGACTGGTGCTGCCGACGGCGGCGATCGGCATGTTTCTGTTGATCGTGCGCCTGCCGGCCGGCGGTTTGCCCGAGCGGCTGACCTTGGGCAATGTCCTGATCCGGCTGATGCGCCCGTTCGAGCCCGTGCATTTTTTGCGGACGTGCTGGTCGATGCGACCGCTGACCGCCATTTTTGCCGCGGCCGCGGTCGCCTTGCCGTGGTATTGGGCGGTCGGACTGGCGACGAACGGCGAGTTTTTGGAGGGCTTTTTCCTCGAACACAATGTCCGCCGGGCCACGCAGTCGATGGAAGGGCACGGCGGCGCGCTTTGGTTTTATCCGGCGACCATTCTGCTGGGGTTCTTTCCGTGGTCGGTCTTCGCGTTGCCGCTGGCGCTCGATACGTCGGTCCAAGCCCGGCGGCGAAACGGAGGAAATCTGGGCTTCCTCTTTGCCATTTGCTGGGTGGCGGTGTACGTGGGCCTGTTCTCGATCGCCCGCACGAAACTGCCCAGCTATATCACCCCGTGCTATCCGGCGTTGGCGCTGCTCGTGGGAAGCTACGTCGATCGCTGGAGCCGCGATGCCGCCGCGATTGCCCGCTGGTGGCTGCCGCTGTCGTTTGGAACCTTGGCGGCGGTTGGCGTGGGCTTTGCCGTCATCGTTCCGTTGGTCGCCCGGCGATACCTGCCGGGCGAAGAATGGCTCGGTCTGTTGGGCCTGACTCTGCTCGCCGGCGGCGCCGCCTGCATTGGCCTGGCGGCGGTTCGCAACTACCGGGCCGCGGCAGCCGTCTTCGCCGGGTCGGCGATTGCATTTTCGACGATGCTGTTCGCCCTGGGTGCCCAGCGGGCCGACCAGCATCAAACGAGCCACGTCATCCTGCGGGCGATTCTCGAACGTGCCGAGAACCCGCGGATCGCGTCGTACCGCATCTTGGAGCCAAGCTGGGTCTTCTACGCCGGACGGCCGATCGAGGAACTGTCGCACCGCTGGGACGAAGCGACGGGTCGCCCACCTGGCTGGAGCGTGGTCGAGCATCTTTCCCGCCCTGGGGGCGAGCCTTTCGTCATTACGACCGCTTCGCACCTCGACGAGCTGGGGCCGAATATGCCATCTGGAGTCAAGGTGCTGGCGGAGACAGCGTTGTTCCTGAAAGATGATCGCCTGGTTCTATTGGGGCGGGAATCTAGCACCACGACTGCCGCGGCGACTTCGTCTCGCTGGCAGTGAAAAAGGCTTGGCATCTCGAAATCAGGCAGGAGATCGCACTCCGCGGCGCTGAGTTTCGCTAATCGCTTATGCCTTTTTTTCGGCAGCGCTGGTTTCGCTAATAAACTTGCAACTCCTTTGAAATACATCACTTGCGCCATGATTAGCAAAACTCCAAAACCCGTTTCGTTAATCAGACCGATTAGCGTAACGAGCTGAATTTGCCACTTCTTATCGCCCAGCGCGTCCGGGTGGCTGTGATTCGCGCGAGCAGAACCACGGCTGTTATCGCAACTCGCCGTGGTTGACTCCGTCAATCACAGCCCACCCTTCAACGGGCGGTGCTGTTATTATCGATCTACTAAATTGTCAAGAGCCGGCGCGCACGCTCCGCGCCATGCATAGACGAAATTGTACACGCTCGCGGACAACCTGTCAATACGTCCACTTAAATGCTTGCCGTTCGCGAGGCCCAAACGAGATGGCGCCACAATGAAGACGCTCGAGCCTTCACTGCCAAGCGGACTACCCGATTGCCAAGAGTGAGGTGGACCCCAGTTTGCCAGACCGCGAAGTGGTCTGGCAAAGAGGGCGTTGGCGGCCCGCGAAGACCTCAGGTGAAACGACGAACCGATCGTCCGGCACGTCGCAGGCAAGATTCTGGCGAGGCTGGCCCTCGGGCAACTCGCAGGCTACTCGTCCACCTGGATGTGCGCTTCGACAAACCACAACTGCTTGTCCACGTCGCGCGAAATCTCGGTAAACAGATCGGCCGTGTCTTTGTCGCCCAGCTTGTCCGACTCGTCGATGGCGGCCCGCACGTTCTTGCCGACGCTGGCCAGCGCGTCCGACATCTTTTGCACGTGATCGCGCCACCGCACAATGTTGGTCGGATAGGGTGCCAGTCGGCTCCGTTTCGCCACAACCTGCACGGTTCCCTCCGCCGTGCCGCCCAGCGCCGTAATCCGCTCGGCCAGTTCATCGACGGCCCCTTCGGCAACTTCGTGAACCTTGTCGAACAGCTCGTGCAGCGCGATGAAGTTGACCCCTTTCACATTCCAATGCGCCTGTTTGGCTTGCCCGCTCAGGTCGATCGTGTCGGCCAGATTTTGGTTCAACAAGGCGCAGACCTTTTCGCGCGTCGCCAGCGGCAGGTCGATTCGAGTCGGATGCATCAAGATTCTCCTGAGAAGTTGAGCCGAGAGGTTCTGATAATCATACGCCTGCACCGCGCGGAAAATCAAAAGCGCTCAGGCGAGATCGAACAGCAGCACCTCGGCGGGCTGGGTGGCGGCGATCGAAAGCGTCGATTCCTGGCCGATCGCCGCGCCATCGCCGGTGGCCAGTGGCGTGCCGCTAAGTTCGACCGCACCCCGCAGCACTTGCAACCAGGCGTGCCGACCAGCCGCCAACGCGTGACGGGCAACGCTGCCAGGGGCAAGCGTCGCCAGGTACAGGCGAGCGTCTTGCTGAATCGTGAGCGACCCGTTGGCACCGTCGGGCGAAGCGACCAGCCGCAAGCGATCTTGCCGCTCGTCGGACGCAAATGCCTTCTGCTCGTAAGCCGGCGGCAATCCCGGCTCGCGAGGCAAGAGCCAGATTTGATATAGATGGGCGGGCTCCGTGGCTGACGGATTGAATTCGCTGTGGCGAATGCCGGTGCCGGCCGACATCCGCTGCAGCTCGCCGGGGCGCAGCGCTTCGCCGTGGCCCAAGTTGTCTTGGTGTTCGAGCGCGCCCGAGAGGACGTAGGTGACGATCTCCATATCGCGGTGCCCGTGCATGCCGAAGCCTTGTCCGGGAGCGACCCGATCCTCGTTCATCACCCGCAGCGAACGAAATCCCATCTGCGCGGGATCGTAGTACTCGCCGAACGAAAAGGTGTGAAACGTATCGAGCCAGCCATGATCGAGGTGGCCTCGATCGGCCGATTTGCGAACGGTAATCATCGAGTGCTCGGTTCCTGCGATATTGAATTCGTGGTCAACAGTTGATACGTAGTGTATTTCGCGAGAAGTCGGACTCGCGTTTTCGGCGGAAGATACATTTAAGCTGACAGTTCGTCGCCGATCGGTTCGCGAGACTTCTCTAGCAGTCGGCTGAGCGTTTCCAGCTCGGGCCGGCTCAAATGGCCGAGCAACTGCTGGTGCAGTTCGATCAACGGCTGGTCGATCTGACGGAGCAAATCGACCGCCTTCTCGGTAATCGAGACGTACACCACGCGGCGGTCGTTCTCGCAGCGGTTCCGCTGCACTAGTTCTGCCGCCTCCAGTCGATCGATCAGCCCGGTGATCCCCGGCACCACGGTAATCATGCGGGCTGCGATTTCCAACACGGGCAGAGGGGAGCCTTCTCCCCGTAAGATACGGAGAATATTGTATTGCTGAGGGGTCAAACCGTACTGCCGAAAGAGCCGGGCAAAGCGGATTTGCAACTGATCGGCCGAGCGAACCAGGTTCAGCATCGCCTCCTGCTCGGGACACTCAAACGGCTTCTTCTTTTTGAGTTCGCGTTGCAGGGTCGGCATGGCATATTCGCGGGGGCAGAGGCGGGTACCTAATCAATTATAGGTCAATTGAAAGGGAGTCAATAGCTAGGTCCACGTTGAATCAGGGTTGATCGATCTTCTACCACGCCAAACATAACCTAGGCTTGCCATTGCGTCGTTAAATGGCGGGAACATGCGGAGACGGCCGATGACTGTTTTGACGTTGCCCAATGTGACCTTGGCAAGCGCGCCGGAGGACCAGCGACTGTTTCGCTCGTCCGAACTTCGGCAGTCCGAGATCCTGTCGGCCTTGTCGGTCGCGCTCGACATCACCGAGGGGCAGCCCCCCGGCCACGCCGTCCGCAGTTGCCACATTGGCATGCGGCTTGCGTAAGAGTTGCAATTGCCCGCGGCCGACCGGAGTGCCCTGTTTTACACCTTGCTATTGAAGGATCTAGGTTGCTCTAGCAATGCGGCCAAGATGTGCTGGCTGTTCGGAGCCGACGATCGGCAGGTGAAGCACGATCTGAAGACGATCAACTGGTCGCGGATGACGGAGTCGTTCAAGTTCGCCTGGCGAAGCGTTGCTCCGGGAAGCAGACCGTTGCAGCGTGCGCTCAAGTTTGCCGCCATGATGCGGCAAGGACCGGAAGGGGCGCGCAAACTGGTCGAAACGCGGTGCGAACGGGGCGCCGACATTACCCGCATGTTGCAACTGCCCGAGGCCACGGCCGAGGGGATTCGCAGCCTGGACGAGCACTGGGACGGCAGCGGCCACCCGAGTCGCTTATGGCACGAGGAGATTCCGCTCTTCTCGCGGATCGCCGGCATCGCTCAAACCTTTGAGGTGTTTCTGGCCAGCGAAGGGTTAAGCAAGGCCTACGCCGTGCTACGCGAGCGGCGGGGCACATGGTTCGATCCAAAGTTGGTGGACGACTGTATGACATTTCAAGGCGATGCCGGTTTTTGGAACGTGCTGGCGAGCGACCGGGCGCGCGAAGAGCTGAGCCGTTGGGAGCCGCGCGACGAAGTTCGCTGGGCGAGCGAAGAGGATTTCGATCGGATTTGCCTGGCCTTCGCGCAAGTCGTCGATGCCAAAAGCCCCTGGACCTTTCGGCATTCGCAAGGGGTGGCCGAGATCGCCGTCGGCATCGCCCGCAGCATGGGCTACGACGAAGTAATGCTCCGCGATATTCGCCGCGCGGGCCTGTTGCACGACATCGGCAAGCTAGGCGTGTCGAATCTGATTCTCGACAAGCCGGGCAAGCCGACCGACGAAGAGTTCGTCCAGATTCGCAAGCATCCCGATTACACCGAGCGCATCTTGCGGCAGGTGGGCAGCTTCAGCAGTCTGGCCGACGTGGCCGCCTCGCACCACGAACGGCTCGATGGCCGCGGCTATCATCGCCGCCTGAACCCGGATCGGTTTCCGGCCCTGGGCCAACTGCTGGCGGTGGCCGACATTTTCGAAGCGCTCTCGGCGAAAAGGCCCTATCGCGACGCGATGCCCCGCGAGAAGATCTACGAGATTCTCGATCGCGACGCCGGCGTCGGCCTGTGCGCCGACTGCATTGTGGCCCTCAAGACTTCGCAAGAGCAAAACGCCACCGTCTCGCGGGTGGAATCTCAACTCGACGCCATCGAGCAACTGGTGCAGCAGATTTAACCGCAAGGCCGCTAGCACTGCATCGTCGCTGAAGTCCTGCCCCCTGAGCGACGATACCAAGAGATGCGATGCACTTTGCCAGCGGAGATCCAGGGATGGAAATTCGACGAACCAGTGGCGCCACGATTCACCTGCAAACGATTGCATTGTTTTCGCTGCTAACTGGCTGCCCGCTAGCAGCGGCGCAAGCGGCTGATTTTGAGGCGAGCCTGCTGGCCGAGCACAACTTGGAGCCGGCTGCGCCCCTGGTGGCCTACGAAGAAGTTTTGCCGACGACCAATCCTTGGCTCGAAAACTTCTCGGTCTTCGCGGGTCTCGACGGCGCCAAGCAGCCGCAAGATTTAGGGATCAATGCAACGCTCGGCGGCCGGGTGGCGGCGAACTGGGGCCATGCCTTGCTGCCCGAGATCGGCTTGGGGGTGCAACTGGGCGTGGGCTACAACGCCGAAGCGGGCGCGGTCCATGTGCTCGACCAGATCGAAGGGACCAACAGCCGCACGCAGTTGTTCACCACGGTCGGGCTGTTCCAGCGCACCGACGCGGGCTGGAACTGGGCGCTCGCCTACGATTTCCTCTCGGAGAATTACTACGACGTTTTCAGTCTGGGGCAATGCCGGGGCCGCGTCGGATATCAGGTGAACGATTGCCACGAATTGGGCGTCTGGTTTGCCGTTCGTGCCCAGGAGGACCAGGCCGAGGTGCTCGGCACCCCGCTCGAATTGCGGACGATCAACCAGGCAAGCCTGTTCTGGCGACAGACGTGGCAGAGCACCGCGCAAACGTCGTTCTGGGTTGGCGCGGCCGATCGCCACAGCGAGATGGTCTTTCTGTTGCCCGACGATAGCCACACCGGCCTGGTGCCCGTCGTCGGCGCGACGGTCTATATGCCGCTGAACGACCGGCTGGCGATCTACGGCGAGTGCAACCTGATCATGCCGACCGACACGGGCACGGTCGATGCGGTGCTGGGTTTCGTCTATCAGTTTGGCGGTTGTGCGGCCTGTGCGCCAGATCGCCGCTTCGCGCCGCTATTGCCAGTGGCGAACAACACCTCGTTCGCCGTGGATGTCGAGCGGTAGGGGTCGTTGGCAGGAGCTAGCTCTCCCGCATCGGTTCGGCCATGTGCTCCAGGCCGTCCCCCTTGGCGATGACGACGATGCCGCCGTCGCTCACCGTGAGCCCCCGACGGCGGTCCTTCTCCAGGTCGTAGCCGATCTCCATGCCCGGCGGGATCTTAACCCACTTGTCGATGATCGCCCGGCGGATGCGGGCATGCCGGCCAACATCGACCCCCTCGAACAGGATCGAGTCGGAGACGTGGGCGTAGCTGTTCACGCGGACCCGCGGCCCCAGAATGCACCGCTCGACCAAGCCGCCGGAGACGATCGTTCCCTGGCAGACCACGCTGTCCATCGCCCGGCCCGCCCGGTCTTGCTCGCCCCGGCTGCCGAAGACGAACTTCGGCGGCGGCAGATTCGACTGAAAGGTGCGGATCAGCCAGCCCTCGTCGTACAGATTCAAGAGCGGGTCGATGCCGATCAAGTCCATGTTGGCTTCGAAATAGGCGTCGAGCGTGCCGACGTCGCGCCAGTAGGCGTCGCTCTTGCGGTTTTCGTCGCGGAACGGAAACGCATACACCTTGTGGGTGTCGATCACGGCGGGAAGAATGTCGCGGCCAAAATCGTGCCGGCTGCCGGGCTTGGTGGCGTCGCGGCACAATTGCTCGAACAGAAAGCGGGCGGTGAAGACGTAGATGCCCATCGACGACAGGCAGTGCTGATCGTCGCCGGGGATCGTCTTGGGATGGGGAACTTTTTCTTCAAAGCCGACGATCTTTTGCGTGGTGTCGATCTCCATCACGCCGAAATCGCGGGCCTCTTTGGGACTGGTGCGCAGCGCCCCGACGGTCAGATCGGCGCCGACGTCTTTGTGATACTGCACCATCGACTGGTAGTTCATCTTGTAGATGTGGTCGCCCGCCAGGATGATCACGTACTCGGGACGTTCCTTCTCGAGCACGTAGATGTTCTGGTACACCGCGTCGGCGGTCCCTTGATACCACTGCTCGTCGATCCGCTGCTGCGGCGGCACCACGTCGATGAACTCGCCCAGTTCGCGGTTGAAATAGTGCCGCCAGCCCTGATTGATGTGCCGGTCGAGGCTCATCGCCTTGTACTGGGTGAGCATGAGCACGCGGCGAATATCGCTGTTCAGGCAATTCGACAGGGTGAAGTCGATGATTCGGTACAAGCCCCCAAACGGCACGGCCGGCTTGGCCCGGTCGCGCGTCAGCGGCTCCAGCCGCGTCCCTTTGCCTCCCGCCAATATTACTGCCAAGGTGTTCTTCATGCTGCCCCTCTTCGCCATCTCGAATCGCCGCTTGCCGCTCATCCGTAGGCTGCCCGTCAGTCGCCGATTCTAACATTGTCTGGCCGAGCGTGCGACGCGGCAGGACTGGGGTTTCGCTTGGGGTTTCGCTTGGGGTTTCGGTTGCACGGAACATCCCGCGCGACCACTGGCCGCAATCGTTGTTTGACGCAATACTTACCGCTCCCGATTGCTCTCCTGCTGGCTCGGAGTCGTCATGGACGATTCACTCGCTTTGCCCTTTTCAAACTCCGCGCCCGCGCGTCGTGCGCTCGCCCGCCAACTGCACGTCTGGTTCCTGAAAGCCGCCCGCGATCTGCCGTGGCGAAGAACGAAGGATCTGTACGCGATCTGGATCAGCGAGGTGATGCTGCAGCAGACGCAGGTCGTCACGGTGATTCCCTATTTCGAGCGATTTCTCGGCCGGTTCCCGGACGTGGCCGCCTTGGCCGCGGCCGACGAACAGGAAGTCCTGCGGCTGTGGGAAGGGCTGGGTTACTACCGGCGAGCCCGTCAATTGCACGCGGCAGCCCGACAGATTGTCGCCGAGCATCGAGGGCGGTTTCCCCAAACGTTCGCAGCGGTTCGCTCGCTGCCCGGCATTGGCCGCTACACGGCGGGGGCCGTCCTCTCGATTGGCCTCGACGCCCGCCTGCCGATTTTGGAAGCCAACACGATTCGCGTCCTCAGCCGGCTGGCGGCCTTTCGGGGCGACCCGACTCAATCGGCCGGGCAGAAGCGACTCTGGTCGTTGGCCGAAGCGATTCTGCCCGCCCGCGACGTCGGTATTTTTAACCAAGCCCTCATGGAACTGGGAAGCGAAATCTGCACGCCGAAAGCTCCGGCGTGCGATCGCTGCCCCGTAAGGCGGCACTGCCTGGCTTACGAGAGGGAGTTGCAAGATCAGATTCCCGTGGCGGCTCGGAAAACGAAGTACGAGGAGGTCACTGAGGCGGCGGTCGTGGTGCGCCGCGGGGGGCGCGTGCTCGTTCGCCAATGCCAGCCGGGCGAACGCTGGGCGGGCCTTTGGGATTTTCCCCGGTTCGCCGCGAGAGGCGCAGACATGGCTGCCCGCGTGAGCGAGTTGACCGGCGTGGCGGCGCTCGTCGGCGAACGCTTTGCGAAGCTGCGACACGGCGTAACCCGCTTTCGGATTACGCTCGATTGCTACGAAGCCAAATACATCCGACAGACCCGCGGCCTCGCGGCCAGCCCGGCTTGCATCCGGTGGGTCTCGACCGACGAACTCGCCGCCTTGCCCCTCAGCACGACCGGGCGAAAGATTGCCCGCCTGGTTGCCCAATCGGCTGCGAGCACACCGCCTACTCGGAAAAAGCCCCCAGCCGCCCC
>JBBDYF010000138.1:25489-26100 GCA_040901775.1 Pirellulaceae bacterium | reverse complement strand
CTGGCGGCCATGGCCAAAACCGTCGCCGACGAGCATTCGCCCGTGACGATGCCGGTGGCCACGAGGCCGCGAACCGTGATCAAAGTGGCGAGCGAAAGGGCCGCATAGGCGCTGCCGCCGGGCGAATTGAAATACAGCACGCACTCGCCCCCCGGCGGCACGCTGAGCAGCTTCTCGCAGATGTCGGGCTCGTTTTCGGTCAATTCGCCCACCAGGGCGATTTCTAGGGGGCCTTCGTCGTCAGGAGGAGGGGTTGCCATAAGAAGTTGCGTTGCCTTGAGAGGAGGGGCGGACGACGAACGGTGCCGCAAGTCTATTTGGTAAAGCGACTTACGCCATTTGTGTAGCATGTCGCCAGAATTCAGCGGTTGAGTATAATGAAGCGGGGCTGGCTTTGCGCCGTGTGGGCCGGTATGGGGTGGACAGCAGGCGACTTTGGCACGATGGGTATTAAATTTCGTTGCCCGAACGGGCATAAGTTGAACGTCAAGTCGTTTCTGGCTGGCAAGCGGGGCGTCTGTCCCGACTGTGGGGCCACGTTCCGCATTCCGCCCGAACCGGGTGGCAGCGATATCCATGCCGCTCTGATTGACCCGGCGAAGGCGACGGTT
>JBBDYF010000138.1:0-25479 GCA_040901775.1 Pirellulaceae bacterium | reverse complement strand
CATCGCTCCCCCGCAGCCAGGCAAGATTCGGTCCGAGAAGGCCCAGGTCGTCGAAGCCGCGCCAATGTTCATTGGCGAGAGCGCGCCGGCCACACCGGCGCGGGTGGCGGTAATTGCCGCGGCGACTCCCACGGTTCAAAGGCCAATTCCTTCCATTCCCGCAGCCGTGCCGGTCGCGGCGGCTGCCGCGGCAACGCCGATCGCGATGCCCGCAACGGGCGATCCGATTGCCGAGGCGCCCGCGGCGATCTGGTACGTCCGCCCACCGACCGGCGGGCAGTACGGGCCGGCCCGGGGCGAAGTGATGCGCAAGTGGGTTGCCGAGGGGCGGGTCAGCAGCGATTCGCTCGTCTGGCGCGAAGGGTGGACCGACTGGCAGGGGGCGAGCCAGTTGTTTCCCGAACTTTCTTCGCCCGCCGCCGCCCCCTCACCGGCCACCGCGCCGCCAGGTGGCGAGCCGATCATTGCTCCCCGCCCGGCCCGCAGCGCCACGCGCTATGCGGCCAAGAAAAAATCGGGCAGCGGCATGGCGATCGCCGCCCTGGTGGCGCTCGTCGTCGTGTGCCTCGTCCTGGTGGGCGTGCTGGTTGTCGTGCTGACGCAGCCAACGGCGTAGAATAACTTTTTTGCTTTTTCAATCTCGAACAGGAAACCCAGTCATGCGATGCCTTGCTCTCGCCTCGTTCGCCGCTCTGCTGTGCGCTTTACCTGTTGTCGCCGAAGAGAAACCGGCCGACCGCGGCTTCACCATCGGCGAAGGAAAGATTGCCTTCACCGCTCCCGAGGGCTGGGTCAAAAAAGAGCCCCGCAGCCGGATTGTCGAGGCGGAGTTTGAAGTGCCGGCCGTAAAAGACGACAAAGCGGCCGGCCGGCTGACCGCGATGGGGGCCGGCGGTTCGGTCGAAAGCAACGTCGAGCGCTGGGTGGGGCAGTTCGTCGCCGACGGGGAAGCGGTCAAGCCGCAGACCGACAAGCTGACCGTCGATGGGGCCGAGGTTCACATCGTTTCGCTGCAAGGGACGTACAAGGACTCGCCCGGCGGCCCGTTCGCCGGCGGCAAAACGGTGCTCCGCGAAAACTACCGCATGCTCGGCGCGATCTGCAAGACTGAGTCGGGCAACTACTTTCTCAAGCTGTACGGCCCGCAGGCGACCGTGGACGCCAACGAAAAAGCGTTCCGCTCGCTGGTCGAGAGCATGAAGGTAAAGTAGCCACCCCATCGCCGCGAACTATTCGCCCAGCAATTGCCGCTTCAGCTTGGGGTCCATCGGCTGGTCGCCGAACCAGATCGAGAAATAGGCGGCGGCGAACTCGGCCCCGGGAATGGTCTGCAACGTCTTGCCGTTGTGCGAGAGCCAGGTGCCGATGCCGGGCACATACGTCAGCGCGTACCGGTCGCCCGCCTGGACGTTGACCATCGCCGCGTGCAAGCGATCGACTTTCTCTTGCAACGCGGCCAACCGGGCGGCGGGAACGTTCGCGGCCAGCGGCTTGGCCAAAGCCCCGGAGATGGTCGTCGCCTTGAGCGACCAGAAGTACTCGATCTCAATCCGCTTGGGCACGTCGGCCAGAATGTCTTGCGGCTTGGTTCGTTCGTCCAGATAGAGCCCAGCGGCCAGCCCCTTGATGAGCGACCGATAATAGACCAGCCCGGCCCCTTGCAGGTGCAGCAGGGTGCTGCCCGCGCGCACTTGGTCCTCGAATCGAACCCGGCCCACCTGGCCAGCCGCGGCAGGCCCTGCCGAAATAGTGGCAGCAAGCGCACCGGCGGACATTAAAAAAGTGCGACGAAGCAAGGCACCACCCCCCGATAGGAACAAGCCGCGGCCGACGATGCGGCCGTCAAGAAAAGCCTACTCTTTAACCGTAGGGGGGATCGCTAAATAAATCCAGCGCATGACAAAATTGCCGCCCGTGCGTGCGGAAACCCGCGAGGGCGACGGATGACGGTGTGGTCTCATCGGTTGCGCCGCTACACGGCTGAGATCGGCATTCAGTCCCACAAGTCCTTCTCGTGGAACGGGATGCCGTGTTTGATTAGCAACATGCGGAATTCTTCCTGAAACGTCATCTTGCGGTGATGCACTTCTTGGTCAGCGATGTACGTCTTGACTGATTCGACGTTGGATTCGCTCACCGAAAAAGCGCCGTAGCCGCGCTGCCAACTGAAGGCCGCTCGCTCGGGCCATGTCTTGTGAACCCAGCCCGACGAGTTTGCTTTGATCTTGCCGATGAAGTCGGCCACCGCGAGCTTCGGCGGACAGAACGCGAGCAGATGAATGTGGTCGTCAATGCCCCCAATCGCCTCGATCACGCCATCCAGGTTGTTCACAATTCCAATCAGATAACCATACAGGCGGTCCTTCAAGTCGGATTTGATAAACGTCTGGCGCTGTTTGGTGCTGAACACAATGTGGTAGTGCAACCGGGCATAGGCATGCGACATGACATGGCCTCCGAGGTTGTAAAACGTGCAGAAGGCAACGCTCGCCTATGCTAATTCGCCCCGCCCTGCAGCACAATTCCCAGCCGCGAGAGCGGCGCAACCTTTCAGCCCCCGGCGCAAGCCGGGGGGAGGGCGGCGCGCAACCATTGTCGTTCTGAGCCGCGTAGTGGCGGCACAAGGTGGCCGACCAAGCAAACCGCGCGTCGCCGACATGTTTCGCCGCTGCGCGGCTGGATATTTCCGTTGCGCCAATTGCCCACACCTGACGGTGTGGGCTCACAAGTTGCGCCGCTACGCGGCTGGTCCCGATCAGAACTTCCCCGGCTGGGTCATCTCGAGCGCTTCGTTGATCGGCTTCATGTAGAGCTCGAAAAAGAGCGTAAAGATGGCGGCGATGATCACGCCAAAAACCAGCAGCATGACGCCCACGGTGGCAATGCCGGTTAGCACGCGGATCGCCGTGCGGGCTCGATTTTCGTACTCCTTGGCCAGCCGCAGGAGCGACTCCGTGGTCGCCCCAGCCAGTTCGGCCGCTTCGAGCGAATCGAGAAAATCGGCGGGAAAAACCCCGGCGGCGCGAAAGCTCTCGTGAAACTCCTGGTTGGCCCGGATGCCGCCGGCGACTCGCGGCAGGGCCGATTCGTAGTACGGATTCTGGGCCGCCCGGATCGACATCTTCACTGCCCGGCTGGCATCCATGCCGCTATCGAGCGATATGGCCAGCGACCAGGTGAGCCGCGAGAGGGCGAGCGATTCGAGCGATTTGCCCAGCACGGGGATCTTCATTGCCAAGAGCACCGGCTGCGGGCCAAGCCAGCCGCGGGCAAGCGCGTGGGCCGTGAGAGCGATCGTGCCGGCGATCAGGCCGCAGCCGAGAAACCACAAGAGGGCGGTGCTCGTCCCCATCGGAATGCCAAGAATCGTCTGCCCCGTATTGAGCATCCCCAGGATGAAGATCAAGCCGCCGATCACCAGCACCGCAAACACCAACTCAAACAGGGGCCAAGCGATGCCCAGCCAGAAGGTCCGCCGCATCTGCTGCTGGTGCTCGTAGTGCTCGGCCAGGCGCAAGAGCACTTCGTCGAGCTTGCCGGTCGCCTCGCCCACTTCGACCATCTGTACGAACATCGGCGGGAAGTAGCCATTGGCACTACGCATCGCGTCGGCCACGGGGTCGCCGGCCGAGACGCGCCGGCGGATGGCGTCGAGCTGGCTCTTGAGCGGGCCGCTGGCATGGCGGGTCTCCAGTTCCCACACCTTGCGCGTATCGACGCCCGAGCGCAGCGCGGTGCCGACGCGGTGCGAGAGGTTGATCAGCGAGCGGGTGGAGATCATCGGGAGTCCAGAGTCCGAAGTCCAAAGTCCAAGGCCGAAGCGTGGCACCGGTTAGCGGCCGTCCATTAGGCATAGGCAGACAATCGCGGTGCAGGCAATGCTAGCAGCGACAGGATAATTCCGTCTACAATCATTTTCCTTCTTTGATTAGCATTCCGCGAGCGGCAAATCGATGGCTGGGGATTCGGGAAAGCGGCGTCGCAAGCGGCGGACTCGCGGGCACGTCATCGCCGACCTCAGCGTCAATCATTTGGAGTACAAGGTTTTGCTGTGCGGGCACATTCTCCGCAGGCCGGAACAGGACTATGGCGTCGATGCCGTGATGTTCCATTTCGACGCTAAAGGCCGGATCGAGAATGGCGAGGTGCGGTTTCAACTCAAGGCGACGGATAACCTCAACACAATTCAAGGCGGCCGCATTGTCGCCTGCACAATCGATCTCGGCGACCTCGATTATTGGTCCGGCGAACTCGGTTATCCATTTATCCTCGTGGTTTTCGATGCACGGCAGACTCGAGCCTATTGGCTGAACGTGCAGGACTACATGACCCAGAACTCGGAAAAGATCGACTTTGACAACCAACGCGTGAATGTCCACATTCCTGCGTCGAATGAACTGACGGTTGAAACAATCGACCTATTCCGATCGCAGTCGCTCGCCGTCATCAAACGATTGAGCAGTTAAGCAGGATTCTCCGATGTCGCGCAAGAGCCCCATTGAGATTACCTATCCTCAACTGACGCGTTTCCTGACCGGACTTGGCTTCGAGCAAGCCGCGGCCGGCAAAAAATCTCAGGCACTTGTCCACAGAAAGTCAGGCACTGTCCTAATCCTGGCGAAGCCTCCGCAGAGAAAGCCAGTTCGCCGCGTAGATTTGCTTTCTGTGATCGTGCGATTGGAAAGCGAGGGTCTGGCTAGCGAATCCGATTTGCAGCAATTCCGCCAAGGCAAACTGCCCGAGGCTTCGTAGGACCGCACCGATGTCAGCAACTACCTACCGCCAACTATTTGCCTATCTTGGCGGATTGGGTTTTGCGGAATCCGGGCGGAAAGGCCGGCGGGTCTGGAAGCATCCGGCAAGCGGGATCGTACTTGTCTTCGCGCCTGGCACGCCTGGCAAGGCCGTCCACGGCGCGGACCTGTTATCGGTCGAGACACGCTTGCAACATCACGGGCTACTGCAAGGCTCGCTTCAAGACGCAATCCAGGTGGTGCGTGCGCGGTAGGCTACCTACTTTCCGCCGACGACCTGAAGCACCGCCCCCGCTTCCACCACCTCCACCCGCAGCGGGGCCGTTCGCTCGGTTCGATTGACCGCCAGCGTCAGCCGGTGCTTGCCGGTGGTTAAATCGACCACCGTTTCGTCCGTCAGCGGCGTCGGCTTGCCGTCCAGCCACAGCGCCAGGCCGCTGGCACCGCCCTCGATCAATAGCTTCGCCTTGTCGGGCGTCGTGACATCGACTTCGAATCGCACGAACGTCGTCGGCTCGAGATTCGCGTGCGGCTTGTAGGTGGCGAGGCCCTCCAGCGGCAGGTCGCCAGCCACTCGGCTGTAGGCGCTCGTCCAGGCAAAGTCGGGGTCGTCGCCGGCTGCCGTGTCGAAGCTGGTGCGGTTGAGCTTGCGATTGACTTCGTTGGAGTAATCGAGCACCTGCCAGCGGCGGACGACTTTTTCCGGGCCGACGGTGTAGTTGCCCCCCACCTTGCCGAGCTGGCCGAGAAACGCCGTCAGATCGACCAACTCTTGCCGCGTCAGCGAATCGACCAGGCCGTCGGGCATCAGCGAGCGGCCATCTTTCATTTGCTCGATATTGGACTTGGGAACCGTGACGAGCTTGTCCTCGGCATCGCGGAGAACGATTTCCGTAGCGTTGTCGCGAACCGGAATGCCCGTGTGCAATTGGCCGTTCAGGTCCAGAATTACTTTCGAGTGAAAGTTCTCCTTCACCTTGGCGGCCGGGACGATCAACGATTCCAGCAGGTAGTCGATCTGGGCCGTTGCGCCGAGGCTGAGCATGTCGGGGCCGACGATGCCGCCGGCGCCGCCGATGGCGTGGCACTTGAGGCACTGGTTGGCGCTGGCGCGATAAATTGCCTCGCCACGGGCCGGGTCGCCTGTGGTTTGCACTTCCTTCGTTAGCTCGGCAACCAGTTCGGGCGTGAGCTTCCAGGCCGCTTCTGCCAGGCCGCCAGCCGATTGCACGGCGGCGATAAGCTCGTCCGATGGCTGCGGCGCGGCGCGGACCGTGCGGAGCACCAGCTTGGCCGTATCGGGCGAAAGTTTTTTCCCTGCGAGCGCTTTGACGAGCGCCTGCGGGCCGTCCTTGCGGGAAGCGAGGGCAGCTACCGCTGGGCCGGGGTCAAAGTCGGCGGGTGCTTCGGCGAGCAGGCCCACCGCGTACTGGGCCGCTGCGTTCACATCCAGTCCGGCCAGGGCTACGATAGCCGACTGCCGATCAGCGAGCGATGGTGTTGCTGAGGAGGCGATCACTGACAGGACGGCTCGGGCGTTAGCGTCGCCATAAGCTGCCGTCGCGTCGATGGCGGCGGCGCGCAGCGCCGGTGCAGTTTTATCGTCGAATAAATGCGCCAGTTCTTCTCTCGCCGCGGCGACTTTCCAGGTTCCGGCGGCGCGAATGGCGGCGGCGCGAACGGCGTCATTCTTCGAATCCAGCAGCGCGACCACGCGATTCAAGTCGCCGGCCGGCTTTGTTTTGCGTAGCTGGCTGGTTTCGACCAGCGCGGTAAGCAACGTCGCCTTGCGGGCGTCAGGAAGTTTGGAGTCCGGCGCGGCGACCAGATCAAAAATAGCGCCCAGCTCCTTCGGCCCGCCGAGCGTGGCAATTGTCTCCATGACGCCGGGCACCCGTTCGGGCGGCAGCTTGTCTTGCTGCAATAGCGCCAAGAGCGGCTGCACCACGTCGGGCGATTCGACCGCCTTCAGGGCAAAAACCAGGTGATCGACGTTGCCGCCGAAATCGAACGACCCCTCCTGCACCGCGGGCAGCCAGACGGGCGCCAGGTCGCGCATCGTCTGCCAGACGGCGAAATCGAGCCAGCGGTCCATGGGGTGATGGAGAGCTAATGCCGCAACGCGAACTGATTCGAGCGACGAAATCTTAGATAGAGCACGCACTCCTTCTAGACGTACTCGGGGATGCTTGTCGGCGACAGCTTTTGCGACAACCGCAAAGGCCAGGTGTTGAAACAGCGAGTCCGCAGGAGGACGCGTATTCAACTCGTGCGCGATCCGCCGGACAACCGCAGCTCGAACCCGATGATCAGGTGACTTGAAGAGTTCTCGGTCGAGATGCGGACCAACCTGCGACGATTCCTTTGCCCACATTGCTTCTAGGCGGCAGTGTTCATACTTAGAATCGTTTTTGTCGAGGCCATCAAGCCAAGCGGTCAGGGCCGAAACAAGTTCATCATTCCGCCGCGTCTTGAGCATGTTTTTCGCATGCTGCCGCACCCACTCCTCCGGTGCGGCCAGTCGCTCGACGAGCTTTGGCGTTGATTCATCCGCGGGAATCCGTGTATCCAGCAGCGGCCGGTCCTTGAACGTCACTCGCCAGATGCGGCCGTGGGTGTGGTCGCGGCGCTCATCGCGAAAATCGACCTCGCCGTGCTGGATGATCGGGTTGTACCAGTCGGCGATGTAGATCGCCCCGTCGGGCCCCATCTTCACGTCGATCGGCCGGAACGCCGGATGCGACGATTTGATGACTTCGGCCATTTGCCGCGATGCGTAGCCGCTGCCGTCTTCGGTGACGACGAAGCGGCAGACCCGGTGAGCCCGAAAATCGCAAGTGAGCATGTTGCCGTCCCACTCGGGCGGCAGGTGGCGGCCGCCGACGATCTCCAGGCCGCAATGCTTCGGGCTGCCCGGGTTCAGGCCGGCGACGAACCGCTTGGCCCCCGGTGCCGTCACGAAGACCGAGCCGGGGAAGACGTAGTTGATCCCTTCGCCGTAGGCCCCGTCGGTGGCGAACGATTGGCCCCAGCGGTCGATGTGGTGCCCCCACGAGTTGACGAAGCCGGTGGCCAGAACGTCCAGTTCCAGCGTTTCGGGCCGAAACCGCCAGATGCCGCCGCCGTTCAGGCGCTTCACTCCGTGCGGCGTTTCGACGTGGCTGTGGATATAGATCGACTGGTTCATGTACAGGCAGCCGTCGGGCCCCCAGCGCAGGGTGTGCAGCAGGTGGTGCGTGTCTTCGGTGCCGAAGCCGGAGAGGACGATCCGCCGCTCGTCGGCCTTCAGGTCGCCGTTGGTATCTTTGAAGTGCAATAGCTCGGTGCTGTTGGCGACGTAGCAGCCACCGGCGTCGTCGGGGATGACGCCGGTGGGAATCAAAAGCCCGTCGGCAAAGACGTGGGTCTTGTCGGCCTGGCCGTCGAAGTTGGTGTCTTCCAGCACCAGGATCTTGTCGGTGGCGGGCTGGCCCGGCTTGATCTGCGGATAGATCTCGCTCGAAGCGACCCACAGGCGGCCTTGAGCATCGAAATTCATCTGAATCGGCTTATGTATCTGCGGATCGCCGGCCCAGAGGTTGACCTCCATCCCTTCCGGCAGGATGAACGTCTGGCGTTCGAGTTCCGGGTCGGGATCGGGGATGGATTTCAGGTCGCGCTGGGCGGAAGCGTTGGCTGCCCAGAGGAACCAGCAAGCGCAAACGAGGCAGGCGAATCGCCAGGAGATACGTCGCATGGGGTCGTCGGGATTGGGTTGTCGGCAGGCGGGGAAAACAGGCGGGCAAAACGATCCCTCGATTCTAATCGAGCGCCGCGGCGGCGTGTTGGAATGCCGCGTTGGAATGCCTGTGTTAGAATGCTTTCATGCCGCCCGACAAAGACTTGCTCGATGCGATCTACCGGGACAAGATCCGCCAGGCCCGCCAGATGACGGGGGAAGAGCGGGTGTTGGCGATGTTCGAGCTGACGAGCGCCGCGCTGCGGATCAACGCCGACGGGGTTCGCAATCAGTTTCCGCAGGCCAGCAACGAGGAGGTGCGAGGCATCGTATGCGAGCGGATTGCTCGCCTGCGGCGCATGCACGAGCGACGATGAATCTGCACGACGTGACGATCGCTTTTTTGGACGCGCTGGAATCGCTGTCATGCGAGTACATTCTCGTGGGTGGAATTGCCGCCACGCACTACGGCATCGTTCGCAGCACCTACGACGTGGATGCCGTCGTCGAGTTGGAAGGCCAATCGGTGCAGCAGATTGCCGCCCGCCTGGGAGCGGCGTTTGAACTCGATCCGCAACAGTCGTTCGAGGTGTTCACATCGAAGACGATGCGCGTCATTCGCGTGCCGGGAACGCCGTTCAAGATCTTTCCGCTGGCGAAAGAGCCGTTCGACCAGGAGCGGTTTCGCCGCCGAGCACGGATTCAACTGGAGCACCGACAAGTCTGGATGACGACGCCGGAAGACCTCGTCGTTCAAAAGCTGCGTTGGGCGAGGCGCAAGGATTTGACCGACGCGCAGGACGTGCTGGCGGTTCAAGGAGACGCCCTCGACTGGCCGTACATCTATCGCTGGTGCGACGAGCACGGCACGCGCCAGCTCCTAGAGAAGCTGCGGAGCGAGATCCCGCCGGAGTGACCGGCAATCGGGTCTCGTGCTAAATGCTGTGTTGATAGTGAGCGGTTCCCGGCCGACGGATATCTCGGGTCGCAAGCGGCTGGAGATCTACTTTGAGCAGCCGATTCGTGAGTCTTCGCGCGATACGTGGGGCCAGCACCCCATTTCGATTTAGCGCCAAGTCGCTCCGGAAGGCGGGACTCGACTTGCATTGAATCCCAAAGTCGTGGAGCGCTTGCCGCCGTTAGTACGCTGTTTCTTCCTCCTCCATCGGCTCGACCATCTCGATCGGAGTGTTGCGCTGCAGGTGCCGATAAATCATCTGTACGCCGGTGAAAGTTCCCCAGCCCATCGCGATCGCACAGAGCAGCATTCCGATCAGCGCCCACCCGCGGCGCGGCGAGTAGATCCCCCAAATGCCCATCAACAGGCCAAACAGGGCGATGATCGCCGCCTCGTAGCGAAACGGAGCGAGCAGCAGGGCGAACACCCCCAGCAGCAGCGCTCCGTAGGCTCCGCCCAGCGCCGCAAAGTTAGGCCGCTGATAAGCCGGCCGACGAAAATCGGGAGGTGGCGGAGCGGGCGTCGCCAATGGATGCGGCGGTAGTGGAGTCGGCGGATAGCTGGCCGCAGCTTGGTCTGGAGGAGGTGCGGGAGCCGCGATCCAAACCGCGGTTTGGATCGCGGCCATCGCATCGTCGTCGTCCAGCACGCGGGCTTCCAGCGGCTCGGCCGTTGCGGGCGAGGTGGCGAGCGACAGGGAGGCGGCCAACTCGGCCCGCACTGGCGGCAGCCCGTCGGCGCCTGGGTGATTGGCAAACTGCCGGCCGCACTTCCAGCAGCGGTTGACCGCTCCCAGCAATTCTTCGCCGCAATGGGCACAACGGACCGTCATAATGAACCGCCTTCGACATTCCCCAAGCCTGAAGCGCCAGCGAAGCAAACCGCGCTCGCGGCTCGCTCGGCCGACTCTTCAAATTCCTTGTCAGCGATGCTGCCGGCAACTACGCTAAACGAACTCCCACCTGGGCATTCTAGCCTTTCGTCCCTGCAATATCCCTGCCCGCGCGGGGTCCACGAGTCTTTCCCTCCGTTTGTCATGAAACACTACTCCCTGTCCTCCATATTGCTCGTCGCCCTGCTGAGTCTCTCGCCGCAAATTGGCTTGGCCGTGCCGGGCGACGAAGCGCCCCCGCCCCTCGCAGCCCCTCAGATTGCAGCCGCTTCGGACGAAGGCCGGCAAGCGATGCAGGGGTTTAAGGTGCCCGGAGGCCTGAAGGTCGATCTCTGGGCGGCCGAGCCCGACGTGGCCAACCCGGTCGCTTTCTTTATCGACCACCTGGGCAAAATCTACGTCTGCGAAACCTTTCGCCAAAGCCGCGGGGTGGAAGACAACCGAGGACACGAGCACTGGCTCGACGACGACCTGGCGGCCCAAACGGTCGCCGGCCGGCTGGCATACATCAAAAAACATCTGGGCGAGAAAGCGCAGGAGTACACCCACCACGACGACCGGATTCGCCTGCTCGAAGACACCGATGGCGACGGCCGGGCCGACAAGGCAACCGTATTTGCCGACCGCTTCAACGGCATCGTCGAGGGGACTCTGGCCGGCGTGCTGGCCCACCAGGGGGACGTGTTCGCCACTTGCATTCCTCACCTTTGGCGGCTGCGCGATACCAACGGCAACGGCCAGGCCGACGAGCGAACCGCGCTTTCTTCTGGCTACGGCGTGCGGTTCGCCTTCCGCGGCCACGACATGCACGGCTTGATCGGCGGGCCCGACGGCCGGCTCTACTTCAGCATCGGCGACCGGGGGTTGAACGTGAAACAAGGCGAGCGGCACTTCGTCTATCCCGAAGCGGGGGCGGTGATGCGGTGCGAGCTCGACGGCTCGAACCTCGAAATGTTTGCCCAGGGCCTGCGCAACCCGCAAGAGCTGGCGTTCGACGATTTCGGCAACCTGTTTACCGGCGACAACAACAGCGACAGCGGCGACAAGGCCCGCTGGGTGCATGTCGTGCAAGGGGGCGACAGCGGCTGGCGGATGGCGTACCAGTATCTGCCCGACCGGGGCCCGTTCAACCGCGAGAAGCTCTGGCACCCGCACCACGACGGGCAGCCGGCGTACATCGTGCCGCCGATCACGAACTTTGCCGACGGCCCGTCGGGGCTGGCGTATTATCCCGGCACTGGGCTGCCGGAGCATTATCGCGGGCGGTTTTTCCTGTGCGATTTTCGGGGCGGCCCGGTGAACAGCGGCGTGCGGACATTCAAGCTCAAGCCAAAAGGGGCCAGCTATGAACTGGTCGAGGCGGAAGAAACGATCTGGCAGGTGTTGGCGACCGACGTCGATTTCGGCCCCGACGGCGCAATCTATCTGAGCGACTGGGTCAACGGCTGGAACGGCGAAGGGAAGGGACGGATCTATAAGTTCTCCCCGACCGACGCGGCGGTACTGGCCCAGGCGAAGGAGACGCAGCAGTTGTTGGTAGAGGGCTTCGCGCAACGCTCCGTAGTGGAGTTGAAGAAGCTATTGGCTCACGCCGACCGCCGCGTACGGCAAGCCGCGCAATTCGCCTTGGTCGATAAGAACGCGTATGAGGCCTTGTGGGGTGTGGCGAGGCGAAACGACAGCCGATTCGCCCGCATCCACGCGCTGTGGGGACTTGCGCAACTGAGCCGCCCAGGTCGCCCCTACGGGCATGACGAGGAGAGTTCTATCGCGGCCGTAGGCGTGCTCTTCGATACGGCGACGCGATTGCTCGACGATCCCGACCTGGAGGTTCGAGCACAAGCCGCGCGTACCCTGGGCGAAATCCGCGGGTTTGCCGCTTTCGACAAACTGGTGGCGCTGCTCAAGCATGACGATGCCCGGACTCGCATGTTTGCCGCCCAAAGCTTGGGGAAGCTGGGCCGCGCCGAAGCAATCGTGCCGCTGCTCGCCCTGCTGGAAGAGAACGACAACCAAGACGCCACGCTCCGACATGCCGCCATCATGGGCCTGGTCGGCTCGGCAAACGGCTCGGCCGAGGTTCTCTCCCGGCACGTTCAGCACGCCTCGCCTGCTGCTCGGCTCGGCCTCGTCGTTGCCCTCCGCCGGCTCGGTTCTGAGCAAGTGGCAATGTTTCTGGACGACGCCGATCCGCTCGTCGTCGTCGAAGCGGCCCGCGCCATCCACGACGAGCCGATTGCCGACGCCATGCCGCAACTGGCCGCGCTCATCACCCGTACTACCGACGACGAGGCCCTCCTCCGCCGCGTGCTGAATGCCAACTATCGCCTCGGCACGTCAGAGTCGGCCGCCGCGCTGGCGAAGTATGCCGGCCGCCGCGACGCCCCTGAAGCGATGCGGCTGGAAGCCTTGCTGATGCTGGGCGATTGGGCCCAGCCCTCGGGGCGCGACCGCGTGCTCGGCATGTGGCGGCACTTGGCAGAGCGGCCAAGGGCCGACGCCGCGGCGGCGCTCAAAGCCAACCTGGCCGCCGTTTTCAGCGGCACCGGCAAAGTCCCCGTGCAGGCGGCGCTGGTGGCGACCAAACTGCAAATCCCCGAGGTCGCTCCCATCCTGCGCGGCATGTTGGCCGACTCATCGCAGCCGGCCCAGGTCCGCGCCGACGCCCTGATGGCGCTCGATTCGCTCCGCGCCAAAGACCTGCCCGCGACCGCCCAGAAGGCCCTAACCGACGCCGTGCCGGAAGTCCGGGCCGCGGCCCGCAACGTTTTGGCGCGGATCGAACCGTCAGCGGCTCTTCCCCTGCTCGTGGAGGCGGCGTCGGCCGGCGAGACCGTCGAGCGTCAGGCGGCCTTTGCCAAACTGGGCGAAATGGCCGAACCGGCGGCAGCCGAAGCGCTGGCGGCAGCGCTCGACCGGCTGCTGGCGGGCGAGGTTCCCGCCGGCGTGCGGCTCGACCTGCTGGCCGCCGCGCGGTCGCGTAGCGACGATGTCTTGAAAGCGGGGCTGGCCCGCTACGAAATGGGCCTGGCCGCCGACGATCCGCTCGCCCCCTGGCAGGAATGCCAGGAGGGGGGCAACGCCGAGCGGGGCCGGCGAATCTTCTACGAGCGGGCGCAAGTCTCGTGCGTCCGCTGTCACAAGATCGACGGAACTGGGGGGGAAGTCGGCCCCGATCTCTCCAAAATCTCGACCGAGAAAAAACGCGACTATTTGCTCGAGTCGATCGTCGCCCCCAGCAAGACGATCGCCAAGAATTTCGAGTCGGTCGTGATTCGCGACCTAGACGGCATCGTCCATACCGGCGTGCTCAAGCAGGAAGATAGCCGGCAGGTGACGTTGATGACGGCCGAGGGGAAGCTGGTGACGATTCCGCTCGAAAATATCGAGGCCCGCAAGCCGGGCAAATCGGCGATGCCCGAGGACGTGACCAAATATCTGAGCCCGTTCGAACTGCGCGACCTGATCGAGTTCCTGGCCGAGCGGAAATAGGGCTACTTCCCTTCCGGCTTCTTTCCCACCAGCGGCTGCACGTTCTCGCGGAGCCAGATGTTCCGGAACCGAACCGGATTGCCGTGAAACTGAATGCCGATCGGCTCGCGCTCGGCGTGCCGGGTGTATTTGGGGGGCTCGGTGTACGACGTGCTCCCTTGCAGCTCAAAGTGGTTGTGCATCACCAGGCCGTTGTGCAGCACGGTGACGTAGCCGGGCGTTTTCAGCGTGCCGTCGTCGTTGAACCGCGGCGCGGTAAAGAGGATGTCGAGCGATTGCCATTCGCCCGGCTGGCGGCTGGCGTTGACCATCGGGGGCTGCTGCTTGTAGATGCTGGCGGCCTGGCCGTCGAAATAGGTCGGATTGTCGTACGAATCGAGCACTTGCACTTCGTACCGCCCCATCAGGTAGATGCCGCTGTTGCCGCGCCCTTGGCCCGAGCCTTTCACTTCGGCCGGCGTGGCAAACTCGACGTGCAACTGGCAATCGCCGAATTTTTCCTTGGTGGTGATCCCGCCCTTAGCGGCCGTCGCGACGCCGTCGGCAATCTCCCACCGATCGCCTCCTTCCCAAGCGTCGAGGTTTTCGCCGCCGAACAACACGATGGCGTCGCTGGGCGCTTTGTCGGCCGAGCCGGGATCGACCGCTGGCGGCTCGGGCCACACAATGCCGCTTTGGTATTCATCGACCCACAGGGCGGCGGCGGAAAGGGCGCACAGCGTGACAGCAGTACCAGTGAGAACGACAACACGACGAGCGAGCATGGGGAGATCCTTGATCTTGCGAGGGAAGCATCGTCAACTGCCAGCATAGCCCAAGTGCCCACCGGGTACCAAGCGGCGAGCACGTTGGTCCTGGTGCCGTACTTTCAAACACTTTCTCTCGGTCCCCGGTCTTGATAAGTGGTTCGAGGCCGAGGCTAGCCGAGCACAGATTCGAATCAGAATCGAGGCTAAAGCACTTGAACCCACCATTCCGATGGATGATTATAGTAAATTGCTCCAAGGTTAACCTTCAGGCTGGGTTCAACGCATGGCCATTCTTAGCGATGCCAAGATTGCGTTGTTGCTTGCGGATCCGAAGCCAATTCGACGCCGGAAACTTGCGTGGCTCAAGATACCAGGCAAGCCGAATAGCCGCAGTGAGGGCGAGCGATGTTTAACAATAACCAGCGACAATGGGCGGGTGTTTCGCGTTGTCGCTTGCAAAAAGCGCCGCCCGTTTCAGTTTTCGATAATCCTTGCGTTTACGTGGTATCGTCAACAAATCAATCTTGTGCGCTGTAACGGCCACCATCGCGAGCATACGAATAAAATCGAAGACCGAACAAAGTCCGGGGTGCGCGGCATTCCGGCCAATACGTTCCATATCCACTATGCCACGCAGCGCTACCAGCTTGCGGGCCAAGCGGCCGAGTCCTACGCGGAGCCAACTTCGGACTACTTTTCCTTTGAAAGCGCCATAGAATTCTTGTGTAGTCGGTTTGGGTTTTACCTTTCCGACGACACCTACCCAATGCTGTACCCTCTATTTGGACCGCAGGCATGATTACCGCAAACATTGCCGGCAATATTCGTCGCCAAATTGGAGATCGCGTGTCTATCGAGCATCGCGATTCCAATGATTTCGTGGTATCCACTCCGTTTATGTTTTCCGACGGAGACCATTACGGGTTTGCTGTCATTCGAGACGTAAATTCCGGGCAATGGCGGTTTACCGATGAGGGGGAAGTTGTTTCAAAAGCGACCTACGCTGGCGTCGATCTGCTCGCCCCCGGAAGAATTGAGCGGACGAGGCAAGCTGTTGAGTTCTACGGCTTAACTGAGCGAGACGGAGAGCTCTCGCTTGCGATCGAGGACGGCGACTTCGGCAAAGCGTTCTTTCAGTTCTCGCAGGCGTGCATGGACATTAGCCGAATGACAAAACTTTCGGCGCGGCGATCTCGCACGGCTCCGCGGGGCGAGTTGCACACAACATTCGAACGGCTGTTGCGGCGGGCTCTGCCGGCGGTCCAATACAAGCAAAAATGGCACCACGAAGACCTTGATCCGCACAGAATTTACGCCGTTGATTTTCAGGTTTCCGGACGCAAGTCACCACTGCTCATTTTTACTCCTGAAACCGATGTGGAATGCCTGCATGCAACGATTGCCTGCCAACACTACCGGCAGAAACGCCTCGACTTTGAAGGAGTTGCCATTACAGACGACTCTCGTTCGCTGTTGGAGCGCAATGTTATCGCGCTCAAGGATGCCACGACGACCTGCCTTGCCGCCGATGACGAAGACGAAGTACTGGAATTTCTGCGATCCAAGGTCGCGTAAGACGTGCATAGCATGATCGAATCGTGCCGTCGAACTATACAAACGAGCACCGCCATGCCTCACCCGGCCCGCCCGCCCCTATTGCCCCAGCCGGGCCGCTTGCTGGCGGTGCTTTTCGTGCGTTTCCAGGCTAAACGCCTCGTGGTTTTCGAGTCCCGGCACTCCCCGGTATTGCGCGTGGCAGCGGTAGCAGTGCAGGACGTTGCCCACGAACAAGTACAGCACCACGTCGATCAGGGCGGTGGCGAACAGCACGCCATACGTCCAGAAAGGCATCCGGTAGTACCAGAAGATCGAGCTAATGATGAAGCCCGCCACGACGATCGCCACCCCCAACTGCTGAGAAAAGTCCTTGCGGATGAACAGCTCGGTGCTGGGACAGACGAGGCACCGCCACTGCTTGTCGTCGGCGACCGCCCCTTCCGGCACGGGCCAGGCGGCCCGGCAATTCGGGCAAGCGAGCTCGCGGGTGGTGGGGCCAAAATCGGCCCGGCCGATCTGGTTGCATTGCGGACAGCGAAAGGCGGCGTTCATGGGTGAATCAATGGATAATATTCATAGCGGGTACATTGCCTCGGCCGAGAGGAGCTGGCTCGTCAACTCGCCAATGAATGCCAGGATCACGCCGGCATAGAGCAGACCCGTCGCGCTTTGCGTGTTGGGAATTTTGAGCGTCAGCCAAGTCAGCCAGGCCATCCCCAAGACGCCGACGATTCCCGCCAGCCACCGCAAGGCGACGAACAACAGCCAGGTTTGCAGCGCGCTTTCTTGATGCGCCAGGTGGTGCATTGCTTCGAGAGCGGTTCCCGCGCCGCACACCAGGGCTCGCGCCGCCACGCCTAGGGCGAGCAGCACGATCAGCCGACGCAGCGGCGCCAGCTTCATTGTCGGCGTGTTCAAGTACCAGTGTCCCAGCAGCATGGCGGTGGTCACCAGCCCCAGCAGCAAACCGCCGGTCACCCGGTCGGCCAGTTGAAACGCAATCGGCTTCGTTCCGCTCAAGAGGACCGGTAGCGTGCAGCCGACAAGGGCCAGCCCCGCCACCAGCCAAACGGCAAACTTGCCGGCTCCCCGCCGCTCGTACATCCAGATCACCGCGCCCAGGTAGCTGACCACGGCCGCGGCGATGGCGAGCCCCAGTTGTCCTTGCCAGGCCCAGGCGGTGGCGGTCTCGACCGGACGGGCCGAAAACAGCGAGAGGGCCGCCAGCGTTTGCAGCCCCATCAGCACCCAGAGGTGAATGCGATAAAAGCCGCTGGTCACCTGCTGCGAGGGGGTCAGGCCCATCGCCACGGCTACGCCGAAGGTCAGGCGGAAGAGAAACTCGACGAGGATTTGTCCAAACACGTTCTAGGCCCGGTTGCCGTAGATCAGTTGCATCACTTCGGCCCGCGTCGAAAGGTTCGACCGGAACAGCCCCTTCATGGCCGAGGTGACCATCGAGCTGCCCGGCTTCCTCACCCCGCGGATCGTCATGCAACTGTGCGACGCCTCGATCACCACCGCCACTCCCTTGGCCTGCAGCTCTTCGCCCAGCAGGTTGGCAATGTCTTCGGTCATTCGCTCTTGCACCTGCGGGCGGCGCGAAATCACCTCGACCACGCGGGCAATCTTCGACAGGCCGATCACTTTTCCCTTGGGAATATAGGCGACGTGCGCCTTGCCGATGAACGGGAGCAGGTGATGTTCGCACATCGAGCAAAAGCTGATGTCGCGCACCAAAACCACTTCATCGTAAGGTTCGGTGAAGAACTTTTGCGTGTGCTGCCGCGGGTCTTGCTTCAGGCCGCTGAACATCTCGGCATACATCCGGGCGACGCGAGCGGGCGTTTCCATCAGCCCTTCGCGATCGGGATTCTCTCCTACCGCAATCAGGATTTCCCGCACGGCCCGCTCGATCCGGGCGTGATCGACCTGACCTGACGCAGCCGGCGAATCGCCAGCGGCGCAGTCCCCCGCCGGGCAAAAGCTGACGGTTGGTGGTTGGCTGGCTGCGGACATGCGGCGGGTCGTTCTAAGCGGCAGTGCAAAATCCCTACTTGCATCCTAGATGCCGGGGGTGAAAACGGTCAAGGACGCGCAAATTGCGTAGTCGCAAAACCTTGCAATCCCCCGCGACTTGCGCCACATTAAGAGCCGCTTGCCATGCCGTCCCCACCAACTTCCCATTTCGCCAGTTCTCACCATGAAAACCCTGCTCACACTGCTCGCCACGCTCATGCTGGTTGCCGCCATGTCGCAAACCGAGGCCGCCGAACCTGAAATCAAGGTCGGCATCATCGGTCTGGATACCTCGCATGCCATCGCCTTTACCAAGGAGCTAAACAACCCAGACGCCAAGCCCGACGTGGCCCACTGCCGAGTCGTTGCCGTCTATCCCAAGGGGAGCCCCGACATCGAGTCGAGCACCAAGCGGGTGCCCGAGTACATCGAGACAATCAAAAAGCTGGACGTGGAGATCGTCGATTCGATCGACGAACTGCTGAAGCGGGTCGATTGCGTGCTGCTCGAAACGAACGACGGCCGGCCGCACCTCGAACAGGCGATTCCCGTGTTTAAGGCGGGCAAGCCGGTCTTCATCGACAAGCCGCTGGCGGGCTCGCTGGCCGATTGCATCGCCCTGTTCGCCGCCGCCAAGAAGTACAACTGCCCGATGTTCTGTTCGTCGAGCCTGCGGTACGGCACATCGACCCAGGCGGCCCGTGCCGGCGATTTCGGCAAAATCACCCGCTGCGAAACGATGAGTCCCGCCAGCCTGGAAAAGACCCATCCCGATCTTTTCTGGTACGGCATTCACGGCTGCGAATCGCTCTTCACCGTGCTGGGCAAAAACTGCGAATCGGTGCAGCGGGGCAAAACGGCCGAGGGCCTGATCGAGGTGACCGGCCAGTGGCAGGGGGGCGTCGTCGGCGTCTTCCGCGAGGGGAAAGGTTACGGCGGCGTCGCTCAGACCGAGAAGGGGGAGCAAGAGGTTGGCAAGTCCGAAGGGTATCGCCCGCTCGTCGTCGAGATCGTCAAGTTCTTTCGGACGAAAGATCTGCCCATTCAGCCTGAGGAAACGCTCGCCCTGTACGCCTTCATGGAAGGGGCCGACGAAAGCAAGCGCCGGGATGGCGCGTCGGTCACGCTCAAGGAAGTGCTCGCCAAGGCCCAGCCGTTGGCCGAAAAACGACTGGCCGAGCTGGGCGTAAAGTAGTGCCTACGCCCCTACGCCGACAGCCGCCACTTCGCCTGTCGCAGCAGCGAATTGGGCGAGCCCTGCATCACCTCGTACCAGACCGTGAGGAGCGTCCCATCGCTCAGTTCCACGGTGGACGGATAGCCCAAGTCGCCCGTGATGCCGTCGCCCGACAGGACGATCGGCTCGGACCAGGTGCGACCCTGATCGGTGCTGACGCGGGCTTGGTTGCCCAGCGGCGCGCGGCGGTGGCCATAGGTCATTACCAGGCGGCCGTCCTTCAGTTTGAGCAAGTGCGACGGCAACCCCCAGACGCCGATCGACTGGGGCATGGAAAACGTCTTCCCCCCGTCGCTCGATTCGCATTGCAGCGTCTCGCGGTCGTTCGGCTTGTTGTGGTTGCGAATCTGCACGACGATTCGCCCGTCGGCCGTTTCGACCGCGTGCAGTTCGTGATACTCGGCGTGGTTGTCCCCTTTGCGCGGCGCAATGTCGGTCAGCCACTGCCACGATTGCCCGTCGTCCTTCGACTCGCACACGCCGACTCGCTCGCCCGCGCGCCACAAGTCCTTGCCGGCATACAGGAGGCGGCCGTCGGCCAGTTGGATCGGCCCGTGCGGGCTGCTCACCAGGCAATCGTACTTGGGCGACCAGTTGAGGCCGCTGTCGGTCGAGCGGATCATCCACACGCCCAGTTCTGCTCTTCGCACCTCGGCCGGCAACCGGTCGTTGGCCGCATTCCACGAAGCCAGCTTCTCCGCGGCCCACTTTTTGTCGGCGTTGGCTTTGGCCAGCGTCGGTTCGTAGGCCAGCGAGGTGAACGTCGTTACCAGCAGCGTCCCCTTGGCCGTTTCCAAGACGCCGCTGTCGCGGTCGTCGATCGCCCCGTCGAGCAGCGTGCGGGGCCAGGTCCACGATTTGCCCTCATCGTCCGACGTAATCATCTGCACCTGGCCGAACGGGCAGACGTGGGCCACGCGATTGCCGGAGAACGTCGCCACAAGCTGCCCACCCGCGCGGCGGCAGACCGTCGGCCAGCCGCAATACGACCAGCCGGGTGGCGTAATCACTTTGGTTTCGAGCACCTCGGCGGCCGGCGCGGCCCCGCGCAATTGCAACGGCACTGCGGCTGCGGCCAAAGCGGCGGACGAGGCGGCGACAAACGATCGGCGGGTAAGGTTATTCATGGCGGCTTTCCTGGAGTTTTCGGATTTCGAGTTTCGTCAGTATGCCCTCTCCCCATGGGCAAATGCAACTTGCGACCCGCCCCGCGCTCGTCCACAATGCAGCCAACCAACCTTGAGACCTCATCATGCTCGCCAAGTTGTTTACCTTTGCCTTGCAGGGAATCGAGGCCGTGCTGGTCGAGGTCGAGGTCGATATCTCGCCCGGCGCGCTGCCCAAGACGACGCTGGTCGGCCTGCCCGAAGCGGCCGTCAAAGAGAGCACGCATCGCGTCGAGCGGGCGCTGGCCAACTCGGGCTTTATCCGGCCCAAGGACCGCGTGGTCATCAATCTGGCCCCGGCCGAGTTGCCCAAACACGCGGCGTCGTTCGACCTGCCGATTTCGTTGGGCATGTTGGCGGCCAGCGGCCAGCTCGAATCGGAACTGTTCCAGCAGTACGCCGTGGTGGGCGAGCTGTCGCTGGAAGGAACGACGCGGGCCGTCAAAGGGGCTTTGTCGATGGCTCTGGCCGCCGCCCAACAGGCGGGGCTGAAGGGGCTGCTCGTCCCCACCGAGAGCGCGGCCGAAGCGGCCGTCGTGCAAGAGATCGAGGTCATTCCGGTCACCAGCCTGGCTCAGGCCGTCGGTTTTTTCACGGGATCGCTCGCCATCGAGCCGACGCCGTCGCGGATCGAAGAGCTGTTCGAGCAGTTGTCGCGCTACGACGAAGACTTTGCCGATGTGCGCGGCCAGGAGATGGCCAAGCGGGCGATCGTCGTCGCCGCCGCCGGCTCGCACAACATCCTCATGCTCGGGCCGCCCGGCAGCGGCAAGACGATGCTGGCCAAGCGAATGCCGACGATCCTCCCCTCGCTGACCGCCGCCGAGTCGATCGAAACGACCCGCATCTACAGTTCGGTTGGCCGCTTGCAGCCCGGCCAGCCGCTGCTCGCCCGACGGCCCTATCGCAGCCCGCACCATACGATTTCCGAGGCGGGCCTGGTGGGCGGAGGGAGCCCGCCCGTGCCGGGCGAGATCTCGCTCAGCCACAACGGCGTGCTCTTTCTCGACGAGTTGCCCGAATTCAACCGGCGGACGCTCGAAGTCCTCCGCCAGCCGCTCGAAGATGGCACGGTCACCATTTCGCGAGCGCTCACCTCGAGCACCTTCCCCGCCGAGTTCATGCTGGTGGCCGCGCTCAACCCTTGCCCCTGCGGCTTTCGCAACGACCCGCGCCGCGATTGCCACTGCTCGATTCCGCAGATCGAAAAGTACATGGCCAAAATTTCGGGACCGCTGCTCGACCGAATCGACATTCATCTGGAAGTCCCCGCCGTGCCGTACAAGGAACTGTCGTCCGAGCGGGGCGGCACCTCGAGCGGCCAAATGCGCGAAGCGGTGGTCGCCGCCCGCGGCTTGCAGACGCGGCGGTTCACCGGCAGCCGGACGCGCTACAACGCCCACATGTCGAGCCGGCAGATTCGCCAGTTCTGCAAGCTGAACGACGAGTGCCAGGAGATGCTCAAGACGAGCGTGAACGATCTGGGCCTCTCGGCCCGCGCGCACGACAAGGTGCTGCGCGTGGCCCGCACCATCGCCGATCTTGACCATAGCGACACCATTGGGATTTCGCACCTGAACGAAGCGGTCAACTACCGAATGCTCGACCGCCAGATGTGGACATGAGGTAGGTCCCTCGCGTCTGTAGGTCCCGACCGCCGGGCGGGACTTGCGTTTGGCTGTGTTTGGCGCAGCCAACCACGGCGGATCGGCGCGCAGGGTTACGTCCTCCTTGATATACTGCCAGTGCGTGAAATGGGTGGCACTGGCATCCTGCCAGGGCGTGAAATGTGGGCGGAGGGCGACCCCATCGGGAGGCTGACGCCTCCCGCTCGCCTGAGAAGGAGGAGCTACACCGAGCCAAATACGACCGCGCCGCCGTTGAGAGTGGCCCGAATGGCGAGCGGTGCGGCGGAATCCGGCGCGGGCAGGTCGAACAGAACCAGGTTCGCCGCTGAGCCGACGTCGAGCGTATGAGCGGGCTGGCCAATCAGAGCAGCCGGGCGACTGCTCGCCATCTCGATCGCCGTCGCCAGGTCGATTCCGCCCCAGCGGATCGCATTCGCCACGCAGCCGTGCAGGGGCAACGACGCCCCGGCCAAAATCTCCGGCTGGCCGGCGGGAACCAGCTTGCCGCTGGGCAAGACCTCGAGCTCGCCCAGGCCCGTCTGGTAGCGGCCGGGGGGCATTCCGCCCATGCCGGTGATGTCGCTGACCAGGACCACCCGCCGGGCCGACTTGGCCCGGATCATCGTCTTCACGACGGCAGGCGGCAGATGGTGGCCGTCGGTAATCAGGCTGACCACCAGCCGATCTTCGGCCAGTTGATCCCAGATATAGTTGGGATGCCGGCGAATCCGCGGGTGGGCGCCGTTGCCCAGGTGGGTGCCCATGCGAGCCCCGGCATCGACCGCCGAGGCGATCTGGTCGCTCGTCGCCTGGGTGTGGCCGATGGCGACCAGCACGCCAGCCCGCGCGGCCCGGCGGATGAAGTCGGCCGCGCCGTCGTACTCGGGCGAAAGGGTGACCAGCTTGATGCGCCCCGTAGCGGCATCTTGCAGACGGGAAAACTCGTTCCAGTCGGGCGGGCGAACGTGCTGCCTGGGATGCGCGCCGCGGGGGCCGTCGTCGGGCGAGATGAACGGTCCTTCCAGATGAATGCCCGGAATGCGGGCCGCCACTTCGGGCAACTCGTCGCTGGCGGCGGCGATCGTTGCCAGCGAGTGCGCCAGCACCTCGTGGCTGTCGGTCGTTGCGGTCGCCAGAAAGCTGGTGATGCCGAACGCATCTTGCGACAGGGCGACTTGCCGCACCTGCTCGCTCGTCAGGCGGGGGTCGTTGAACTCGATGCCGCCGTAGCCGTTGATCTGCAAATCGACCAGGCCGGGGGCGACCAACGCCAGGCCGGGCGCCTCGGCTGTCGGGGCGAGCGCGGCGATGCGGCCCTGGTGAATCTCGATGGCGACGCTTCGCAGGGTATCGTGGCGGCGGGCGACAATGCTGGTCACGCGGCAAACTCCAAAGGGGGAAGGGCGGGGGCCATTTGCGCCGATGCTGGGGCGGCGTGTCAATGCCCGCCGGCGTCGCACGAGCGTCTATAATGGGCCGATGGCCGCGCGGCGTTCGCTTACCGACTCTCCCTGGTTCTGGGCCTACCTGTTTGGCCTGGCGGCCCTGCTGGCGCTCGCCCTGGCGGGGCCCAAATTCGGTTCGCGGCAAGCGCAGATCGAACGCGAGTATCAGGGGCGCACGCGGGCCGCGCAAAATTTGAACGCCCAGCAGCCGAATCTGGAAATGTCCACGGCCGACAAGACTTTGGTGACGCTGCGGCCCTTGTTTTTTGGCTTGGCGGCGATCACCAGCGTCGCCTGGATCGTATTTTGGTACACGCGGCGGGCTGGTGCCCGGCAACCGGTCGAGCCCCCCGACCCGCGCGCCGCCAACAATGACCCGGCTCCATCGGGAAGCTGACGCATCCCGCTCGCCAACCGACAACTGACAACTGACAACTGACCTCCCATGACCTGGCTCTTCGACCAACCGATTTACATCGTGCTGCTGGGCGTGCTCTTGGCCGTGCTGGTGGGCGGGGCCTGGACGGCGAGCGGCCGGAAGGAGTTCCTCTACGGCCTGGTCGGCGTGGCGGCGCTGACGGTGGCGCTGCTGGTCGTCGAGCGATTCGTGGTGACCGACAACGAGGCGATTCGTAAAACATTGGTCGAGATTGCCCGCGCCGTGCAAAGCAACAACCTCCGCCGACTCGTCGAGCACATCGACCCCAAAAGCACGTCGGTCGTGCAGGAGGCCGAAGCGGAGATGCCGAACTATTCGTTTACCGAGTGCCGGGTGACCAAGATTCACAAGGTCGATATCGACGCCGCCAGCGAGCCCCGTTCGGCCGTGGTCGAGTTCAACGTGGTGGCCGCGGGCACCTTTAGTGCCGACGGGATGAAGCTGACGCAGCGGGTGCCGCGGTGGGTGCGCCTGCAACTGGTGCGGAGCGCCGAGGGGGAGTGGCTAGTGCAAAACTACGAACACGCCGCGCCGCAACAATTCATGCTCGGGCAGCCGCCGGCGGGGCAGTAACCCCCATTCGCAACAAAATTGTCGGCGATGAAAAGGAAACGAACTCGGCGCTCATCCGCGCCGCAAGCCTCATCCCGCTCGTTCATCGCAGCAGATAGCCAAGCCAGGAAAGGACGGCGATGCCGAGCAAAGGGACAACGAAACAGAAAATGGTCGTGACGTAGGTAACGGTTGCCAAGCCCCGCCCAACGCGGAAACTGGTCGCGCTGGCGCCAGCCGCAGCAATCGCGGCTGCCGCAATCGCAATTTCAGCTTGGGAGAAGAGCGGAGTGTTGTCGCCCCAAAGGAGAATCCAGCCGCCGACCATCATCGCGAAAAAGAACCAGTGCCATTCGGCGAGGAACTGGCAGATCCAGAGCAGCACGCATTGCCAAGGGCGGAGTGTGACGGCAGGCTTTTCGCCGGGCGGAGGCGCCACGATCGAGTAAACGACGAGCGCCGCCACAGCCACCATTCCCGGCAATAGCAAGACTTGCGCCAGACCCTGGAGCAACGGCGACAATGAGAACCGGGCCCAAATCGCCCCAAACCACAACAGCGCCAGCAGGGGAGGCCCCACAAGGGTCGCGATTAGCAGCGTGCGCAAGCGGTACCGCATGGTGCCATTCTAGGGCGGACACGCGTGAATAGGGAGCAACCCCTACACCGGCACCTGGTTCGTCAACAGGCAGTACAGCACGCCGAGCAACAGGCCGGTGAAGACCGTCGTTCCGGCCCAGAAAATCTTGGTCACTTCGACGAAGCGCGCGCGGCGGCAATGCCCGGGCACAAGATAGCGGTTGGTATTCATATCGCAATGGGTGCAACTCGCACATTGTGATTCTAAAGAGCTTGCTGATAGCAGCGCAGGCC
>JBBDYF010000137.1:14018-26268 GCA_040901775.1 Pirellulaceae bacterium | reverse complement strand
GGGCCGCTGGGGGGGCCGCCGCTGGCCGAGGTGGTGCTGCTCGAGCCGGCCGAGCCACTGCATGCCCAGGTCGTCGATGCGGAACTGGCGGGGCTCGACAGCCAGTACGTGGCGCGACACCTGCGCGCCGCCGACCAGGTGAGCGTGCATGCGCAGCACCTGGGGGATGAGGTCGATCTGGCCGACGACAAGCTCGAGGCCCGCCTGCAGCGCGTCTTCGACCACAAGGTGGGAGTCCTGAAGCGTTCGACCATGGAAGACGGGGCGGCTTCGCCGTCGCAGGCCGCCCTCGATGCTCCGCTGCCCGGCGCCGCCAGCATCGCCCTGATGTTAACCGATCCGCAGAGCTTGCGGAACGCTTTCATCATGTCCGAGATCCTCAAACGACCCGAAGAAAATTGGTAACTTGGACAGATTCTCTCCTGACCACTGACCCACCCATGTCTATTTCAAAAATCATTCCCGGCCAGACGCGTCTCGGCTGGGTCGGCACCGGTGTCATGGGCAGCTCGATGTGCGGCCACCTGATCGCCAAGGGCTTCGCGTTGACGGTGTATAACCGCTCGCGCGGCAAGGCCCAGCCGCTGCTCGACAAGGGTGCCGCTTGGGCCAATAGCCCGCGGATGGTCGCCCAGCAGAGCGACGTGGTGTTCGTCATCGTCGGCTTTCCGCGCGACGTGCGCGAGGTATTTTTGGGCGACGACGGCCTGCTGGCGGGCAGCAAATCGGGCAGCATCGTCGTCGATATGACCACCAGCGAGCCGTCGCTGGCGGTCGAGATTTACCAGGCGGCCAAGCAAAAGGGCGTTCACGCCGTGGACGCGCCGGTCTCGGGGGGCGACATTGGCGCCAAGGAGGCCCGGCTGTCGATCATGATCGGCGGCGATCGCGAGGCGGTCGAAGCCCTGCACCCCTGCTGGGAGGCAATGGGCAAGACGATCATTCATCAAGGCCCCGCCGGATCGGGCCAACACACCAAGGCGGTCAACCAGACGCTGATCGCCAGCGGGATGATCGGCGTGTGCGAGGCGCTGCTGTACGCCTACAAGGCGGGTCTCGACCTGACGACGGTGCTGCAATCGGTCGCTCCGGGGGCCGCGGGAAGCTGGTCGCTGTCGAACCTGGGACCGCGGATCATCGCCAACAATTTCGATCCCGGCTTTTACGTCGAGCATTTTATCAAGGACATGGGGATCGCCCTGGACGAGGCGAACCGGATGGGCCTGGCGCTCCCCGGCCTGTCGCTCGCCAAGCAGCTTTACACGGCGCTCGCCGCCCAGGGGCACGGCCGCAGCGGCACCCACGCCCTGGAACTGGCGCTGGCGCAGTTGTCGGGCATCGATTGGAAAAAACGGTAAGGGAGTCGCCCGGCGAAAACAGTATTTTGAAGCGGCAAGTACACTTTGGCCAAAGGCAACCGAACGTGAAACTCAGTGTCGAGTTGCTGCAACAGGAAGCAGCGGCGTTTGCGGAGGTCGAGTCCACTTACCCGGAACCAACGCTGTATGGCGTAAACAATGGCAAGGCTATTGGAACGTATCTCGAGCAGAAATTTCAGGCCTACTTGGCAAGCAAGTACACTTTCGGGCCCTGCAACTCGGCCGTTGGAATAGACTTTCCCGATCTGAATGTGGACATCAAGGTCACCGACGTCGCCCAACCGCAGTCATCGTGCCCGTTCAGGTCGGCCCGTCAAAAAGTCTTCGGGCTCGGCTATTCCGTGCTGGTGTTCGTGTACCAGAAAACGGACGACCACAAGACGGCGACAGCCGTTTTGAATTTTTTGCATACGGTTTTCATCGCGGAGAAGCGCACGGGCGACTTTACGATGACCAAGCTGATTCGCCAACATCTCGAAGCCGGCTGCAACACGGAAGATCTCATCGGCCTGATGCACGATAAAAATCTCTGGGTGGACGACGTCGAGGCGCTCAGGATTGCTGAGGAGCTGTTGGCGAAACCGTGCGAGCAAGGTTATCTAACCGTCTCCAATGCCCTACAATGGCGGCTGCAATACAAGCGAGCCATCGACCAAGCGGGAAAAGTCGACGGCGTCTATCGGCTCCGATAGTGCCCGCATTTTCAGGCATCCATGAGCAAGAATCCAGAAGCCGCCGAATACGGCGACTTTCAGACCCCCCCAACTCTCGCTCAGAGCGTGTGTGAGTTGCTGGCCAGGGATCATGGAAACCCGGCCGCCTTGCTGGAACCAACGTGCGGATTTGGCAATTTTCTATTCGCTGGACTGGATCGGTTCCCTTCGATTCAGCAGGCGTTGGGGTCAGACATCAACGCGGCCTACGTCGCCAGCGCCAAAGCGGTCTTGCGCGATCGCCCCGACGCCGAGAAAGTGCGGCTGACGACTGCCGACTTCTTTCAAACCGATTGGTTGAGTGTGTTCGCCGATTTGCCGGCACCCATTCTGATACTCGGCAATTTGCCGTGGGTAACCAGCGCCGGTTTGGGCACGTTAAAAAGTCGAAATCTGCCCGAGAAGGCGAACTTTCAAAACCACCACGGGCTCGATGCAATTACGGGCAAGGCGAATTTCGACATTTCCGAGTGGATGCTGATCCGGTTGGTCGAAGCGCTGAACGGCCGCCAAGGCGTCATTGCAATGCTTTGCAAGTCTTCAGTTGCGCGCAAAGTGCTTGCCCATTGCTGGAGAAAGAAAATCTCGCTGGCGACTTCGGCCCTCTATCGAATTGACAGCGCGCTTCATTTTGATGTTGCCGTCGATGCGGTGCTCCTGGTCATGGAATTGACGCCCGCTGCAAATCAGACAACAGCCGAAGTGTTCCCCGGCTTGCGCGCCGGCCAGGCGGAAGCAGTGATCGGCTTCGAGGACGGACTGCTGCTGGCGGACGTAAATGCCTATCGCGGCGGGCGTCACCTTCGCGGCGCGGAATCGATCAAGTGGCGCTCGGGAATTAAACACGACTGTTCCAAGGTCATGGAATTATTCGGGGAAGGCGAACGATTCAGAAATGGCTTGGGAGAGTTGGTGGAACTAGAGGAGACTTTTATCTATCCGATGTTGAAGGGGTCGGACGTAGCAAATTCGCGCACCACGACGAACCGCTTCATGCTGGTAACCCAACGAAGCGTGGGCGAAGATACCGCCCGCATTGAGACGATAGCGCCGCGCACCTGGGATTACCTGGTCGCTCACTCCGCTCTACTCGACAAGCGAGGGAGTTCGATCTATCGAAATCGTCCTTCGTTTTCGATCTTCGGCGTGGGCGAATACAGCTTCGCGCCGTGGAAGGTGGCGATCTGCGGATTCTACAAACGATTGAGGTTTGCCGTCGTCGGTCCGCTGGGCGACAAACCCGTGGTGCTCGACGACACTTCCTACTTCTTGCCTTGCCAGACCAAACTGGATGCTGAATTCTTGGCCGGACTTTTGAATTCGCCAGCGGCGCAAGCGTTCTATCGCGCCTTTGTATTTTGGGACGCTAAACGCCCGATAACCGCAGAGATTCTACGGCGATTGGACTTGCGGCGATTGAGCGAGCAAGCAGGTATGGCGCATGAATTCGACCTGCTCGAATTGGGATCGAATCGCGAGCCGCTACTTTGGCCTGCCTGAGTCGGAGACAGCCACAAATGGACGCAGATCGGAATCAAACTGAATGTGAAGTGCCGGCTCTGCGGCTCTTAACGGCAGATCGCCTGCGCGAATTGCGATCGCTCTGCATTGCGATTCTCCTGATTTCAATTCTGCCCTTGCCAGGCCGGGCCGAGATCAGCGATCGCTTGCCGCACAAAATCCAGGTCGAGCAGCAGGCCGACCGGTTGGTGTTTACCAGCGACGCGGGGCCGATGGCAACATATGTCTTTGGCGACCGGGAAATTCAGCGTCCCTATTTTGCCCACGTCCACGTGCCCGGCGGCCGGCAAATCACGCGGCATCATCCGCCGCGTACAGGGATCGACGCCACCGATCACGCCACGATGCATCCCGGCATCTGGCTCGCCTTTGGCGATATTGGCGGCGGCGATTTCTGGCGGAACAAGGGACGCGTGGAGCACGCCCTGTTCGTCGAGCGCGCGACGGCCAAGGCGGAGGGCAAAGACGGCGTCGCCCGATTTGCGGTGAGGAACCGGTATGTCGCCGGCGACAAGACGATTTGCGAGGAGATCGCACGGCACACAGTTCACGCCACCCGCAACGGCTATTTGATTGCGTTCGACAGCACTTTTTCCGGCAACGAGCCGTTTGCGTTTGGCGATCAGGAAGAGATGGGCCTGGGCATTCGCCTGGCGACGCCCGTCGCAGTGAAAGGGGGCACCGGCACGATCGCCAACAGCGCGGGGGACCGGAACGAGAACGAAGTTTGGGGCCGGCCAGCCGACTGGTGCGACTACAGCGGCGTCGTCACGCAAAACTCAGGACGGAAGGTCCGGATCGGCCTTTTGCTCGTCCCGCATTCGGGCAACTTCCGCCGCTCGTGGATGCACGCCCGCGATTACGGCCTGTTGGTAGCCAATCCCTTTGGCCAGCAAGCCTTTACGAAAATGGGCCCCGCCAGCAGCCTGGAGGTGAAACCGGGCGAATCGCTTCGCCTGCGGTTCGGCGTCTGGTCGTATGCGGCCAGGCTCGACCAGAAAACGGACCTGGCGGCCCTGGCAGCCGAATACCACCGGCTGGCGGGAGAGTAGCGGCAGGCACGAAAAGATTCGCCTTGGTGAGTCGGGGAAGCCTCGGCTACCATGCGGCTCATGTTTTCGATCGAGAACCCCAGCTCGCTGTTGATGGTCGCCGGCCTGGCGCTGGCCGTGGCGATACTGGTGCGCTGGCGGCGCGCGATTCGGCGAAAGTCTATCGAGCAACCCACGGGGCTGTCTGTCGAGCGGCAGGTTTCGGCGTTGCCCGCCTATCCCCCGCGCGAGCTCGACCGCTGGCACGTCGAGATGCACGACGCGGCTCGCGAACTGCGAGCCGAGATCGACACAAAGCTGGCCGCCTTGCAGGCTGTAACGATCGCCGCGCGGCACGAGCGCGAGCGGCTGGAAGCGACCATCGCCCAGGCCACGCAGGTAGAGTTCAACGGCCAGCGGACGTAGAATACGGGCAAACCTAACGCTTGGGAGGATTTGCCGTGATTCAATCGCTGCTGTTGGTATGTCTGCTTGCCGCGGGGCAAGTCGCCGCAGGACAAGCTCCAGCCGCCAAACCGGCGGGCGATGCAAAGGCGGAGCTGGCCGGAAAGGTGAAGCTGCTCGTCCGCCAGCTCGATAGCAACGAGCAAGACAAGCGCGAAGCGGCCGAGAAAGCGCTGGTCGAGCTGGGAGCCGATGTGCTCCCCCTCTTGCCCGATGTGACCGACCGGACTCCCGCGGAAGTGAGCAACCGGCTGGGGCGCGTCCGTTCGGCGCTCATGAAATTGGCGATCGAGGCGACGACCAAGTCGGCCCTGGTGACGCTGGCGGGAGAAATGCCCGTGTCGCAGGCGCTGGCCGAACTGACCAAACAGTCGGGCAACGCACTGGTCGATTACCGCGAGCGGTTCAATCAGGAGCCGCGCGACCCCACGATCAAGGTCGAGCTAAAGGGGGTTCCCTTCTGGCAGGCGCTCGACACCGTGCTCGATGCCGCGGAACTGTCGCTCTACAACTTCGACGAAGAAGATGGGGCGCTCGCCTACACGGCCCGCGGCGAAGAGGCGGTGCCGCGGGTGGGTCAGGCTGCCTATAGCGGCCTGTTCCGCCTCGAGCCGACGCGCATCGACGCAACCCGCGACCTGCGCAATACGTCGAATCGTTCGCTTCGCCTGGCGATCGATGTCGCCTGGGAGCCGCGGATCCGCCCGATCGTGATCGAGCAGCCGTTGGACGAGGTGTCGGCGACCGACGAAGCGGGCAATGCAATTTTGGTGGACGGCAGCGAAGGAAAGCTCGAAGTTCCCATCGAAACGACCAATGCAGCGGTCGAGCTGGAAATACCCTTGCAGGCACCCGACCGCAGCGTCAAGCAAATCGCGTCGATCAAGGGGAAGCTGACGGCGGTCGTGCTGGGCAAGGTCGAGTCGTTCGAGTTCGCGGGACTCGACAAGCTGAAGGCGTCGGAGCTCGAGCGGGGCGGAGCGACGGTCATCGTCGATCAGTGTCGCAAGAACGGAGACATTTACGAAGTGAACATGCGGGTCGCTTTCGACAAGGCGGCCAACGCGCTCGAATCGCACCGGGGCTGGATCTACAACAACGAGTGCTTTGTGACCGACCCCAAGGGGAACCGGATCGACAATGTCGGGGTCGAAGCGACGCTGCTGGCGGATAACGAAGTGGGCCTGTCGTACAAATTCGATCTGGGCGAAATGGGAACCCCCGCGGGCCATAAGTTCGTCTATCGCACGGCAGCGGCGATGATTCGCGTGCCCGTCGAATTCGAGCTCCAGGGGATCGACCTGCCGTGACGCGCGCCCCCTTCCTGCTACTCGTCGTTCTGCCGCTCGTCTGGTGCGCTGCCGCTGGTGCCGCTGGTGCCGACGAGCCTGGGCAGGCCCGGATTGTCGCCACAATCGACGGCGAAGCAATCCGCGAAGCCGAGGTGATCCGCGCGGCGGAAGCGGCCGTTCGCGGCCGCGAGCCGACGGTCGGCCAACGGCGCGTGCTGCTGGAGGCCACGCTCGATCAGGTGATCGACCGCCGCCTCATCTTGCGGCGGCTGGTCCGAACCGGCGAAGCGGCGAGCGGGGCGGATGTCGATTTTGCCCTAGCCCAATTGGAGAAGGAACTGGCCGCCCGCGACGCGACCTTGGCCGAGCGTGCCGAGCGGTCGGGAACGACGCTGGCCGACGTGCGGCACGCCTTGCACTGGCAGCTTTCGTGGCAGAAGTATCTGGATCGGCACCTGACGGAAGCGAACTTCGAAAAATACTACCTGGCGAATCGGCGCGATTTCGACGGCACGCGGCTCAAGGTGGCGCACATCCTTTTTAAGGCTTCGGCGGACGATGCGACGGCACTGGCAAATGCAGGGGCCAAAGCGGATGAGGTGCGGGGCCAGATCGTGGCCGGCAAGCTGAGCTTTGCCCAGGCAGCGGCGCAACATTCCGCTGGTCCCAGTGCCCAAAGCGGCGGCGATCTGGGCTGGATCGAGCGGCACGAGCCGATGCCCGCGGCGTTTTCGGAGGCCGCGTTCGCGCTGCAACCTGGCGAGATCAGCCCGCCCGTCGCCACCTCGTTCGGCGTTCACCTGGTGCAGGTGCAAGAGGTGAAAGCGGGCACTCGAACCTGGCAAGAGGCGGCCGGCGAGTTGAAGCCGGCGACAGCACGGTACCTGTTCCGCTGGCTGGCCGACAAAGAACGGGCGACCGCCACGGTCGAGCGCGTGGGAACGTGGCCAGAGTAGCTCGTGTGCCACCGCCATACTTGCTGTGCGAAAGTCCTAAAGTCCTGAACTATCGCACAATTGTGTAGCCAAGTTCCGCCGCCAGCGATAAAATCAAAGTTGCTTGTTTCGATTGACTGTTTCGATTGACTGCCCACGCCCACTTCCGATCTGCCCTGGAGGGATTCGTTATGTCGTACCACTGGTTGGCCTTGCTCGCTGTCGCCGCACTTCCCACGCTTGCACCCGCGGGCGAAATCAGCGGCAAGTATCTGGAAACACGCACCTGCCAGGTTTATACCGGCCCCTGCTTTGCCAATGCCGAAACCGGCCTGGCGGGACGCGAGGCAGTCATGGCTTGGACCATCGAAGCGGGAAAACAGGGCGAGGTCGATCTGGCCGGTCTCTCGGTTGTGATGGTCTTGCGGGCCTCGGGCACGCTCGGCCATCAGGGAGTCAACGATCCCAAGGAGCTGCGCTCGGCGGTGATCGTCGATGACAAGGCCAGCCCGCAACAGCGGGCGGCGCTCGTCGAGTTCGTCAAAGCGCATTCGGGTCGCGCCGGTCAGCAGGTCGTGCGGGTCGATGCGGCTCCGATCTCGATGTCGCTCGATACGACCGACCTGCGCGGCAACCTGGCCGCCGGCGACATGGTGAAACTTACGACCCGCAAGGCCCGCCAGACCGACTGCATCTGCAGCAACGAGGTCGCCTATTACCCGCCGCTGGCCAAGGTCGAGCGGTTCGTCGCCGGCGTGTCGATCGAAGCCGAGTACAAAGGCAAGGGACTGGGCACCCGCTGGAGCACCCCCGGCAGCCGGAGCGCCTACATGGGCGAGTTTGTGTACGAGTAGGCACATTAGGCTTGAGATGTCGCGATGCCTACAGTCCTTACGGATGGCCCCTATCAGTTCGTGTTTTTCAGTTCGGATCGGGCAGAACCGCGGCACATCCACGTGAAGCGCGATCGGCAAGTCGTCAAGTTCTGGCTGGAGCCGATCGCTCTCGCCAGGAACCAAGGATTCGCAGATCACGAGCTGCGCGTGATTGAACGTTTGGTGCATCAACATTTGCCAGCGCTGCTTCGAGGTTGGGATGAGTTCTTTAGTACTTGAATCTGAGCCTATCGCCGTGAGCGTTTCTTTCGCGGCGACGGCTTTTTCAGTCTCGCTGGCGGATGGTCGTTCGCTGGTGATCCCGCTCGATTGGTATCCCCGACTGCAACTCGCTTCGCTGCAAGAACGAGAGGATTGGCAGCTCTTGGGCGATGGCTATGCGATCCAGTGGCCGGCGGTGGACGAACATATCAGCACCGAGGGTCTCGTGGCGGGACGAAAAAGCGGGGAAAGCGTGCAATCGCTCGATCGATTTCGAGAATCTCGTCGTTCGATTTAGTGCCTTCCCCAGATCAATCGCCGCGTCGCCAGAATCATGGCCAAACCGACGCCAACTCCGCTCGATCCGGCACAGGTTCGCGAGTTGGCGCTCGGGGTGATCGCCGCCGATCGGTTTCCGCACCTGGCCACCAGCGACGGCGACCAGCCCCGTCTGCGGCCCGTCTCGCCCGTCAAAACCGACGGCTTCACGATCTACGTTGCCAACCTGCGGCTCTATCACAAGACGGCCGAAATCGCGGCCAACCCGCGGGTCGAATTGTGCTATCTGGACGAGGGGCACAACCAGGTCCGGCTGACCGGCCTGGCCGAAGTGGCGAGCGAACGGCCACTGCTCGAAGAAATCTGGGCCGCCAATCCGCTGCTGCGGCAGTACCTGGGAACGCTCGACAACCCGCAGCTCATCGTCTATCGCATCCGGCCGGTGCGGGTCCGCTATATGCAGGAGTGGGCGTTGGAATATTACAAAGTTCCGATCGTCTGACGCGGCGTAGCGCCGGTTTCGAGTTTGGCATCGATAGCCCCACCGATTCCGAGCAGGCCACCCTACTTCATCGCCCGCCGCAGCGTGAACGACATGTAATGCAGGCCCGTTTCGTCGTTGACCATCATTCCACCCCCCGGCGCCAGGTATTTGGCGAGCACCGAAAACGGCGGCAGCGGGTTGTCCTTGAAGGCCCGATCGACGTCGCGCAAGAGCGGATTCCCTTCGCCCCGGCTGGAGAGGAATTTTTTGGTATCTTCCGCCTTTGCCATTTCGTACCAGAAGCGCATCCCCTCTTCGGCCCGCGAGAACTGGATCATCCCCGGAGCGTCCCCCCCGACCTGCCGCTTGATCTTGCTGGCAATCAGCTTGTAATCCAGTTCATTCGCCAGGCGGGGCGTGGAGTCGGTCGAGGCCAGAATGGCGGCTTGCAGGGCGGCAGTGCTGTCGGAAGCCAGCAGATAGTCTCCCACGATGGCCAGGCAAGGTTCCGGCCGTCGCAAGGCGGGCTCGTCGTTTTCGCCTTGTTCCGGTTGCTGGTCGGCTGTTTTGGCTTGCCAATAGGTGACGCCGCCAAAGTACTTTTTCTCGTGGCGATCCGGGAATTTGTCGAGCACCTTCTGCAGCGTCGGCTGAAAGGTCTGGGGATCGCTGAGCTTCACGCCCGCCAGGTTCGTAATGCTGTTGATCCGCACCGGCTTTTCGATCCACTGGACGTAGCTGACGCGCCCCTGCATCGCCGGCAGCACCTCTTTTTCGAAATCGACCCCCAGCCGGTCGCCGATCCGCCGCTGCGCTTCGTTTTGGAACTCTCCCTCGCCGCTGAGGCTGTTGTACAGGACGGCGGCCTTGTCGAAGGTGAGTTTGAAATCCCAGTTGAGCGTGCTGTAAGAGATCACATCGGCGGGAACCCAGTTCTCGGGCGTGGTGTCGCCCGACTTCATGGCGACCAGTTCAACGACGCCGGCCCGCGGATTGTCGAGCAAAACGTGCATGTGCTGCACCTGGTCGAATTCGCCGGTGGCGAAGTTCAGGCTGCCGCCAACCCCCTTCAGCCCGTCCAGCCCCAGCACGGGGATCAGGGCCAGGCCGGTCGCCGCCACGCTGCCGCGAGCCTGGGTCCGCACCAATTCGATCGGATCGACGAACCAGGTGATCTGCGGCGGGTCATCGACCGATCCGGCACAGCGGTTCATGATCGAATTGAACTTGTCGTTGTCGGCCAGCGTTTTGCCCGCCGGCGTTTTGTCGGCCAACTTGTCTCCCGCGCCGCCGTCCCACGATTTCAGCGTGAACTCGAGCAGTTCCTTGTTCGAGGCGAACACGATTGTCCCATCGCGCTCGAGCAGATAGACCTGTTGACCATCGGGGCCACGAAACACGCTAACGTCGCGATTGGCGATTTTTTCGGTCGTTTTCGACCCACCGACATCGCTCAAAAAGCTCTCCCCCTTGGCCAGCAGCTTTTCGAACTGCGGCAGTTGATCCTTTACGTCGAGCAGCACGACCAGTCCCGGCCGCTGCTCGGGCGGCGCGACATAGGCGACGCAGATTTCTCCCTGCGGAATCTTCAGCAACTGGTCGAGCGGCAAACCGACCCGCTCTTCGAGCTGCTTCCAGGCGTTTTGAGCCGAGTTGTAAAGCTGTGAAACGAGCGGCCGGACCTGTTCGTCCTGCACGATGCGTCCCAGCGCCGTGTCGCGGAACCGCTCGACCAAAAGTTGCGAATCGCTGACCCGCAGGTAGGCCAGCGTCCGCTCGGGCAAAAGTTTGGGGCCCACGGGCCGCTCGGCCTGGGCCGAATTGGGAACCGCAAACGCTAGCAGTCCTGCTAGAACCAGGGCCCCATACCAGCGAACTTGCCACCCTCGAAATTGTCGCGTCACGGCGCAGCTCCGCCTTTCAAACAAGTAAAGAAACCCCAACCCGTCCCGGTGGCGACGAATGTGCCAAGGGTGCCGGTTGTACCTTCCCGCCCGGCAGTCAGTTTCAGGACCGGACAAATCGACCGGAACTACCTGCCCCAGGCGGGGTTACCATTCATCAGCCGACTTGCTTTGTGCCCAGGGACGGCGGAAAATGTGGATTGACCGATACCCCTGCTACGATCGCACTCCAGCCCGGTTTTGTCGATTGATCCTGCCGGGTGGACGAGTTAGGGATTGTAAGCAGTGTTCGCACTGGTCGACGGAAAATTGGAACAGGTGCTGCCATGACCACACGGTTTCGCGCTCGATGGATTGCAGCGGCCCTGCTGGGGGCAGCCATGTCCATTGTGCCATCGAGCGCTGCTTGGGCGCAGTCGTCGGGCCGCGGAAGCACGGCCAGCGGCCTGTTCGGCAGCCGCAGCCTGGGAAGCGGTGTTCAGTCGAATTCGCAGCAGCAGACCGGGGCCGGTGGTACCGGCCAAGTCGGCAATGGGGCCGCGCTCCAGCAGTCGCAACAAGGAGTCGGCGAGATTTCCGGCAACGAACGCTTCTTGCGGGAGAATCGCCAGGGAGCGTTTGTGGGATCGGACGCGGGCGATGCGACGAATGTTCGCAGCCAAGCCGGCGCCGTCCGAGCGCCGAATTATGGCAACCTGTTTCAGAACCTCTTCAATCAGCAAGGCCCGGCCTTCACCAACCAGAACAATGGCCGTGGCAGTACCCCGCTGCGCATCCCGATCAAACTCGGCTTCGAGCCGCGGCCAATCGCCACGGCACAGGTTTCCACCGCGTTTACCAACCGGCTGACGAACCTGCCGGCGTTCCGCTCGCTGGGCCCCCTGGAAGTGACGATGCAGGGGCAAATTGCCGTGCTCCAGGGTGTGGTGGCGTCAGAGGATGATCGCCGGTTGGCGGAATCGTTGGCGATGCTGGAACCGGCTGTCTTGGGCGTGAAAAACGAACTGGTTGTGGGGCCGGTGCCGACCAAGGCCGAGGTGCTGCCGCCGGCCTCCCCGACGCCCGGCCTGCCGTAGCGGGCAGCGCCGCAGCCGCCAAAGACTGTGCCACAAAGGGCACGGCTGGCCGCTGGAAGCTCGCTTCCAGCGGC
>JBBDYF010000137.1:4587-14008 GCA_040901775.1 Pirellulaceae bacterium | reverse complement strand
GCTGACGCATTCGCGTTTGCGGACTGGACCGCGCCATGCGCTCGGCCAGCGATTCGGGCACGCTGATCGAAAGTTCGCGCATACTATCCGCCAGCGAGACCTGCGGCTGGCTGGCATGGTGCGGTTGCGACTCCCCGCCCAGGCCGACGTGCTGCTCGAACGACGCTTGTTGAACACCCAGGTTCGGGGGGCCATTGGCTGGGTCTGGTGGAAGCGGCCCCGCGGCGGGCAAACTGAACTGTTGCGTCTGGCCGCCGCTAGGCGTGGACGGTCCCGGCAATAAATTTTTCGACGGCTGCCCCACGACCAACTGCCCGCTGCTGGCCGTAAACACAGGCACCAGGCTGATATCGGCCTCGGCCTGACCAGCCTCGTCCCAGGGGAGCCAAACGCTGTAGCTGGCCCCCAGCTCGGTCGGGCTGAAGTGCTCGGTAAACTGCTCGGGCGTGTAGGCGTACTTGCGATCGGGAGTCTTCCCTGTCGCGTGGGGCTGGCTGTCGTCGTAGGCATAGACAACCAATTGCCCTTCTACGGGAATGGCATCGTTCGCGGCATCGTAAAAGTACATCCGCCCGCCGAAGCCACGCGTCGGCGGCTTGCCCGCCACATTCAGCACCGCCGGCGACCAGATCACCGCCAGCCGCACGGGCCGCGGGTACTTGCTCTCTTCAATCTTCGGCTGGTCGTCGCCAAACCAATTTTTGCTCCAGTCCGGCGCGGTGAAGGTCTTGCAGCCGGAGGCCGACAAAACCAGCCCGAGCAGGCCGCAGCCCAACATGTGTGTTAGTCGCATGGCGTTTCTGCACCGATCTGCGTCGTTCAAGGGAGGGCAAATTCGTTTGGCCAGGCGAGCGCGGCTACCGCGGCGGTGGCCACGGGGGCGTTGCCGTCTGCGGATAAGTGGCCGGCTGCTGATAGCCGGCCGGCGCCACGGCCCCTGGCGGCGGTGCCTGAAATTGAAATTGCGGCGGAACTTGCGGCTCAAGCCGAGCCTGCGTGCCCGAAGGCGGCGCGACCGACTGAATGGCGGGGGGCGAAAACGATCGTTCGCCGCGAGCGGGCATTTCGGCGGGGGGGCCGCCGGCGCGGCGCAGCGAGCTTCCGATCGGGCTGGCGACTCCGGTTGGCAGCGCGGCCGACTGCGCCGGCGGCGGCAGCGTCAACCCAAATCCTTGCGGCGGAACGATTAGCGGATCGGTCGGCATGCCGCGCGGCGCGGGGGCCGGGGTCGGCTGCGGCGCGCTCGGCTCGACATCGGGGAAGATCACTTCGGACGCTTGCATGTTGAAGGCTTCGTTTCCGCCCACTCCCACGGGTCCGTGAATGTTAACCACGTCGGCGATGCACCAGCTCATCCGCTCGGTCTCGCGCATGTTTAGCCACTCGTTCTGCTCTTCGTTTTGAAGGATGTACGGCGTGAGAATGATCAGCAGTTCCCGCCGTTCGTCGGAAACTGCGTCGAACCGGAACAGGCGGCCCAGCACGGGAATGTCGCCCAGGTACGGCACGCGGCGCGTCGTCTCGCCCTGGTTCTTGGTGATGAGTCCGCCCAGAATGACCGTCTGTCCGCTCTTGGCCGAAACGGTCGTTTGCGCGGTGGTAATGAAAATCTGCGGCGAACGGATGACGCTCCCATCGGGCGCAATCGAGATGGGGATGCCCGTCGCGTCGGGCCCGACCTCCGATTTTTCCGCGTTCACTTCCATGACGATGGTGCCGTCGGGACTGGTCCGCGGCGTCACTCCCAAAATGATGCCCACATTGGCATCCGTTGTATTGCTTTGTGAGATGCCGTTGGTAATGGTCGTACTCGTGATCCGCGGCACCAGCGAACCCACCTGGATGAACGCCGGCTGGTTGTCGAGGGTTTGCACCTGCGGCCGGCTGATGACCTGAATCCGTTCGCTTTGCTGCAGCGCCCGAATCAGGATGCTGACCGACTCGCTGCTGGCCGACAGCGTCAAGCCTCCAAAGCCCAAGTCGCCGTTGGCCCGGCCGAGCGAAAAGTCGGAGATCGCCTGGCCCGCCAGGGCGTTGCGCGTGGCCAACGAGGCGGCGGTGTTGTCGTTGCCAGGCACGCCGCTTGCGAATTGAAACCGAGGACCGCCGACGATTCCCCGGTCGAACAGCAGCGAGTCTTGCAAGCCCAGCTCGATGCCAAACTCATCGAAATCGGTCAGCAGCACCTCGGCAATCATCACCTGAATGGCAACCATCGGCGGCCGGCGATCGAGCTCGGTGATGATTCGCTTGATCACCAGATAGTAGCGCGGCGTGGCGCTGACGATCAGGCTGTTGGTGACGATCTCCGGCACGACGATCACTTCTCGTTCGATCTGTTCGAAGGGGCTGACCAGTTCGGGAGTTGCCTGGTTCAAGTCGCGCTGGCTGGTAAGCAGGGTGTTCAGCGCCAACGCCACGTCGGCCGCCGGCGCATTGTGCAGCCGATAAACTTCGGTGATTCGCTGGCGGATGTTCCCTTCGTCCAGGCGCGAGAGGATCGTATAGATGACGTTCAGGTCTCCCGCCGTGCCGCTCACCAGGATGCTATTGGTTCGCTGATCGACGCTGAAGCGCAGCGGAACGAGCGAGCTGTCGCCGCCGCCGGTGGCGGTTTGCAGACCGACCAGGCCCCCCTGTCCTCCGCCGCCGGCCGCTTGCGTGCCAAACAGTTCCTGCAAGGTCTCGGCCAGCGCGGTGGCGTCGCCGTTCACGATGGTAAAGACCTTGATCAGCGCCTCGCTGGCGGGCAGCTCGTCGAGTTGGCGAATTAATTCGCCCATCAGGTCCATCGACGACGACGGGCCGACAACGATCAGCGAGTTGCTCCGCGTATCGGCCGAGATTCGCATGTTTTCCAGAATGCCCGACTGCAACAACTGTTGTCCTTCCGGTCCGATCCGTAATAGTTGCAGGCTGATCGCCAGGCGGGTCGCCTGGGCGGGGGTCGCCGTCTGGCCTCCCGCTCCCTGTTGTTGCTGCTGTTGCTGTTGCTGCTGGCCCTGGGCGCCTTGGCCCGTGATCGCTTCCTGCAAGACCGGCGCCAGTTCTTCCGCCGTCGAATTGCGGAGCTTGAACACGCGGACTTCGCTCTTGGCTTCGGCACTGACGACATCCAACTTGTCCAAGAGCTGCGCCACTTCGGCCAGGTCGCGCGGGCTGGCCTGCACGATCAGCGAATTGCTGCGGAACTCGGCCATCGCCAGCACCCGCGTTCCCAGTCCCGTTCGGGGATCGGTGCCAAAGCCGGGACGAGCGACGAAGAACTGCCGCACCGTTCGTTCCGCATCGATCGACGACATGTGCTCGAGCTGGAACACGCGAATCTGCGTGTCCGGCGGTGTCGGCCGGTCGAGCTTTTGAATCAGCTCGATCACGGCGGGGATGCTTTCTTTGCGGCCCACCAGCAGCAAGGCGTTGGGCCGATTGAGCGGCGTGACCGTGACCCGGCCTTGGTACGAAAAGGCATCCGTCAGAATCAACTGGATCACTTCGCTCAAGGCGGCGGCATCGACGTGCTGGAGCGGGTACAGTTCGACCTCGGGGCGCGTCTCGACGCTTTGCCGCTCGATCTCTTCGATGATCGCCAGCACCCGGTCCACGTCGCGGCGGCGGCCGCGAACCACCAGCACATCACCCACGATTTCAATCGTGACATTGCCCAGCGGACCATCGCCTCCGCCGATCACGGCAGCGCCCTCGATCGTTTCCACGCCGGGTTGCGGCTCGCCCGCGGGCGGCACTTCAGGCTGACCTTCCGCCGGCTGCGGCGGCCCAGGAGGCTGGGCGGCGGGCTGAGCCGCGCCCCCCTCGGGCTGGAAGATCATGCCGACGAACTGGCCAATGTGACGTTTGCGATTGCGCGCGCCGCGGCTGAGCAGGTCGGGCCCGGTGGCCGTGCGAATGAGCGAAATCGCCCGCACGACCGTCGCCGGATCGGCCTTGTCGAGCGGCACGATTTGCGACTCTTCTCCTTGGGCAAGCGGCACCGCATCGATTGCTTGGAGCACCTTCAGCCACGAGCCGGCGGTGTCGCCCGGCGCGTTAATCGTGACTTGACCGCGGCGCCGGTCCACTTCGAGCGTCGTCTGGCCGCTGGCGCTTTGAATTTCAAAACGGGCAACATCGCCCGCTTCGTTGGTGGCCGCCGACAGGCGCGAACCCCAAATACGAAACAGCCGCTCTTCCAAATCCTTCCACGAGATATTCGCAAGCGCGAGTTGCTGCGAACTGCGCGGCTCGTGCAGCGCCTGCCCGGCAGCCGCGTCGTGAGCCGCGGCCGGACCCGCCTGCGGCGCAGCGCCGTGTTGCGCCAGCCACCGACCGATCTCTTGCTGGACGTCCGCGGGAGCAATGGCGACGATCTTCCTGCTGTTTGCATCGGCGGCAATGCGAACATCGCCGCGAAGCTGAAAGCGCTGCTGCAATTGAGCCGCGATTTGGGCCGGATCGCCGACGGATACCGTGTAACCTTCCACCACGCCGGCCGTTGCCGACGACTGAACGGCCGGCTGCTGGGCCGCGCACATTGCGCCGGCGACAACGATCCCGGCCAGCCCCAGCGCGCAAGTCCGGCGGCGCGAATTCATCGTTGGTAGTTGAGCCTTCATGGGCCGATTGTTCCTTGCTCGCTCCGCCGCCAGGGCGAATCGGAAAGTCCCCCCGAAAACCGTCACTTGCCACGCAGCCCCAAGCCGGCGCGGGACATTGCGGCCGCATCCCTTTTCGCGCACCAATGGCGCGCGCTACGGACGGCGCAACCCGCATACGTGGAATAATCGGCAGAGTTTGCCAGAGACGTGAGGCGGTTTCGACAAATCCGCCAACAGGAGGCTAAGTCGCAAGTATTTAACTAGAAACGACTTGCAACGAACCACTTCTTGTGCGAATCGCTTTACGCGGGCTCAGCAGCACTGGGCAGCGATCGCTATTCGGTCTGGCCGGTTGATGCAAAGGGAGCCGCCTGGTCGAGCATCTCGCCTTTGACCAGTCTGCGCAGTTTGCCGTCCACCTGGAACGTGAAGTCCGATTCGCCGATCCGCTCGACCAGTCCTTTGACCGAGCCGATTTCGAATTCGTCCCCCTCGCGCAGCTTGAGCATTCGTCCCTGGGGACGGATGTGCAGCCAAATCTCGCTCTCGCCGCCGATGTCGAGCACGGCCGTCAGATCGGTAAACTTGGCGTCGTCAAAACCGGTGAAGCCCCTGGGTGGTTCAACGACTGGCGGGTCGGTCACGTTCAGCACCAACTCTTGGCGCACGGGCCTGGCGGGCAGGCCGTCATCGACGGCTTCGATCGTGAATGCGAATTTGCCCGTCGATTTGGGCGTCCAAGAGAACCGGCCGGACGACGGATCGAGCTTGGCATCCGGAGCGTCGGAGGCGACCAGGCGATAGGTCAGCTTGTCGAGCGGATCGGCGTCGGTCGCTTTGGCCGTCAGGTCGGCCGGGCGATTGGTGAGCACGTCCGTCGAACCGCTGACGGAAAGCCGGGGCGCCTGGTTCGGTGGGCCGAATAGATTGCGATCGACGATCGCCGCCAGATAGTCGGCCTTCTTCGGCAACGCCAGACGCACGCTCGGCGTTCGATCGAGCGCGGCGGCCTCGGGCGCCGAGAGCATCGACACGGCGTCGATCTCGATCGCCACCTCGAGCCGCTTGCTCTGCTTGAGCGGTTTGAGCGTCAAGCTGCGAATGCGGTGCAGATGGTCCGTCGAGTAAAAGGCGTGCAGCAGTTCAACGACCTGGGGCAAGGTTCCTTGTCCCGTCACGTCGTAGCCCTGCGAGACATACAAATCCCTTTCCTGTTGGGTCGATCCCGGCTTGACAAGCTGCTCGCTCAGTCCGGCCTTGCTCACCTGGGTCAGCAGCCAATTCTGATAGAGCGAGCGGGCGACGTCGGGCGCGGGAGGCAGCGAGCGGGCTTCGTACTCGCCCAGTTTTCTGACGGCGAGTTGGCCCGCCGTCACTTGCTGGCGGAACTTTTGCAGTTCGTTCTCTAAGTTGGCGATCTTGTCGCGCCGCGTGCGATACGCCGAATCGACGTACGACCAGCCGAAATACAGCACCAGCAGCGAGCCGAGGCAACCGACCACCAGGGCGAGCAATCGTTCGCGCGGATTCACGAGCGGCCTCCCTTCGCGGCAGGCGCTTTGGCGGCGGGTTTCGAGCCGCTGGCAGGTTTGTCCGCTGCAATCGGCGCGTCGTCATCCAGCGGAGCAATGCTGACGATCTCCTTGTACCGCCATTTTAGCGGGCCCGCCTCCGGATCGATTTGGGTGCCGCCCGGCGTCACGGTGTGCCGCTCGTCGCTGATTTGCTGTTCGATGTTGCGAATCGTCTGGGGCTGGTCGGCCACACCGCCGAGGGTGATTTTGCCGCCACCGCCGCCGCGCGTTTCGTAGCTGGCGGAAAAGTCTTCGATCCTGGCCGCCTCGGCCGGAGGGAACCGCTGGGAAAGCCGGGCCAACTCGTCGAGCCAGGTGATGTCGCCGCGACTGAACTGAGCGAGCTTTTCGGCATCGGCCCGCGGCTTGGCGCTCGCCTTGGCCAACTTTTGCTGGTCGTTGCGTTCGCCGGTAAGCCGTGTGATCTGACTGTCGAGCGACCAGAGTTGCCACTGCATGAAGGCGAACCCCAAGAGCAACACGGCGGCGGCGGCGCTGCCGACGGCAATGAGCGTTCGGCGACGATTGGGAGCGGCGGGCTTCCTGCGGGGCTGAAGAAAATCGATGGCATGCGCGGGACCGGCCGCCTCGTCCAACAGCATGCCTAAGAGCGGAGCGAAAGTGCCGGGGTAGTCCGGTTTTTTGGCCTTGGTACCCTCGGCCCACTCGACCCGATCGAACGGATCGACCAGCTTGACCGACAGGCCCAACTCTTTCTCGAGCACCTGCTTGACGGAGCTGTGATGCAGCCCATCGCCAAAAATCACCACCTCTTCGACCCGCCGCCCACCGAGCTGGTTCTGGGCGGCGATGATCGTCCGACGGCCTTCGCCCAGCAGCACGCGGGCGAGCACTTCCGGCTCGGCCGCCGCGGGCAGGCGCACGGTACGGGGGAAAATGACTTGCTCGCCGATCAGGACGGTCAGGTCCGCGTCGTCCCGCAGCAGATCGACGATCATCCGGCACTTGCCGTCGGCCGTTTCCGCCTCGAGTAGCGACGCGGTCGAGAAGGGCCGGAGCACCAGGCGCGAGACGTGCAGCCCGGCGGCCGACGCCGTCTGGCGAATTTGCTGGACCAGTTCTGGCGAGATCGCCGCGGCCAGCACGTTGCTGCCGCCATCGGCGCTGGGCGAGAGGGGTACGAAGTCGAGCGGCCAGTCGTCGCCCAGCGAAGTGAACTGCCGCATCGCCTGAAAGCGAACCAGGTCGGGCAATTCCTCGGGCGGCGCGGGAGGGGTCGAAAGGAACTTCAGTTCGATGCTCGCCCGGCCCACCGCGACCAGCGTCTCGGCGCGCGAGACCCCATGCTCGGCCAGCGCCTTGGCCAAGGCCGCGCCGACATCCGCCTCGCTGGCCGTCGCCCCTTCGCGCTGGGGCAGCGGGATGGCGAGCGCATGTTCGACGGCCACGCCCTTGCCGCGCGTCCGCGCCAAGACCACGCGGGCCTCTTTGGCGTCCCATTCTAAGGCTAATAGTCGCATAGGTCAGTTGTCAGTTGTCAGTTGTCAGTTGTCAGTTGTCAGTTGTCATTCGTCATTGCGTGCTCGCACCAATGACAAGTGACCAATGACCAAGGACTATTGACTACTCTCCGAAAAATCGACCCCCAGGGTTTCAATCGCGTAGCCGCGGCCCAGGTGGCTGATATCTCTCCAGAATAATAGGCGGGGGAGCGTATAGGTAGCGTCGAAAACCACCTCGGCCCGCGAGGCGGCCTGTCCACCCTGGAAATAGCCCACGACCTGGCAGCGATAAACGTCCCCTCCGCCCGTTATAAACGGCATCATCAGCTTCATTTCCTCCAGGGTGACCACTCCTTCCTGCAAGAGCCACGTTTCGTGCCGGCGGTTCGGATTGTCGCTGGTCACTTCGATATCGCGGCGCGTGATGATCTGATCGACGACGTCGGGCTGCATTCCCGGAATGCCGAGGAGCACCGTCGCGGATGCCTGATTCACGTTGATCCGCCCCGGAACGGTGGCCGCGGGATTGACCGTCACGTTGTCCATCAACTCGGGCAGATAGGCGTTCATCGCCCCCAACTCTTCGGCGAAGGGGGAATCGAGCAGGGTCGCGTTCTCGGCTCCCTGGAACGTGTAGCGAACCTTGGCCCCCACCAGGTCGAGCACCTGGCCGATGGTCGTTTTCGACTTCAAGTCCATATTCAGCGCGCCACTACCCCCCAGCGGCTCCTCCGATTCCTCGTTGCTGGTATAAGGGCCTGCCTGGCGGTAGGCGACGATGAAGGTGGCCCACTCGGGCGAAAACACGGCGCTAAGCTGTTCCGAAAGCAGGTTCAGATCGGGCTCGTTGAGAAAGATGCGCGCCTCGCCAGTGGGACCAATGTTCGACTCCAGGCTGTACAGCGTCAGGTACGACGACCAGCCGCGAAAGGCCGCCGGATCGAGCGCCAGGCTGTCGGCAGCGGCGGTACTGCCGCCGGTCGAATCGTCGGCCATCTCGTGGGCGTCGAGTTGGCCGTTCCGATTCACGTCCGAACCAAACAGCAGCGACGGTGTCACCCCGCTGACCAGCAGCAGCTCTTCGACCGTTTCCAGCGGCCCGTTTTTGGGGGCGTAAGGTGGCGACATCCCCGAGTAGTAGTCGATCTCGGCCCCCAGCTCGCGCGGCTCGTCGTCGGCGTCGATCCAGTCGAGAATGGCGTCGGCAACGTCCTCGGTCATGTCGGGCAATGCCATCAGCAGTTGCCGCCCCGCGCCGGGCGTCAATTTCTCGGCATGGAGCAACGTATTGAGGTTCAGCCGGGTCGATTCGTCTTCCAAGCCGTGGCGGACGCCGGCCAGGTTGCCGTCGGCGTCGATGTTGGGGGCAATGATCGAGAAGCTGCCCCGATCGTTCGGGTTTTCGTCCTCAACCAGGGTCACGCCGCGAAAGCTTGCCGCGTTGTCGAAGATTCCCCCCGCTTCCAGCCGCTGCTCCTCCGGCTGGGCGAGGAAGAGCCGCACGACTTGCACCCCCGAATCGACGAGCGCCCGGGCCTGCACCTGGCGGCCGGTGAGCAGGGCCGCCTCGTGGTGGGCCAGCATCAGATCGGTAAACGAGTAGGCGCCGAGCGACAGGATCACGACGACGATCAGCACCACGATCAGCACCATGGCGCGACGCGGCTGACGATCGGTACTTCGCTTGTTACATTCCACGACCGCCACCTCTCTGCTGGCCGCCACCTCGTTCACCACCACCTCGTTCACCACCGCCTCGATCGCCGCCTCCGCCGCAGACAAGCCCGCCACC
>JBBDYF010000137.1:0-4570 GCA_040901775.1 Pirellulaceae bacterium | reverse complement strand
ATCACCACCGCCTCGTTCCCCACCGCCTCGATCACCACCACCTCGTTCGCCACCGCCCCGTTCACCGCCGCCGCGGCGTCCTCCGCCCTTGTCGCCACCTCGGCCACTGTCTTGCCCGCCACCCGGCGGTCCCATGCCAGGTCCACCGGCGTTGCCACCGGTATTGCCGCCGCCCGGCGGACCACCCGCGCCTCCGCCACCGCCAGAGCCGGTTCCCGAACCCGATTGATCGGTCGTTGTGCCCGAGGGCTCGCTCGGCAAAATGGTGGCGGCTGCGGTTTCTTCGGCCTGGAGTTCCAGCATTCGCGTTTCGGCGGTAATGGCCACGGGCAATTGCACCACCAGGCGATAGGTCTGCTCCTCGATTGCCGCGTCGTCGCTCGACGGACCCATGTCGGCAATTTCCTGTTCGCTCATGGGCCGCGTCGGCTGCACCGTGAGCACGATTTCAACGGCAACGGGCAGGCCCCCCATCTCGTCGGAGTTCCAATCGGGCGTCCAGGCCGCGCCGTCGAAGTACTGCAGCGTCAGCCCCGTCACTTCCTTGGCCAACAGCTTGGCACCGGCATAGCCGATGGCGATGTCGCCGTTCATTTCCGCCCAAGCGGCGACGGCGCGATCCGTTTCGGCCCGCATCAACCCTTCGCCATAGCCGCTGGCGCTCGGCTCGGGCAAGCCGGAAAGGGCCGAGCCCTCGGCGGCCACGAAGTAAATCACCGTTTTGATATCGCTGGGAATGTCGGTCGCCGCCAGGTCGGAATCGGCCGCCAACAGCATGTCGTACTGCTCGACCCGCGGCAGCCGGCTGATGTTGAAGCGAACTTCCGACGGGCTCCCGTACAGGCCGACGACGCTGGTCGAGGCGTCGGTCAAAGCCGGGTCTTCCTCGGTCGTCGTGGCGCCTCCCGTCAGCGAGCTTCCCGTCAGCGAGCTTCCCGACAAGGAACCTCCCGACAAGGCATCTCCCGATGTGGCGCCGCCGCTCGATGGACCTCCGGTCGAGCCTTCACCCCCGGGCACTGCACCTGCCAAATCCCCTTGACCTGCCGGAGACGCTTCGCCGAAGGGATCTTGCGAGCCACTCGCCAAGCCCTCTCCCGTCAGTCCTCCCAAATCACCCAGGCCGCCGATGCCGCCGACCGCGCCGAGCGCCGAACCGGCCGCCGCGGTGGCCGTGTTGCCCGAGACCGCGTCGAGGCCCGACAGGTCGGGCGGAGTGTATTGAACGGCGCTGGTCAAGTCCGACGCGATGTGTCGAAACACCGCGCGGACGAGCTGGGTTTCCTCGACGTTGGTCCGCCGCACATCGAGCATTCGGTATTGAATGTCGATCGCCATCGCAATCGCCCCCAATACCAGCACCGACAGCGACAGGGCGAGGATCAACTCCAGCAGGGTCAGGCCGGCGCGAAACTTTTTGCTGCGATGTTTAGCGGCCACGGCTGCCTCCTTGTTGCTGAGCGCCCTCGCCAGCTTGTCCTGCTCCATTACCCTGTCCTGTTCCGCTACCTTGGCCCGACCCGTCGCCCGACCCCATGCCACCACCCGATCCAGATCCGTCACCTCCCGCGTCGCCGCTGCCCGATTGCCCCGCGCTCGACGCGCTGCTGGAGGATTGAGCCGCGTTGAGGGCGGCCTGTTTGGCTTGGGCCTTGAAATCGGCGTCGAGAGCGGCACATTCGGCCGCGAAGGCGGGGTCGATGATCCACCGCGTCAGCGAGAACGAAACGGGGTTCGACACGGTGTCGGGGTTTTGCTGCACGGTGACAATCACCGCGATCAACTCCGGCTGACTCGCCTCGCCGGTGGCAATCTCGCACTGCCACTCGCCCGCTTCGTCGAGCGTCTCGGAGCCGGTCGAGTCGAGGCTGACGACGCCCGCCGCCACCTCGTTCAGCTTGGTTTCGCAGTAGATTTGAGCCAGCGATAGATCGCGGGCCGCGGCAGCATTGCGAGCGCCAATCCGGATCAACTCGCCGATCGTCGCCAGCGCGCCGCCGAGGATGGCGATCGACAGGATCACCTCCATCAGGGTCAAGCCGCGACGTGTTTGCGAGCGATGTGGGGTCATTGGTCTGCTGGTCATTCGTCAGCCGAGTCCTGCAGTTCTTCCAGCGCGGTGATTTCGCCCAGAGTTGCCGTTCCCGTCATCCCCCGCAGTTCGATCCGAATGCCGACTTCCCCCTCTTCGTTGGCGACCACCGCGTAGGCGTCGGACGTGCTGCCGTCGGGGTAGAACAGGATCGGCTGCGACCACTCGTTTTCGAAACGATTGGCATCGCTAATGTCGCCTTCAATTCCCAGGGCCCGAGCGTCGGTCTGGGCCGCGCCCATCACGAACTGAGTCCCCTCGGGCAAGGCGCGGGCCGATTCCACGTCGAGCCGCGGCGAGGCGGACTCTTCCTCATCCAGGCCAAAGCCGGGAATTGGCGGCGGCCCTTCCAAGGCGTCGTCGGCCGCGGCCCAGGGTTGCACGGTGAACTTGGCCCCGCCCAGTTCGAACCGAAAGACCTGAATTCGCCCGGTCTTCATCGCCTTGACGTGGGCCCGCGTCCACTCGACGCGCACCTGGTCCGCCGCCGCGCGGAGCTGCGCATCTTTCATCACGCCCCGCAGCGCCGGAGCAGCCGCCGCCAGCACCGCCACCAGGATCGCCAGCACCAGCAGGATTTCCAGCAGGGTGAATGCCTGCCGTGCGCTTCGGGTTGCTGCTTTTAGCCTGCACATGCCTGGTCACTTCTTAGGCGTTGGGGACTTCGCGGCTCGGATCGACGTCGTCTTCCGTGCCCGCCTGGTTGTCGGGACCGTTCGACCAGATGCGAAAGGTTGCCTGCGAGGCGTCGATCAATTCGTACTGATAGCCATTGCCCCACGGGTCGAGCGGGAGCGTGTCTTTGCCCAGATACGGGCCGCGCCACTTGCTGACCTGCCGGAGGTCGCTAGGAGCGTTGAGCAAGGCATCGAGCCCCTGTTCCGTACTCGGCGGAGTGCCAATCGCCAGCGTGTAGCCCTGGATCGCCGTGTCGAACGCCCGGATCTGGTTCTTGGCGGCGTCGGCATACGCGCCTTGCTGAATCTTGAAGTAGCCCACGGTCACCAGCGAACCCAGGACGACCAGGATCGCCAGCACCAACAGCACTTCCATCAGGGTAAAGCCGCGGCGGCGGCGGCGATTACGACGGCGAATCATGAGAGACTCCTATGGGTTAATGACTAAGGCCTAAATCCTAATGACTAATGGGTGCCCCTCATTAGTCATTAGGATTTAGTCATTAGGCATTTCTAACTCAACGTCGTGCTCATTTTAATGACCGGTACCAAAAGTGCGACCACCACCATCAGCACGACCAGGGCGAGCAAGATCAACATGATCGGTTCCAGCAGACGAACCATCAGATCGAGCTGCCGCGAGGTGCGGCGTTCCAAGTCGTCGGCCAGGTTGACCAGCACGGTGTCGAGCGTGTTCGATTCTTCGGCGACGGCGATCATCTCGACCACCATCCGGGGAAAGTGGCCGCTCGATGCCAGCGGCCCGGCAAGCGAATGTCCCGCGGAGATGTTCTCCGAAGCCTTGGCAATTGCCTCCGACAGCACCCGATTGCCCGAGGCATCCCGGCTGATCTCGAGGGCCTTTAGTATTGGAACCCCGTTGTGCAGCAAAGTTCCGAGCACGCGGCAAAAGCGGGCAACCGCAAAGTTCAGAAACACCCGCCCCGCCAGCGGAACCTTGATTTTAACCAGATCGCTGAGGCGGCGTCCCTCCGCCGTTTTGAGGCGGACGTTCAACCACAGTCCGATGACGGTCGCGGCGATCAGGATCAGCCAGCCGTAGCCGCGGGCCATGTCGCTGGTCCAGAGTAGCGCGTCGGTCGCCCAGGGTAGCTCGCCGCGCTGGCGCAGCCGGTCGAACATCACCGCGAACTTGGGGACGAAAAACACGATCAGCACCGTGACGACAATCGTGCCTGCCGAACCCAAGAGCAGGGGATAGACCATCGCACTGAGCGTGCGGGCCTTCAGGTCTTCTTGCTGTTCGGTGAACGATGCGACCCGTTCGAGGGCGTCTTCTAAAAAGCCACCCTCACCACCCGCCCGGACCATGTTGATGGCCATTTCGCTGAACGCACGGGGGAAGCGGGCTATTGCGTCCGCCAGATTGGTGCCGTCTTCGACCCGGTGATGCACCTCGCGCAGAATGACCTTCAGGTTTTTGTTCGACGTTTGATCCCGCAGCACGGCCAGCGACTTGAGCAGGGGGACGCCGCTTTTGAGCAGCGCCGCCAACTGGCTGTACACCGTGGCCATCACCTGGCCGCGAACCTTCAAGTGAGCGCCGGGCGCCGTCACCGCTTTGTCGGTGGTGACTTGAACCGGGAACAGCGAACGGCCCGACAGGATCGAAATGACTTCCCGCTCGGTCGCCGCCGTGACGGAACCACTGACTTTCTGGCCGGTCAGATCGCGGGCGGTGTAGGCAAAGTCGGGCATAGGAAGAAAAGCAATGACTAATATCTAAGCACTAATGACTAAGTTGGAAATTCTAGCGATTGTGCATTTCGGTATCGTCATT
>JBBDYF010000136.1:0-26320 GCA_040901775.1 Pirellulaceae bacterium | reverse complement strand
CCCACTTCGCCCGAACCACCGCGCCAACACTAGCCGGGGCGTGAACGGTTACGTGAGAACGAAGGCCCCTTTTTTGGTGCCGACGAGGACTCGTACGCTGCTCATGTCGTTAGCCCTTCGTTAGGGGTTCTGACTTCGCAGCGGAACGAGCGCCCGCAACCGGGAGTCGCGCAGGTATAAACCGAGCCAGACCAGCACGCCGAGCACGATGGGGATGAAGAAAGGATCGTCGACGCGCACGTGGGTGGCAATCGCGCCTCCCAGGTAACCCGTCAGCAGGATGGCGCCGAGCACGCTCGTGCGCGGAATCACATACAGGGCGGCGCAGAACAGTTCCACGATCCCCAGGGAGACCATCAGATCCTCGGAATAGCCGATTTTTGCGATGCCCTCCGAGAAGCCGGGGGGCTGCACGAATTTCACGCCGGCGCCCAGGGCGATCGCCAGCACCGGCAGGGCGCTCAGGATGCGGCCGGTCCACAGCATCGCCTTGGAAACGGGAACGGTTGGCTTGTCCGATAACATGACTTCTTCTCCGCTGCCTACTCCTACTTCCTACGCCCCACCATCCGGCAGGCCCGCCAGTTCGATGACCGGCCGGACTTCGACGGTCCCCTTGCGGGCACCGGGAATCCGCGCGGCAATCCCGATTGCTTGGTCCAGATCGGGGGCATCGATCAAGTAATAACCTCCGAGCTGTTCCCGCGTTTCGGCGAACGGCCCGTCGGTCACCAGGCGCTTCCCCTCGCGCACCCGCACGCTGGTGGCGGTCGCCACAGGGTGCAAAGGACTGGCGGCCAGGAACTGCCCGCGCGCTTGAAGGTCGTGACAGAGCTGCGTGGACTCGGCGTAGCACTCCTCCCGCTCCGCAGCGTCGAGCACCTTTTCGTTCAGATAAATGAGCAGCATGTATTTCATGTTCGTTCTCTCACCGGGTTCGTCGATCAAGAAATCCTACTCTTACTCTTCCTCCTCAGCTTGCTCTGCTCCCTGCTCCGATTCCAGGTTGAACTCGTTCGGCGTCTCCCTCTGATGCATTGTCGAACGGGGCCAGACCGAATCGACAAGTCGGGGATTTTTTCCGGGCGACGCGCCGCGACTAGGATGGCTTGCCGATCTGGGCCCGCAGCCGCTCCTCCTGCTTGCGCAGTTCGGGCGTAAACTCTCGGCCAAAATCTTCCGCCTCGAAGACCTGGCGCAGCTCGATCTCGGTTCCGCCGTCGAAGGGGGCCCGCCGGAGCCACTCCAGCGCCTCGGCTTGCGACTTGCACTGCCACAACCAGTAGCCGGCGAGCAGTTCCTTCGTCTCGGCGAAGGGGCCGTCGGTTACCGTCCGTTTGTCGCCCGAGAATTTGATTCGCGCTCCTTTCGAGCTGGGGTGCAGCCCTTCGCCGGCGAGCATCACGCCCGCTTTGACCAGTTCTTCGTTGTAGTTTCCCATCTGGGTCAGAAGCTCCTGGCTGGGCATCTCGCCCGCTTCCGATTCCCGCGACGCTTTGACCAGAACCATGAAACGCATCGTCGTATCTCCTTGAGTTGGAATGTTGATTGTGCCGATTTCTGTCCGCCGTCACTAGGCTCCGTTGAAAGCGCGCCGCAGTTCGGCCATATCGAGCTTCTTCATTTGAAACAGGGCTTGCATCGCTCGCTGCGATTTTGTCGCATCGGGGTCGTTGAGCACTTCGTACATCCCCGTGGGAACCACCTGCCAGGAAACGCCGTACTTGTCCTTGAGCCAGCCGCACTGCTGCGCCTTCGCATCGCCCCCTTGCGAGAGTTGTTCCCAGTAATAGTCCACCTCGCCCTGCCCCGCGCAATGGATCTGTAGCGAGATGGCCTCGCTGAACTTGAACAGCGGGCCGCCGTTGAGGGCGGTGAATTCCTGCCCGTCGAGTTCGAACGCCACGGTCATCACGCTTCCCGGCGCTTTGCCGTGGAATTCGCGTCCCGCTTCGCCATAACGGGCCACGTTCACGATCTTGGAATTCTTGAAAATGGCGGTGTAAAAGGCGACCGCCTCTTCGGCCTGAGCGTCGAACCACAAACAGGGCGAGATTCTTTGCATGGCAGGCACTTCGTTTCTCCTGGAATGGTCCTGCTGCGATTGCATTGTTTGTAACTCCTTGCTGGCTATGGCTTTGAGGAAATCGCTTGAAAGAGAATTCGACAGGGCCGAATCGGTCCCCTGCGTTTCGTGCCGTCACAGAGTAGTCGTGCGGCGAAGCCGAGAATCGACAACCGCCCAAGAAAAGTTTTTTCACCCCCCTGTCCACTAACCCGTCTGGGTCACCTGGGTTTCACTCTTCATCCGCGCCTTGGCCTGCTGGCCTTGCTCGTTAACGAGCGGCGGGACCGCTGCCCGATTCCGAACCAGTCCTTGACTCTCATGCACTGTGCATTACAATCTCAGGTGTTTTGCATGAGATCCAGTGGTCGCCGACCGGAGGGCGCGGTGCGAAAAGCGTGAGCGAGCAGTTCCGCGAGAGAAAAGTTCATGACCAAGCAAAACGACGAGATTACCGAGGCCGAATGGTCGGTGATGGAAGTACTTTGGGGCCGCGCGGAGGGCGCGACGGTCCGAGAGATTGTGCTGGCGGTGTACTCGCGTCACGAACATTCCTTGCACGGCGGCGTAAAAAGCTTTCTCGACAGGTTAATCGAGAAGAGATACGTCCAGGTCGATAAGGCCGGGTTTGCCCACCGCTTCTTTGCCGCCGTTACGCGGCAAGAGCACGTCGGCAGGCAGCTCAAACGGATGGCGGAGAGTCATTTTGGCGGCGCGCTGGCACCCCTGCTGTTGTCGCTCGTCGAACAAGCGACGCTGACCAAGAAAGATCGCGCGGCGATCGAAAAGCTGATCGAGAACATTCGCGAATAAGGCCATCGTTGAGTTAGCAATGGGAAAGGGCGGAACCATGCCAGACGTGCTCTATCTGGTCGGCTGGAATCATCTTGTCGCGGCCCTGATGGCAATGGCCGTGTGGTTGGCGTGCCGAACGCGAATCCTGACTCGGCGGCCGGCCGTCTGTCATGGCCTGTGGTTGCTGGTGCTGCTCAAGCTGGTGACGCCGCCGATCGTTCCCCTGCCGATTCTGCCGGCAATGGTCGCGGCGGAGCCAAGTACCCCAGGGATAATTCCCCCAGAAAGAATCGCGAGCGCGACCTTGCCCTGTGCCCCCCTGCCGTGTGTCACTCCCCCTTCGCCATGGCGGAACGTCTGCTTCGCACTGCTGGGGGCCAGCCTGCTGGTCTCTTGCGCCCTCTGGATCGCCGCGGCACGCCAGTTCGTCCGGGTACGGCGTCTGCTGCGCGGCAGCGCCGTCGCAGCGGGTCGAGCGGACGAGTTGCTGCGGGAAGTGTCCCAACGTTTCAATTTGCGAACTGCGGTGAAACTACAGCTTGTGGACGCACCGATCGCGCCGATGTTATGGGCCGAACCCGGCCGTCCGGCGATTGTCTTGCCGCGATCGTTAGCCCGCTCGCTCGGCGATGACGGGCTGCGAAGCATTATCGCGCACGAACTTGCGCATTTTGTCCGCCGCGACCATTGGGTAAACTCGTTCGCGCTTCTCGTCGCCACGTTGTTCTGGTGGAACCCGCTGGTCTGGCTCGCGCGGCGTCAGCTTTCCGCGGCCGCTGAAGCGAGCTGCGACGCCATGGCGCTCGCGCGGCTGCCCGGCTCGCGCAAATCGTACGCCGAAACGCTGCTGAGGGTCGTCGATTCGGTGACGCGGGCCACGCCGCTGCGCTCGGCTGTCCCGCCGCTGCGCTCGGCGCTGGGCATCCCCTTTGGCGAGTCGCATTCCCTCCGCAGGCGATTTGAAATGATCGCCGACGCACACGTGAAGGCACGAATGACGCTCGGCGGCTGGATGCTGCTTCTGTTTGGCTGCGCGGCGTTGACGTTTCCGCCGCCACAGGCGGAGGGGACGTTGGCGGCGGCGACCTCGCTTTTGGGCGAACCAGCCGCGGAGACAACCCTTCAGCCCGCCGCGGACCAGCAACTCGACCCGTTCGCCACTTACTGCTGCCCTTCCTAACGACGCAAACTCTTGGAGATTGCCATGCACAATTTGCTTCCCGCTAAAAAGAACGTGCTCGTGGCGGCCGCGACCGTCCTCGTCCTGGCATTGGCCTGCCGTGGCGCGTCGGCCCGCGAAGAGTTCCAAGGCTGGAATCTCGAACCGGCACTGGGCCAGGCGCATCTGGTGATGGTCGCCCGCGTGGCCAGCATCAGCCGCGTGACAGTGGTCGAAGGGGCCAAGACCGACGTGACTCTGCGCGAGTTCCGCTTCCAGCCGGTGCGGGTGCTCAAGGGGCTGTTTCAGCGCGACGAACTGTCGATGACGGCGGCCGACTTGGGACTTTCCGCGGAACAGACTTCCGTGGCCCCGCCGCTGGCGGAGGGGGAGTTTCGCCTGCTGATTCTGGTCCAACCCAAAGGGCTGACCTCGTATGGTTGCGTGGCCGCGGCACCGGGGGCGACGACTTTCGGCGAGCGCGTGCCGCTCTTGACCGGGCCCGATGATCCGCTGGTGGGGGTGGTCGAAACGCTGCTCCAGGTGGCCGACTCGCGCTCGCGGCGCGAGCAGGCAAAGCTGCTGATCGAACGACTGGCGGACCCGAACACAAGCGGTCTCGCTGCCGTGCCGCTGTTGTCCAGTCTTCGATTGCGGGCCGACTGGGGGGCGGCCGATCAGCGCGCGTATGCCTCGCTGGCTCGGCTGGCTCGCAACACGCAAACGGCCGTGCGCGGCGGGGCAGTGGAGGTGCTGCGCGATGTGCTGGCGAGCGGTGTCGTGCCTGACGATCCAGGGAAACTCGACGGTATGGCCGATGCGCTTTGCGAGCTGCTCGATTCCGAAGAAGCCAACACTGGCGTGCGTGTGGCCGCGCTGGAGGCGCTCGGCCACTTGCTCGCGCTCAAGTCCGATCTCGATGCGCCCCGCGAATTGTTGACCAGGGAGTTGACCGCCGCAGCGACCTATGCGGAACGGGCGGCGGCGGCGGCGGCGCTGGCAGAAATCTCGGACCACCGAGCGGTGGCCGCATTCCAAAAAGCGTTTGCGGGCCTGCCGCTCGACGAGCCGCCGGCGCGCGAGGCGATCTATGCCGGCGCGGCGATCCGGCTGCTGACCCCCAGCGATGTCCTTCCTCTGGGCGATGTATTCTCGGCCCGAATCGCTTTGCACTTGCGTCTGAAACGCTCGCTGGACGCCGGGCAGTCGCTCGCAGCCGAAGCGGATGCCTTGGGCCGGCTGGGCAACCCGAGAAGCTTGCCCCCTTTGCTGGCCGCCGCGGGCCAAGAGGGCGTCTCGCGCGCCGACTACCACCGCATCGCGTGGGCGCTGGGCCGGCTGGGGGACGATCAAGCCGTACCCGTGCTGATCGGTTGGTTGCGCGGGAGCGACCACCAACTCAAGGAACTCTCCCTGGCGGCGCTCGAAAGCATCGATTCACCGATGGCGGCTCAGGAAGCGCGACCGCTGCTCAAGTCAGAACCGAACCTGTCGTTCAAGCTGCGCATTGCCCGCCTGCTCGCGCGACACGGAATTGACGACGGCTACGCGCTCGCCACCGAGCACCTGTCCGACGACGGGCACACGGCCGCCGCCACCTTGGTTCTGGTGGCGCTCGACGACCCGCGCACCGCGAACGATCTTTCCGCGATCCTCGCGTCTGGGCCCGACCGGAGTTGGCGCGCCGCGGCGCTGACCGGACTGGCGGCAATCGGCGACGAGGCCGCCCGGCAGCAATTGCTCGAAATCTTGGCCGACGACCGCCACCCCCTGGCGGCCGAGGCGGCGTCGGCGGCGGGTCTGGCCGCCGATGCCGAGTTGCTGCTGCCGCTGGCTACGCTCGTGCGATCGCGCAATCAGCCTCTCGCCCGGGCCTCGCTTCTGGCCCTGCGTAGGTTTTTTAGCGGCGTCCGCTCGTCGCCGCGCGGCCTGGCCGCTGTGGATCTGGACAACGTCGATCTGGATGACGGCGAATTGCCATCGCCTGCTGCCGATGTTCCGGCCCAGACGCGCGCGAAACTCACAGAGTCGGTCGCCTCGCTCGCGGTCGATGCCTATGTCGAGGCCGACGTGCGCCGCGAGGCGCTGGCCGTCGCGCGGCTGTTGGGCGGCGAGAACTATTCCAAGTTGCTCTCGGACCTGGCCGACCAGGCCGAGTTAGAAGGGACGCCGCTGTTGGCGGAGGTGCAAGCGGACAGACGCCGCTGGCACCCGTAAGAAAGTCTTTCCGCGAGCTTGACGAACAGTGGACAGGTGGATACAATTGGCATCGGTCCCGGCAGCGACTGTTACAAGCGTAGCGGGGGCCGAGCGATCTTTCTCAATCTGGTTGATCACCGTGCAACTGGCCGGCAAGCGGCCCGGCACGAATCTCAATAGTGCTTCGCCGGACTGCCCCAAGAGCCTGCCCAGCCCCACGGGCGCTTAATCGTGGGTATTAGCGAAACCCGCCGGGCGAGTTTCGCTAATCACCGACATAGTCTTCACTGCCAACGACTTGCGACGATATGAGCAAAACCGGGCACGGAAAAAACGGTGAGAACTGAAAAGCGAAATGGGGGTGCCCAGGTCAGCGAGGGGGGGGTCGCAACGCTCGTTATTGAGACGATCTGGCCAGCTCGTTTTCCGACGCGCCCGTCGCGCTTCACAGCCCCGCGAAGTAGTTGCGCACCGCCACGTCGAGCGCTTTGCTGGTCAGCACCAGCGGCAGTTCGTGGAACTCGCAGAAGGTTCGCACCTGCAGCACCAGGTCGCGGGGATGGCAAAATCGCATCGGCCGCTGAGCATCGGAGAAGTGCTTTATTAAAACGTGCTCGACCGCCTCGGCCTGGTACTCGACCCCCAGCCGGCCGCACCACTGGCACATCAAATCGCGGAAGTCGCGGGGCGAAGGATCGGTCACTTCGATCTTGTACGGGATGCGCCGCAGGAACGCCTCGTCCACCAAGGTGTTCGGCGGAAAGTTGGTGGCAAAGACGAGCAGTTGGTCGAACGGCACCTGAATTTGCCGCCCCGAAGGCAACTGCAAAAAATCGTGTCCCTGTTCCAACGGCACGATCCAGCGATTGATCAGTTCGGCCGCGCTGCACCGCTGACGGCCGAAATCGTCGATGACCAGCGTCCCGCAGTTGCTCTTGAGCTGCACCGGCGATTCGAGAATGCCGCTGGAGGCGTGGACGGTGATTTCGAGCTGGTCCAGCCGCAATTCGCCCCCGACGACGATGCTCGGCCGGCGAATGCGGACCCAGCGGCGGTCGTATCGCAACAGGTCGAGCAACTGTTCGGACGCCGGTTCGAGCGGAACTTCCTCGTGGCTGGCCGGATCGAACAGCCGGATGATCTCGCCGGTGACGGTGATCGTGCGGGGAATCCAGACGTGCTGGTCGAGCGCGCGAATCGCCCGCTGGGCGATGCTCGACTTGCCGTTGCCCGGCTGGCCGTACAAGAACAATCCCCGGCCGCAAAACAGCGCTTGCCCTATCTGACTGATCGTGGTGGGGGGCAGGCAGAGGTCTTGCAGGGCCGCGCAAACCTGCGGCAGCTTGGGTCGGGCGTTGCGAACCGATTGCCGCTCGATGGCGGCGACATACTCGTGCAGCAGCACCGGCGCCGCGCCGCAGTAGGTGCAGCGTTCCATTTCCCAGCGCGCCCGGCGCTGGCCGTCTTCCATCAATTCATATTCGAAGTCGCCGACCGTCGCCTGGTTCCGATAATTGACCAGGGCTTGCGACTTCAGGCTTCGCAGCGCGTCGCTGAGCAAGCCGAACGGCAAGCGGATCTGCTCGGCAATTCGCCGCCCGACAGTCGGGCCGCTGGTCGCCAGCAGCTTGAGCACCAGCGCTTCCACCACGGCTAGATCAATGCCCGCCCCGGCCAGCGATTGGGGCTCGGGCGGTAGCCAGGCGCCGTCGGCGGGCAGCGGCGCGGGTGCTCCCAACAAGAAGCTTTCGAACGGGGAATCGGCAGGAGCGAGGGAGTTCATCGTTAGGGACTCGCGGAGCAGGAACGAGCGATCCGGTTACATTCATTGCGTCAGCAAACCTAGCTTGCCCGTCGCGAGCAACCGAGATCGTCTGACGGCTCGCCGCATCTGCGAACCGATCCGTCGCCGTGCAGGTGGCACAGTCGGCAGAATCGTCATCCTAGGTTCAGGCGATTGCCGCCGCGCACATGGGCGGGCGAGTCCGCGCGAGCCGGCATGTGGTACGGTGTGATATCAGGCATTGCCGTCCCAGGCCGCTGGTCCCCTCTCGTCGGCGCAAGACACCGTCGGCGCAAGACCTCCCCATGATTCACGTTCGCGACCTGACGAAGTCGTACGCCGACCTTCGCCGCGGCCAGTTCGTCGCCCTGGCGGGCATCTCTTTCGATGCCTTGCCCGGCCAGGTTTACGGCCTGCTCGGCCCCAACGGCGCCGGCAAGACGAGCGCCCTGCGAATCCTCAGCACCGTGCTCCGTCCCACCAGCGGAACCGCCCAGGTCAACGGCTACGACGTGCTGACCCAGCCCGCCCTGGTGCGGCATCAGATCGGCTTCGTCTCGACCAACACGGCGGTGTACGACCGGATGACGGCCTGGGAAATGGTCGAATATTTTGGCCGCCTGTACGGCCTGGCCGACGAGCCGCTGCGTGAGCGGATGGAGACGATCTTCGAGCGATTGCAGATGAACGACATCCGCGACCTGCTGGGGGCCAAAATGTCCACCGGCATGAAGCAGAAGGTCTCGATCGCCCGGGCCATCGTTCACGATCCCCCGGTGCTGGTCTTCGACGAAGCGACCGCGGGGCTCGACGTGCTGGTGGCCCGCGCGCTATTGCAAACCGTGGCCCAACTGCGCGATCAGGGCAAATGCGTGATCTTTTCGACCCACATCATGCGCGAAGCCGAGCGGCTGTGCGATCGGATTGCGATCCTACATCGGGGCCACATTTTGGCCGAGGGGACGCTGCCGGAACTGCAAAGTCGCTTTGGCGAGAACGACCTGGAAGAGTTGTTCTTCCGCTTAATCTCGGACCACGACGAACAACGGACCAAGCCTACTCGCCTCCTGACCTCTGACCTCTGACATCTGACCACTGACCACTGGCATGACCTGGACCAACGTCAAGCTGATCTACTCCCGCGAGCTGCGCGATCAACTCCGCGATCGGCGGACGCTATTTACCATCGTCGTGCTGCCGCTGCTCTTGTATCCGCTGATGGGGATGTGCCTGTTGCAGATGCAGCAGTTCCTCCGCGAACATGCCTCGCAGGTGCGCGTGATCGGCGCGGGAAGCCTGCCCGCCGACCCGGCCCTGATCGACGGCGCGACGTTCTCCGCCCAGCTTTGCGCGCCCCCAGAGCGGAAGCTGTTGCATTTGGAAACGGTGGCCCAGGCCGGGCATCCGCTGGACGAATTGCGGGCCGAAACTCAGGCCGACATCGAAGCGGGCCGGTACGACGCGGTCGTCTATTTCCCACCCGATTTCGCCGATCGGCTGGCCCAGTTTCGCGGCACGCTGCCCCCCGCCGGCTCGGCCGAGTCGCACCGGCTCGAGGCGATTCCCCAGCCGGAAATTCTGCATGATACGGCCAACGAAAAATCGAAAGTGGCCCGAGACCGGGTCGAGAACGTGCTTCGCCGGTGGCGTGAACTGCTGGTCGAAGATAATCTTCGCGAGCGGCAGTTGCCCGCTGCCACCGCCAAGCCGTTCGAGGTGGTCAGCATCGACGTGGCCGAAGAGGGGCGTCGGCGGGCCGCCATCTGGTCGAAGATTCTGCCGTTCATTTTGATGGTCTGGGCCCTGACCGGGGCGTTCTATCCGGCAATCGACCTGTGCGCCGGCGAGAAAGAGCGGGGGACGCTCGAAACGCTGCTCAGCAGTCCGGCCCAGCGCAGCGAAATTGTCTGGGGCAAACTGCTGACCGTAATGACCTTCAGCATGGCCACCGCGCTGTTGAACTTGATCATTACGACCGGGATGGCCTCGTTCGTGATCACCCAGCTCGAAAGCATGGGCCCAGCCGGCACGCGGATGAACGTCGGTTCGCCGCCGCTAGCGTCGCTGCTGTGGCTGGTGCTGGCCCTGCCCCCCATCGCGGCCCTGTTTAGCGCCCTGTCGCTCGCCATCGCCGCCTTCGCCCGCAGTTCGAAGGAAGGGCAGTACTATTTGATGCCACTGTTGATGGTGTCGCTCCCCTTGATGATGCTGCCGCTGCTACCCACCACCGAGCTCGACCTGGGGTTCGCCCTGATTCCCATCAGCGGCCTGATGCTGCTGCTGCGAACGCTGATCGAGGGGCAATACCTGGAGGCCTTGCGGTACTCGGTTCCCGTGATCGGCGTGACCGCCGCCTGCTGCCTGCTCGCCATCCGCTGGGCCATCGACCAGTTCAACAACGAATCGGTCCTGTTTCGCGAAAGCGAACGGCTCGACCTGGGACTTTGGATTCGACACCTCGTGCGCGACCGCCTCGACACCCCGACCGTCGGCGAAGCGATCTTGTGCGGCGTGCTGATTTTGGTGATTCGGTTTTTCTCGAACTTCCTCGTTCCCGTGCCGCGCGACTGGGCCCAGTTCGCCACGACGACGCTCGTCTTGCAGGTCGCTTTGATCGCCACGCCCGCCTGCCTGATGGCGATCATGCTGACCCGCAAGCCGCTGAAGACGCTGTCGCTGGGGGGCCCATCGTTCCTGGCGGCGCTGCCGGGCGCGGCCTTGCTGGCCGCCTGCCTGCACCCCGCCATGTTCTGGCTGGGCCAGGGAATCCAGCACCTGTACCCGATCAGCCCCGCCATCCAAGAGCAGCTTCAGCAGCTCGGCCTCGAGCAGTATATCCAGGCGCAGCCGCTGTGGCAGGTGTTGCTGCTGATCGCCGTCACCCCGGCGATCTGCGAAGAGCTCGCCTTCCGCGGCTTCATCCTCTCCGGTCTGCGGCGAATGGGGCACAAGTGGGGCGCCATCGTGCTGTGCAGCGTCTTTTTTGGAATGGCCCACGGCATGTTGCAACAGTCGCTGGCGGCTGGCGCGGTCGGCGTGGTGATTGGCTACGTGGTGGTAAAGACGGGAAGTCTGTGGCCGGGCGTGCTGTATCACCTGGTGCATAACGGCCTGGCGGTGCTGCAAACCCGCGTGTCGCCCGAGCTGATCCAGTCGCAGCCACTCCTGCGCATGCTCTTCGAGCCGAGCGCCGAGGGGGGCGCTCCTTTTTATTCGGTTCCGGCGACGATCGTGCTGGCGGCGTGCGGGCTGGGCGTGCTCTGGTGGCTGAAGACCTTGCCCTATCATCAATCGGCGGAAGAGCGATTGCAGGCAGCGCTCGACCAGCAGATTCCGCTGCCGGCCAAAGCGCCGGCCTGACGCAACTACCTGGCGAGCGGGAGGCGTCAGCCTCCCGGTAGGGTCGATTCTTACAGAGAACGGTGCATTGCAATGGAGCGCTACCGGAGTGCTAACGCACCCCGCTCGCCGGGAGATTTGCCTTCAGGGTGCTGACGTTCGCCAGTGAAACACCACAACCTGCCGACAACAACCTACCGATCAGCGCCGCAAACTCGTTATGCTACGCTCATGCCGTTCTTCACTATCTGACTTATTCTCATGTCCACACGCCGCCCCGCTCCGTTTGCTCGACTTGGCTGCGGCGTGCTGCTGCTGGCAGTGCTCTTCTCAAGCGTGCTGCTGGTCCTGAACGGCCTGATCGTCACCAACCTGTTCACGGCGTCGGCAGCCAGTCTGCCGCCGGTTCTGAGAGAGCCTCGCTGGGCGCAGGCGATTCTTTTTTTGGGGCCGGTTTTTCTGTTGGTCGTGCAGTGGTGGGCCTACGACGTGGCGATCGACTGGCTGCGGCCCCGCCAGCCGCGCGATCCCGCGCGCCGCGGCAAACAGGGCTGAAACCCCGCAGCCGGTGTGTTATCGTGAGCAGGTCTTTCGACTCCCGACCCGCCTTCTCCACGCCCCGCCCATCGCCATGCACGCATCCGATTCACTCCCCCGCCCGCTGGCGAACTGGCTCGCGTGCGGTCTGTTGCTCGTTGCAGCCCCGGCCTATTCGCAAGACGAAGCCGACGACGAAGAGTCCCCGTATCGCCCTGGCCTGGTCGCGACGTATTCTGTGCCGGCAAGCTCCGCTAGCCCGGCGGGTCCGATCAGCCGAGTGGATGAAGTGCTGGCCCACGACTGGGGCCAGGCCGCACCCGACCCGCGGCTGCCGGCCGGGCCGTTCCAGGCGGTTTGGAAAGGGCGGCTCTGGACGCAGGTTCCGGGGCCGTATCGCTTGCAGGTCTATGCGGCTGGAGGACGTGTCTCGATCCGTCTGGCCGATAAGGAGGTGATCGCCGCCGCCGCGGACGAGCCGCAATGGTTGTCGTCGGATGCGCTCGACCTTGGCTTCGACCGGCATCCGCTCGAAGTCCGTTTTGAAAAGACGGGGGACGAAGCACGCCTGGCGCTCTATTGGTCGGGGCCGGGCTTCGTGCTGGAGCCGGTGCCCGCGCGGTTTTTGCTGCACGACCGCGAGATCAGCCCGGCTAATGACTTCGAGCGTGGCCGCCGGCTGGCAACCGCCCTCCGCTGCGCCGCTTGCCATCAAGAGCCGGCCGATAGCCAGGCGTTACCGGCCCCCGCGCTCGACCGGCTGGCGGGACAGATTCATCTGGAATGGGTCGCCGGTTGGCTGGCGCCCGACGAACCCGCTCGGGAGGGCGAGGCTCCCGCCGAGCCGCGACTGGTGCGGCGGATGCCCCACTTTGGTCTCTCGCAAGAAGAAGCGGCCGACATCGCCGCCTGGCTGGTTCGCCCGCCGCCAGCGGACAAGAAAGTGTCGCCCGCGAAAGAGGACAAACCGAAAGCCAAGGGGAAAAGCAAGGGCAAGAGCACGCGCCCCTCGGCCGGCGAAGGGGAGCGGCTCTTTCTGACGCTGGGCTGCCTCGCCTGCCACCAGCAGGGCGAACTCGGCGAAAGCGGCCTGTTCGGCGGCGGCGACCTGACGGCGATCGCCGCCAAGCGCCCGCCGGAGTTTTTCGCCCGCTGGCTGGCCGACCCGGCGAGCCTCAACCGCCACCACCAGATGCCGGTCTTCGAGCTGTCGGCCGACGAACGCACGTCGCTCGCATTGTGGCTGGCCGAGCGCGGCGCTCGTGTTGATAACCCCGACCAACGTGGCGAATCGCCGCGCGGTGAAAAGCTCGTCGCCCAATTCCGCTGCGCGTCGTGCCACGAGTTGCCCGGCAACAAGGCCGCGAAGCCCGCCCCTCTCAAGTCGCTGGCGGGGGCCAGCGAGTGGTCGCGCTCGTGCGCGGGATCGCTCGACAAGCAGGACGCTCGCCCCGGCTACCAATTGTCGGCTGCCGATCAAAAGTCGCTCCAGACTTACTATTCGCAGCGGGCGACGCCACGTCAGAAGTCTCCGCGTGCGATGCAGATGGCGGGACGCGATCTGCTGGTCGAGCTGAACTGCCTCGCCTGTCATCAGCGCGAAGGGATCGACCGGGAGGTACAAGCTTTGCCCGCCCGGCTCGACGAAAAACTGGGGGCGGTGGTCGCCCTGCACGATGACCTGGGAAAACTCGTTCCGGCGATGACGCCCCCAGCTCTAAACAGCGTGGGAGACAAGCTGCACGACGCGGCTCTGGCCAATGCCATCCGCCGAGAGGGAGAGCCGCACCGCCCGTACCTGATGGTGCGGATGCCGAAATACAACTTGTCCGACGAGCAACTCACGGCCTTGATCGCCTATTTCACCGCCACCGACCGGATTCCCGGCCGGGAGGGCGAGGCTCCCGCCGAGCCGGCCGCTGCGCGACCAATGGTCGCGGCTATGCAGGCCGCCGGGCCGCGGCTGGTCACTACCGACGGTTTTGGCTGCACGAGTTGCCACCAGGTTGGCAGCGTCCTGCCCGACAAGGCCCCGCTCAACGCCCGCGGGCCGAGCCTCTCGCTGCTCGAAAAACGGATTCGCCGCGAGTGGTTCGGCCGCTGGTGCAACAACCCGGCCCGCATCGTCCCGCGGATGGAGATGCCCAGCGTCCAGGTTCCCGTGCGGGGGGTGCTGGGCGAAAATATCGACGCTCAACTCGCCGCCGTCTGGCACATCCTCAACACGCCCTGCTTCGAGCCGCCCGAGCCCAACCCGGTGCGCGTGTTACGGCTGTCGGGCGTGACCGAGCGAAAGGAATCGCCCATCGTCCTGCACGACGTGATTCGGGCGGGCGACAAGAGCTATCTTTTCCCGCTCGTGATCGGCCTGCCCAACCGGCACAACATTCTGTTCGATCTCGAAACGAACCGTCTCGCCGCCTGGTGGCTGGGGGACACGGCCCGCCAGCGGACGAAGGGAAAGAGCTGGTTTTGGGAAGCGGGGGGCGATTCAATCTTCGATCCTGGGATCGCCGAATCCGAGTTGTCGCTTTGGATCGACGGCCGCGAGCGATCGCCTTCCAGTCGGGGACAGTTCAAGAGCGAGCTAGATTGGTTTGACGGGCTCTCTATTGCGAGGAAGATGACATTCAAGGTAGAGAACGAGCAAGGCGTACGTGAGGGTGTGTCCTCAACGGTGGCCGTAGATGTTAACGACATTATTTCGTCATCGAAGGGCGAGAGCGGCTTTAGCCGACAGATTATCATTAATGGGAATAGGGGCATCGACAAACTTCGCTTCCGCCTCGTGAGCGAGGATCTCGCGAAGGAATGCCAATGGAACGAAAAAACGAGGGAACTTAAACTCCCTGGACGATCCGGCATCGTTCTGAAACTCATCGCTCCCAATCGTGCGACATGGAACGCGGATGGCTCGATTTATATCCACGCAAGCGAGAATCGATCCCGCCATTTGCGCGAGCATGCTTTCTGCATTTTGCCCGAGAGTCATTGGGCCAAGTGGCAGGCGTTTCTCGAGATACAGTATTCGACGACGATCGTTGCGGATCAGTTTCTCGCCATCGAGGTCGAATCTCACGTCGATCAAGCGACTGCCGTTCAAGTTGCACCTGGCTTTAACGGCATGCGTCTCCCTCTGTCAACGGACATGATGCCAACCGGCTTTTCATGGTCGCCGGGCAAAGAACTCTATTTCTCGTCGCTCAAGGGGCAAGTGTTTCGAGCGACCGATACCGATGGCGACAACCTGGAAGATCGCTTGGAAACATTTGCCGATGGTCTGGCAACTCCGTATGGAATATTCGCGACAAAAAATCATGTTGACGTCCTTACGAAGACTGGACTAGTTCGTTTTCTCAACCACGACGGTTTAGCACTGAGTGCTCAGGTGATCGCCTCCGGCTGGGGTTTCACCGACGATTATCACGACTGGGCTGTCGGCCTTGTCCGTGGTGAAAAAGGGGAATACTACCTTGGGCTCCCTTGTCAGCAAGACAACCGGAGTGCAGCGGCGGCGCAGCATCGCGGAAAGTTACTAAAGCTGGTGCCAAGAGAAAGGGCGCGAAACGAATTTCGAGAGTTCGACATCGAGGTCGTCTCGTCCGGCCATCGCTTTCCCATGGGCCTCGCCCGCAATCGCGCGGGAGACTTGTTCGTCAGCGACAACCAGGGGAACTACAACCCGTTCAACGAGCTGAACCACGTGCGTCCCGGCGCACATTTTGGCTTTATCAATGCCAACGAGAAGGAGCAGGGCTTCCAGCCGCCGCCGCTCGCCGCGCCGGCGATCGATATTCCCCATCCCTGGACTCGCAGCGTCAACGGGATTTGTTTTCTGGATACGCCGCAGGAACTGTGGCAAGGACCGGGCAAGGGAATCTTCGGCCCGCTCGAAGGGCACCTCGTCGGCTGCGAGTACGACACCCGCGCGCTGATCCGCATGACGCTGCAAAAAGTGGGCGACACGTATCAGGGGGCCGCCTATCCGCTCAGCATTCCGCCCGACAATGTGGACGACGGCCTCTTGGGGCCGATCGTCTGCGCCGTCTCGCCGCAGGGAGAGCTCTACGTCGGCAACATTCGCGATAGCGGCTGGGGGGCTGGCAACAACATCGGCGACATCGTGAGGATCGAGATCGAGCCCGAAAAGCTCCCCTGCGGCATTGCCGAGGTGCGGGCAACGCCGACCGGCTTTACGCTCGATTTCTTCCGTCCGATCGACCGGGCGAAAGCTTCCGACCCGGCCAACTATTCCCTCGCCTCGTACCGCCGCGAATCGACCTCGGCCTATGGCGGAGCGAACCTCGACCGCCGCAGCGAGAAGCTGGCCGGCATCGAGATTTCCCCTGACGGCCGCCGCGTCACGCTCCGGCTGGACGATTTGCGGGCGGGCTTTGTCTATGAATTCCAGCTCAAACCGCTCAGCCCCGGCCGCGAGCCGTTCCATCCCGCCGAAGCGCACTACACGCTCCGTCGGGTGCCGGAATAGCGGGCAGTCTCGCGCCACAATTCCCGGAATTCATCGAACACCTCTCCCTGCGAAGCGGTCTGTAACGGTGTCGCAAACGCGGGGCCAGTATGCAATCCGAGCTGCAAGAATCGAATCCGAGCCTCGCCGGTGGCGAACTTTCCGCCGGCGAGCATTTCGAGCAGTTGCTGACGGATCACGGCAGCGCCGTGCTGGCAACGCTTCGCCGGCTGTGCGGCAGTTCGCACGATGCCGAGGACCTGTTTCAAGAGACGGCGACCCGCGTTTGGCGGCATTTGCAGCGGCAGCCCGAGGTGCGGCACCCGCGGGCCTGGCTGCTGACGGTGGCGTATCGCGTGTTCGTGGATGGCCGCTCGCGGCGGCAGCACAGGGCCGAGGTGGTCGATCCGGCCGACTCGCGCCAGCCGCCGCCGGATCGCCGAGCAGAAGTCGCCGAAGAAAACCAGCGTCTGGCCCGCGCGACGGCCGAGCTGCCAGAAACGTTGCGCGGGGTGATCGTGCTGCACTATGCGGGCGGCCTCACCTTGCGCGAGACCGCCGCGGCGATTGGCATTTCCGAAGGGACGGTCAAGAGCCGGCTGAATGCCGCGCTGGCGAAACTCAGGAGCAGCCTGCGATGAACTGCGATCAATATTGGAAAATGTGCGAGTCGGAGGACAGCAACGATCGAGCCGAGGCCAATCACATCGCCGCCGAGCGGCACCTGGCTGGGTGCGCTCGCTGCCAGGCAGCCCGCCAGGCGCTGGTAGCGGCGCTCGCCCCGCTGGCCGACCATCCGCCGCTCAGCGAGCGCCAGCGGCAGTTGTGGCTCGCCGCCGCCGAACCAGCAGTCGCCGATTCGGCAATTGCGCCGCAGTCGGCCGCGGCGCGGGGCCCGCTCGCCTGGCTGGTTCCCTGGATTGCCACGGCGGCGATCCTGCTGCTGGCCATCGTCGTGCTCCATTCCGCCACGAAAGCGCCGGCGATCGTTTCGCCGGACAAATTGCCGAATAACAATCATCTGCCGCTCGCTCTCGCCTCGCCGCCGACTTACTCGCCCATCACGATCGTGCCGTTGAGCGTCCAGCTTTGCTTCGGACAGATCGAACAAGACCTGCAAGCCTCGGCGGCGCGGGTCGAAGAGGTTTCGGAAGCGGTCGCGCTGGCAGAAGTCGAGCGCGACCTGCACGACACTTTGCAGCGCGCCCACCGCTGGGACGACTAATGCCCCGCGGCCCCCATCCCATTTCCATTTCGCTCTCTCAACTCGGGAGTTTCGTCATGAACCGTGTCCACTGGCACCGCCGCCGCGCATCACTGGCGGCGATTTGTACCGTTTCGCTCTCGCTGGTGGCCGCGCTGGCTGCCGGCCAGGACGAGCCCACCGCCACGGTCGCTCCGCCGGATCACGCGATTCTTTCCGACACGCTCGGCGGCTGGTACTTCGCGCCGCAAAAACTAAAGAAAGCGTACGACGCCACGGTCGCCGAACTCGAATCGTTGCAGACCGATCTCGATCAGGGGCGGCTCTCGGCAGCCGATGCGAAGACCACGCTCGCCGATTTGAAAACCCGCCTTGCCGAACTGCGCAAAGAGTTGGAGGCGAGCAAAGTTCTGGTCGAAGGGGCCAAGCTTCACGAACAGACCGAAACGGTGGAATTCGATCTCGGTCCCCAACGGCTGCTGGCAATTACCGCCAACCAGGTGCGCGTCGTCGGTTGGGAGGGGCCAAAGGTAAAGTGCGAGCTCAAGAAGACCGTGCTGACCCAAGGCGACCAGCCGGTGGAGGCGGCCATGAATGCGATGAAGATCGCCCATCGCCGCGGGCGGGCCGAGTTTGCGGGCCAGACGCCGGCCGAGGCCGCAGCGGAGGAAAAGGCGTACCTGGCTGGCGACGGGGCTAAGCTCAATGCCGAAGCGCTCGCCGCCCGGGCCGAGTTGCTCGACTCCATTGCTCGCTACCGCTCGTTCTACCGCGACTATCAGGCCCACGAGATCGACCAGGTTTCGATCGACGGCCTGGACTATCAGGACAATCCCGTCCTCACGATGTCGGTGAAATCGGAAGGGGCCGGCGGCCAGATGACCTCCGTCCGCAGCCGCTACGGCGTGCTGACGGTGTATGTCCCCGCTTGCGCCGGGGTCTGCATTCGCGGGGCGATGCGCGGGGTGGTAGTCGAGAAACTGGCGGCCCCGCTGTTGGTCGATGGTGAGGACTTTACCGACGAAAATCAAAAAGGGACGTTTGAAATCCGCGGACTCGACGGCAGCCTGACGGCCCGCAACATCCCGCTCAAAACGATTCGCGATGTCTCCGGGAGCGTCGAGATGGTCTATACGATGGTCCTCAACGACGGCAGCGGCGGCACTTTGCATTCCGATGGCATGCGCAACATGTACCCCGGGCGGATGATCCCCGTCGAAGTGGAGAACGTCGCCGGGGGGGTCAAGCTCTGGTTCGGCCAGGCCGACCTGGTGCTGCGCAAGATTGGAGGCACCATCGACGTCCGCAACGAGTTCGGCAACACCCGGCTGGTGGCCGATCAGCCGCTCGCCGCGGCGGCCCACCGAATCGTCACGCAGTCGGGCCGGCTCGATGTCGAGCTATCGCCGGCAGCAGCCGCGTCGATTCCGATCGTGGCGGCGACCAACCACGGCGGGATCAAGACGAACCTGCCGCAGAGCGGTTTTGAGACCTTCCATATAGTCATTCCCGACCCGCAAACGGCAGCGCGTCGCAACTGGTCGGGCTTTCGCAGCAAAGCGGCGGGCGAAGAGCACTTTTCGTCGATTGGGCTGGCCGACCGGTTTCGAGCCGTCGTGGATGGTGCCGAACGGAGCCCCGGCCTCGATCTTGTTGCGCGGGGGGGAAGCATCGTGCTGCTGAGCGCCGGCAAGTAGGCTAGTGCGGCAAGTGGCGCTGGCATTTAGGAAACCCCGGCATGCCAAAGACAGGCGACCCCTTAGGTGACGACGCTCGATTCGGCTTGTGCTAGCCATCCTTTGCAGCGCCTGGCCAGAGTGTTCCAAATCGCTCGGGCGGATAGAGCGTGATCCGCACGGAAGCTCCTGCGATGGCCAGGCGGCCGAGCAAATCACTCGACAACCCTTGATTGAATGCCCACGGCTTTGATCCGCAGTCATACCCGATGTTGAATTCACGTCGCGTACAGCTCCCCCAGACAGCCCGGAGCGGCTTGTCGAGCGACTCGACGGCCGCCAGCATTGCGGCGATATTCGAGTCAGCCTCGTGATGATCTTCATTCGTCTCAAACGTCGCGTACCAGAGTCCATCCTCACTGTGAGTCAAGTGTAAGGCGAAGACTCCCTGAGCCTCGAACGCCGCCGCCAGCCCCGTCAGATCACTGGCCGAGGTGAGATCCAGATCGGTGTTGAGATAACGGATCGTATCGTCCATCGCGATGTGGGTCTCCGCTGGCATTTATGACTCGTCCAACGGCTTTTGCAGCGAATCGCCCAGCGTATCCTCGACGTAGAGCATCTGCACGAGAACCAGGCAGCAAGCGGCGAGGGGGGTGGCGAACACGATGCCGACCGTCCCCAGCAAAACCCCCATCAGCATCTGGGCGGAAATGGTCAGAGCCGGGGGCAACTTCACCATCTGCTGCTGAATCAATGGGGTCAGCAGGTTCCCTTCTATCATTTGCACCCCGAAATAGAACAAGCCGACATACAAGGCCTGCGTCGGGCCGACCGTCAGTGCCACCAACACGGCGGGCACGGTCGCCACGATCGGCCCGACGTAGGGGACGAAGGTGAACAGAAAGGCGATGAAACCCAGCGCCAACGCCAGCGGGATTCCCAGCAGCCACAATCCCAGCGCGGTCGCCAGGCCGACGACCGTCATACTGAACGATTGACTGACCAACCAGCCGCGGAGCGCCTTTTCGAGGGCGTCCAAAATCTCGCCGGCGCGGCGGCGCGTCCCCCGCGATACCAGCCGCAGCACGCCGCGGCGATAGAGCCCCGGGTCGAACGCGAGGAACAACCCGGTAAACAGGATTACGACCAGGCCCAGGACGGCCCCGACGGTGGTCGAAAAAATGCTGGTCATTCGGCTGATGCTTTGTCCCCGGCCGAGCACTTGCAGCGTCGGCATCTCTTTCAGGATTTGCCGCCACCAGGCGTACTTTGCCAGTTGGGCCTGCAGCAGCTTCTGGGACTCGGCGAGGCTTTGCCCCAGTTGATCGAGTTGGCCTGCGATGGCCGCCCCGAGAAACCAGGTTCCCAGCCCCAAGAGCGTCGCCAGGATCAAGAGCACCACGACCAGCGACCAAACCCCCTTCAGCGGCGTGAAGCGACTCAAGAGGTCGCTCAGCCCGCGCAGAAACACTCCCAGCAGGACGCCCCCGAAGATCAAGAGCAGAACGTCGGCCCCGGCCCAGATCAGCGACGCGACGACCACTACCAGCGAGACGAGCCCAATGACGACCAGCGTTCGATGCGTGAACGCGCCGCGATCCAGTGGGGCAACATGGTCTGTGTGGGTCGTCTGCATGCGGAACGCCGGTTTGACCGATTGAGGTGGGGAGTTGGAATAATCCCGCAAAGCGAACCGGCATTTGCGGCGATCGCCGACAGCATTGTATCCTCTGCGGTGGCGCAGCGGGTGAGACCTCTCTCCACCCTCTGTCATTCACTATCGGTGAATGACTCGATTTTGCCCGAATTCGCTTGGCTCCGTCGCCCCGATACGTTAAACAAATAGTTGGAGACGTTTGCCGCACAAGACGTTCCGCACCACGCGCCTGCCTCGTCTGATTCTTCCCCTTCCCGCCTGGAGAATCGCTATGGCCACCACCCGCCGCCGCTTTTTGGAATCGGTCGGTCACGGAATGCTCGTCGCCGGACTCGGCGCGACCCTGACGCAGGACCTGGGCTTTTCGACCGCCTTTGCCGACCGAGGCCCCGATGACCTGGCCTTTGGCAATTACGACGCGCTCGTCGATCTGCTGCAAAGCACGCCGGCCGACAAGCTGCAACCGATCCTCGTCGATAAACTCAGCCGGGGCGAGTTGAGCCTGAAACGCCTGATGGCCGCCGGCGCGCTGGCCAATGCCGAGACGTTCGGGGGCGAAGACTACGTCGGCTTCCACACCGCGATGGCCATGCTGCCGGCGCTGCAACTGGCGGCCTTGCTGCCGTCCGAGCGGCAACCGCTGCCGGTGCTCAAGGTGCTCTATCGCAACTCGCAACAGATTCAAGAGTTCGGCGGCGCGGGCAAAAAGACGCTCCGCGAAATGCACGCGGCCGAGGAGGCGACCGTCGAAAACGCCGGCACCGGCATTCGCGATGCCTGCCGTGTGGCCGATGTCGAGCGGGCCGAGAAACTGTTCGCCCCGCTCGGCAAGCAGGGGACGCTGGACGAGGCTTTCAACGCCTTGCAGCCCCTAATGCAAGACGACATCAACGTGCATCGCTTCGTCTTCGCCTACCGCACGCACGGCTTGGCCGACTTGCTGGGCCAAGACTACGCCCACACGATCCTGCGGCAGTGCGTCCGCTTCTGCGCGACTCACGAACGGGGGCGAATCAGCAGGAACAATCCCGAGTCGCCGATTCGGACTCTCCTGCCCAAGCTGCTCGACCAGTACAAGCTGGCGGGAAAGAAACTGGGCACGCGCGATCCGGGCGATGCCGCCGTCGAACAGTTGGCGGAAGCGATCTACCAAGGTCCGCCGCCGCAAGCGGCCGAAGCGGTGGCGAGCGCGCTGGCCGAGGGAATCGATCCCGAGGTGGTGGGCGAAGCGATTTCGCTCGCCGCGAACCTGCTGGTCTTGCGGCAGGGGGCCGACAAGTGGCGGGTCCACGGCGATGCGGCCGGAGTTCACTCGTCGGACGGGACCAACGCCTGGCGGAATATGGCCCGCCTGGCCCAGCCGCAACATGCCGTGTCGGGCTTGATCGTCGCCGGGTATCACGTGGCGGTTTACACTCCCTTCCAGTCCGACGCCTACCCAACCAGCGAGCATCGCGGGCTGGTCCAGGCGACCGATGCCACGGGGCTGTTGGCCGAAGCGGAAGATGCCGTCCGCCACAACGACCAAGCGCGGGCCGCCGCCGCCATTGCCCTGTACGGCGAGGCGGGCCACTCGCCCGCTGCCGTGTACGAGCGGATGCTGCGCTACACGATCAGCGAAGACGGCCGCCTGCACGGCGAGAAGTACTTTCAGACGGTGCAGGAAGAGTTCCAGACCACGCGGCCCGCCTTCCGCTGGCGGCAACTGGTCGGGCTGGCCCGCGTCACCGCCAGCGCCTACGGCTACGACCGCGACGACAAGCAGGGACGCCGCGCCCCCGGCTACGAAGAGGCTTGCCGCCTGCTGAAAGTGACCGCCTGATGGAGCGACTACGACCGGCTGCCTTCCGCAAAACGTGGCGATCGCCGCTGGGCGTCTGTCTGGCGCTGGCGGCAATTGCTCTGGCGGCGAATGGACACCAGGCGTTGGGCCAAGAGCCGCAGCGCCTGCGCCTGCTCACCTACAACATCCATCATGGCGAAGGCGTGGATGGGCGGCTCGACCTGGCGCGGATTGCCGGCGTAATCAAGGCAGTCGATCCCGATCTCGTTGCCTTGCAAGAGGTCGATCGAAATACCGAGCGGACGGGCAAAGTCGATCAGCCGGCGGAGCTTGCCAAGCTGACGGGGCTGGCGGTGGTCTTTGGGCCGAACATCGCGCTGCCAGGGGGCGACTACGGCAACGCCGTGCTCTCGCGGCTGCCGGTGGTCGCGCAGCAAAACCACAAGCTCCCCTCGCACGACCAGGGCGAGCAGCGGGGCGTGTTGCAGGTCGAGCTGGAACTGCCGGGCGGTGGCACGGTGCTGCTGCTGGCGACCCATCTGGATCATCGCCAGGGCGACGCCGAGCGGTTGGCCTCGGCCGGGGCGATCAACGAACTGGCGATCAAGTCGCCCGATCGCCCGGCAATTCTGGCCGGCGATTTGAACGCCGTCCCGGAAAGCAAGGTGCTCCAGCGGCTGCTCACCACCTGGACGAACACCACCGACAAGCCGCTGCCGACCACTCCGGTCGCCAGTCCGCGGCGGCAGATCGACTATGTACTGGTGCGTCCCGCCGCGCGATGGAAAATAGTCGAGGCGCGCGTGCTGGACGAAGCGGTGGCGTCGGACCACCGGGCCTTGCTCGTGGTGCTGGAGTTGACCAGGTGAATGCTTTGCTCACGCCCGGCTGGCGCTCGCCCCGTTGCTAGCCGCCACCGGGCGCAAGCCGTCGTGCAGAAAGACCTGCCCGCAGCCGGCAGCCTTCGCTCCGTCTAGGGCCAGCCACGCGCGGCGCAGCACGCGCTGCGCGTCGTTCCCTTCGATCACCTCGGCCACGCCCGCGCACAGCGACAGTTTCATTCCCGCGTAGGGCGCCGGCATTTCAAACCGCTGCATGGCATTGCGCAGGCGGCCAGCCACGCCCGCCGCGTCGGTCACCAGCGAACCGGGCAGCAGGATCGCCAGGCCGTCGTCTTTCCAGCGCGTGAGCAGGTCCATGTCGCGGAGCGAAGCCCGCGCGGATTGGTGTACGATTCGCAGGGCGGTGCGGCAGGCCTCGGCCGGCGCCGGGGCATCGCCCTCGGTCGGAATCTCGACCTGGGCGAGCACCAGCGAGAACGTTGTGCCGCCGCGCCGCCATTCGGCCACGCGGCGGGCAATTTGGGCGACAAACGTCGCGTCGGCAAACTGATCGGGCGCCAGCGCCGCCGATTCGCTGCCGGGCAGCTCCGGTTCCGGCGCTGCCAGGCTGGGCCGTAGCGGCAATTGCCCGTGGGCGTCGATTCGCTGCAAGCGATCCCCTTCGTGCCAGTAGGCGCAGTCGCGGCCGTCGAGCTTGGCGGCATAGAGCGCTTCGTCGGCCCGCTTGAGCAGCGATTCGCTGTCGTCGTCGGCCTGCAACTCGGTCAGGCCGACGCTGGCCGCGATGTGCAGGCTGCGCCCGTCGTACAAAATGCCCGCCCTGCGAATGGCGGCGCGCATGTTCTCGGCCCGGTGCAGCACCGTGGCGGCATGCGCCCCGCCGAAGAGGACCACGAACTCCTCGCCGCCAAAACGGGCCACGATATCGGACTCGCGCGAGTGAGCCAAGAGCACGTCGGCCAGCACCCTGAGCGCTTGGTCGCCCGCCAGGTGGCCGTGCGAATCGTTGAAGCGCTTGAAGTGATCCAGATCGAGCAGCAGCAACGTCGCCGGCCGGCCGATCCGCTGCGAATCGGCAATGGCGAGGCGCAGTTGCTCGTCCAGGGCGCGGCGGTTCATCAGCCCGGTCAGGGCGTCGGTCTTGGACATCACCGAGACTTCGCTCAATTGCCGCTGCTGGGCTTGCAGCCGCAACTCGGCCTGCGTCAGCCGCTGCTGCGTTTGCTGGTTCATCACCAGCAGCTTGCCGACCGCGGCCACCACGGCGGCCACATCGCCCGGCGGCAATACGGAGAGTTCCGAGTTGATGGTGTCGATGCTGCCGCTATGCTGCCGCACCTCGTGTGCGACGTTCGAGGTGATCTCGGCCAGACGCGAGAACAACTCCACGGCGGTTCCCAGGTCGCGCTCGGAGAGTGGAGCGCGCCGCAGGACGGTCGTCGCCCAGCCGCGGCGGGCGTCTCCAGACCAGTTCCAGCCGATCCAGCCGGCAAGTTTACGGGGGAAGGTGCGAAGCATGGCCGTCTCGGGGAAAGCGGCAAGGGGGAGGCGGAACCCGCAAGTGTAGGTCGCAAGGAAGGTAGCGCCGGCCGAATGCGAATCGGCGGTCCACCGCCTCGGTTCCGCTGGTATTGGATTTTCCGGTTGCCACCAGCCGAATGGTGTCCCGTGCGCCGCGATGGACGGGCGGCAAGTCCGTTTGATTCCGATTCCACCTCGATCCCCCGGCTCGGCAGGAGCCTCGCCCTCCCGAGACCCGAACCCCGGCGGTTGCGGCGCGAAGCGGAACAAGAGAGAATCGCGGGCGAGCATGACGACCGCCAAATCCCGGAGCACGACCATGAGAACCAGCCTCTTTGCCTCGCTCGCGATTGCCTCGATGATGGTTCCCCTCTTTGTTGGCCGCGCGCGCGCCGAGGAGCAACGGGCCGACGAGCAGCCGCTTCCCAAGGCCTGCATCGACGGCACCGGCCCCGGCTGGGCCGAGCTGACACTCGACGACTTCACGATGGTCAACGGCGAGGCCGACACCTGGTCGTCGAAAGAAGGCATCATCCATTGCACGGGGCAGCCGGTCGGCGTCACCCGCAGCAACGAGCAGGTGACCAATTTTGAGCTGGTCGCCCAGTGGCGGCATTTGAAGGCGGCTGGCAATTCGGGCATTTTCGTGTGGGCGCCGGCAGAGGCCCTGAAGGATTTGCCCAACGGCAAGCTGCCGCCGGGCGGGATCGAGGTGCAGGTGCTCGACCACGGCTACACCGAGCAATACGAAAAACGAACCGGGAAAAAAGCGGAATTTTTCAGTACCAATGGCGACATTTTTCCAGTGGGCAAATCGACGATGGTGCCGTTCCCGCCGCTTTCGCCCAACGGCCAGCGCAGCTTTCCCCGCAAGAATCTGAGCAAAGGGGTGGGCGAGTGGAACCATTATTACGTCCGCGGAATCAATGGCGAAATTCGCCTCTGGGTGAACGGCGAAGAAGTCAGCGGCGGCAACAAGTGCGAGCCGGCGACCGGCTATCTCTGCTTGGAATCGGAAGGTTCGCCCGTCGAGTTCAAAAACCTGCGCGTTCGCCGGTTGCCGTAGCATGGTTTGATCCTCTCGCCTGTAGGTCCCGACCGCCGGGCGTGTGGCTGTGGTTGGCGCAGCGGGTGGCTGTGGTTGGCGCAGCGGGGTGGCTGTGGTTGGCGCAGCCAACCACGGCGGATCGGCGCGCTGCGGGTGGCTGTGGTTGGCGCAGCCAACCACGGCGGATCGACGCGCAGGGTTACGCCCTCCTTTTTCGGCTCGCCACCAGCGACTCGTAGCG
>JBBDYF010000135.1:0-3894 GCA_040901775.1 Pirellulaceae bacterium | reverse complement strand
GTTGTCAGTTGTCAGTTGTCAGTTGTCAGTTGTCAGTTGTCAGTTGTCAGTTGTCTTTGGTCAGTTGTCAGTTTCAATTGCCCACTGACTACTGCCCACTGGCGATTCAAGGAAGCTTCATTTCTTTCACTTCGATCCGCACTTCCTGGCCGGGGCGGACCCGCTCGTTCCCTTCGACGATGATGGCATCGCCCCCCTGCACCTCTCCGGCGACGGCAATCCAGGCCCCGGTGGCGGGCCCCAGCGTCACCGGCACGGGGCGGACCAGCGATTTCCCCTGGGCCGTATCGACCACGAACACGACTGGAGATGGGCCGCCCAGAACGATCGCGTCTTTGGGGACGAGCGTGCGAGATACCGGCTGGCCGACCGCCAGGCTGACACGGGCAAACATGCCTGCCTTCAGCAGCGGGCGGCCTCCTTCCAGCGGGTTATCGACCCGCACTTTGACCGGAAACGTACGCGCGCGGGCATCCGCCTGCGGATTGATCAGGGCGATCCGCCCCGCGAACGACTGACCGGGGAGCGAAGGAATTTCGACGGTGGCCGCGACCGAGGGTTCGAGCCGGGTCGCGTAGTCTTCGAGGACGGCGATGACGATATCGACCTGTTTGAGCTCGACGATCTCGGCGATCGGATCGCCTTGCATGACCCACTGGCCCACCTCGGTGTGCTCGGCCGTGACGAAGCCGTCGAACGGGGCAAACAAGGTATGCCGCTCGAACTGCTCGGCCAATCGCTCCACTTCGGCGGCTTGGGCCTCGACTTGGGCCTTGGCTTGCAGCACGCGTTGATCGCGGGCACCCTCGGTGAGCAAGCGCAACGCGGCTCGCGATTCGCGGAGCAAGGCGTCGGCCTGCGCGGCCAGCGAGGCGTCTTCCTCGAGTAATTCGCGGGCGATCGAGCTTCCCAGCGCCTTGGAACGTTCCACTTTGCCCTGCCGGTAGGCTACTTGCGCTGCGGCGTTATCGACCCGCGCGGTGGCCTGTTCGATTTCGTCTTGCAACGACGCTTGCAGTTCGCCCAACTCGGCCGCGCGGACGGCCAGGTTCCCCTGGGCCGCATTCAGCTCCGCTTGAATGATGCCACGCCGCAATTGGGCGATCGGCTGGCCCGCCTCCACGGCGTCCCCTTCGTTGATCAGATATTCTTCGACCCTTCCCGGCGCCGCGCTGCCCACGATGCTGCGCCGAACCGGCTGCACGGTGCCGACGAACGAGCGCTGCTCGGCCACCTCGGCCACTTGCGCCGGGGCCACCAGCACCTTGGGCGCGGGAGGCGCCCCACCGGCCTTATCCTTGGGCCCTTGCGCGTGGCTGTTGAGCGAGCCGGAATACAGAAAGACCGCTCCGGCGGCTGCCGCCACAAGCGCGCAGGTGACGATTCCCAATTGCTGCAGTTGTTTGCGCGCCATGATTAACTTGCTTCTCGGGTGATTCCGCTATCTTGAAGGTTGGCTTGCACCTGGTCGAGCAGCTTGCGAAGCTGTTCCAACTGGGCCGCGGTCATGCCGTGCGTTGCCTTGGCGCGAACCCGTTGGGCCGCCACCACGACCTTGGCCCAGGCCGGCTTGGCGGCGGGCGTCGGCTGGATGAATTTGCGACGGCGATCCTGCTTGTCGGTGTCGCGGCGAATCCAGCCGTCGCGTTCCATCCGGTCGAGAATGCCGACGAGCGTCGGCGGTTCGATCCGCATCCGCTCGGCCAGATCGGTTTGCGAGAGCGAACCCTCGAGGGCCAGACAACCCAGCACCTGCGCCTGCCGGTAGGTGACTGACTGCGGCGCGAGTTCCTCGTTGAAGGCCCGCTGGAAGGCGTGCGCCGCGGTACAAATCCAAAACCCGACGCTGTTCTCGAAATCGTATTCCAGCATTCGCTGGGACATAGATCGCTCCAAATCGTTAGCCTGCGAATCATTAACTACTAAGTTAAACCTTGGAGGCCGCGATTTCAAGCGATCCGACCCCGCTCTGGCCCGGCACTTTGCGGCAAGCCGCTTATATTCAGACGCCCTTGCCGACACATTCCGACCCGCTTAATCTGCATCCCAACGCTATGGAAAAACTCGCCAATTTGTACGACTATCCGCGCTACTACGACCTGGTGTTCGGGTCCGACTGGAAAGCGGAGACCGACTTTTTACAGGCTGTGTTTGACACGCATCTCAAGCGCCAGGTTCGCCGCCTCTTCGAGCCGGCCTGCGGCACCGGCCGGCTGCTGTTTCGCCTGGCCAAGGCCGGTTACGAGGTTTCCGGCCTGGATCTGAACCCCCGGGCGGTCGATTTTTGCAACCAGCGGCTCGTACGCCACGGCTTGCCGGCGAGCGTCTTCGTGGGAGACATGTCCGACTTTCGCCTGCCGGCAAAAATCGACGCTGCTTTCAACACGATCAACAGTTTCCGGCACTTGCTGAGCGAACGGGCCGCCCGGTCGCACTTGCAATGCGTGGCCGCGGCGCTACGGCGCGGCGGGGTGTACGTCCTGGGGTTGCACCTCACACCGACCGAGGGAACGCCGCTCGACGAGGAACGCTGGTCGGCGCGGCGAGGCCACCTGGGGATCAACACGCATCTGCAAACGTTCGACCTCGATCTGGAAGACCGAACCGAACGCTGCCGCATGACGATGGATGTCTATACGCCGACCCGCCGCTTTCAGATCATCGACGAGCTGGTCTTTCGCACCTACACGGCGCAGCAACTGAAACGCTTGCTGGCCGGCGTGCCGGAATTGGAACTGGCCGCGACCTACGACTTTCAATACCGCCTCGACTCGCCGACCGAGATCGAGGCCGATACGCAGGACATCGTATTGATCCTCAAGAAGCGGTGACGGATCGCCCGAACTATGCCGAGAGCTTCTCGCGGACCCGTTCGAGCAGCTTCTTCGTCGCCTTGATCCCTTCCGGCTCGCTCAGCTTGCTCCCCTCGTATTCGATGCCACAGTAGCCGTGGTAGCCGTGCTTGAGCACGATCTGCATCATCTTGTGATAGTCGGTGTGGGTCTCGTTCCCCTCGGCGTCGAAATCGTGGCTCTTGGCGCTGACCGCCTTGGCAAACGGCATCAGCTCATCGACCCCTTGATAGCGGTCGTACTCTTTCCCCTCGCCGACGCGGAAGTTGCCGAAATCGGGGAGCGTCCCGCAGTTCTTGCGATCGACCTGCTTCATCACGCCGGCTAGCCACTGGCCGTTGCTCGACAGGCCGCCGTGGTTTTCGACGATCACGTTCAGGCCGTGCGGCGCGGCAAATTCCGACAGCCGCCGCAGCCCGTCGGCCGCCAGCTTTTGCTGCTCCTCGAACGACAGCTTGCCATCGGACGCGGCATTGACCCGGATGGAATGGCAGCCGAGTTCTTTGCCCGCCTCGACCCACTTGTAGTGGTTCTCGACGGCCTGCATCCGCTTCTTTTCGTCGGAGTCGCCCAGGTTTCCTTCGCCGTCGCACATGATCAGCAGCGTCTTCACGCCCAGGTCGCCCGCCCGCTTTTTCAAGTCGGCAACGTAAGCGGCGTCCTTGGCTTTGTCCTTCCAGAACTGGTTGACGTACTCGATGGCGTCGATGCCGAAATCTTCCTTGGCAGTCTTGGCGAAGTCGCGGTTGTCGAGCTGGCCGGCCCGGATCGTTTTGTGCAGCGACCACTGGGCGAGCGAGATCTTATAGAGTGGCTGCTGTTTGTCTTGAGCGAGCGAGATCGCCGGCAACGTGGCAGCGGCGGCGAAGCTCGCGGAGGCGGCGAGGAACTGGCGACGGTTGGTGTTCTCAACGTTTTTCATGGCGAAGTTTCCACGGTAGGAGGGATCGAAGTAGAAGGTTTGCCCGCGCGGCGGCGAGCAGGCGGATCGTATGCGGCCTATCAACCCGACGCGTCAGCGAGGGACTATCGCAGTCCCTCG
>JBBDYF010000134.1:0-26447 GCA_040901775.1 Pirellulaceae bacterium | reverse complement strand
CTCCGACCTCCGACCTCCGACCTCAGCCATGCAACCCAATTTCTGCCATCGCACCCGTCGCGAATTCCTCTGGCAAGCCGGCAGCGGCTTTGCCGGCGTCGCCTTGTCCGGAATGCTCGGCGACGACTTTTTCGCGCGGCAAGCGGTCGCGGCCGACGGCCAGTCAAAGTTCGTCAGCCCGCTGGCCGCCAAGAAGCCGCACATGCCGCCCAAGGCGAAGAGTGTGATCTTCTTGTATATGTATGGCGGGCCGAGCCAGATCGACACGTTCGACTACAAGCCGACGATGGTCGGCATGGACAACAAGACGATCTCGGTCAAGACATTCGGCCGCGCCGGGCACAAAAACGAGGGGCGGATCGTCGAGCCGCGCTGGAAATTCAAGCAACACGGCCAGTGCGGCAAGTGGGTCAGCGACCTGTTTCCGAACCTGGCCCGGCACGTGGACGACATTGCCTTTTTGCACTCGATGACCGCCGATTCGCCGATTCACGGCTCGGCCATGCTGCAGATGAACACGGGCAAAGTGCTCAGCGGCAGCCCCTGCATGGGCTCGTGGGTGAACTACGGACTGGGCAGCGAGAACGAGAACCTGCCCGGCTTTGTCGTCATGCTCGATCCGCGCGGCGGTCCGATCAGCGGCGCGAAGAACTGGAGCAGCGGCTATATGCCGGCTCATTACGAGGGGACCATTTTCCGCTCGCAAGGGACGCCGATCCTCGACCTGGCCCGTCCCACCGGAATGACCGATGCCGCCCAGCGGCGCCTGCTAGACACGCTGCGCACCTATAACGAAGAGCATGCCGCATTGCACGGCGACAACCAGGCCCTCGCCTCGCGGATCGCCAGCTACGAGCTCGCGTACAAAATGCAATCGACCGCCCCGGAAGCGACCGACCTGGCCGACGAGCCGGCAAACATCCGGGAGCTTTACGGCCTGGACGACCAGCGCTGCTCGACCGTTGCCCGGCAGTGCATTCTGGCCCGCCGGCTGGTCGAGCGGGGCGTTCGTTTCGTGCAGATTTATTCCGGGGGCGCCCACAACGACGACAACTGGGATGCCCACGGCGACCTGGTCGCCAACCACAACCTGCATGCCGGCGAGACCGACAAGCCGATTGCCGGCCTGATCGCCGACCTGAAGCAGCGGGGCTTGCTGGACAGCACGCTGATCGTGTGGGGGGGCGAGTTCGGCCGCCAGCCGACGGCCGAATACGAAAACGGAACCGGCCGCGATCACAACGCCTTCGGCTTCACCATGTGGATGGCGGGCGGCGGCATCCGGGGCGGGGTGAGCGTCGGCAATACCGACGAGATCGGCAGCGCCGCGGTCGAACGGCCGCTGCACGTCAAGCACGTCCATGCCACGCTGCTTTCGCAGTTGGGCATCGACCCCGAACGGCTGACCTACTTTTACGGCGGGCTCGATCAGAAGCTGGTCGGCGTCGAAGGGGCCGAGCCGATCCACGAGCTCATGGGATAGCCGCTCGTTTAGGGTCCCGTCAATGGCGGGCGGGGCGGCATGCGGGTATCTTCGCCTGGAATCTGCGACCCCGACGAGTGCGTGCCCGGATCGCGCGAGGGATGGTTGGTGCCGGCAGTCAAATGCGTGCTGGGAAAGCGCGGCGGCCCGTCGGGCGCGGGCAACGCTTCCAGTTGCTGCAACAACTCGTCTGCGCTGGGGCGCAGGTTCGGGTCGATCGCCAAGCAACCGGCCACCAACGACGCCAGCCCGGCCGGCAGCAGGTCGCGCTGGCCCGGCGGCGGATCGGGCTGGCCGCACAGGCAAAACAAAATCGTCCGGCCAATCGCGTACAGGTCGGCAGCCGTCGTCAGCCGCTGTTGGTCGGACTGTCCCTGCTGTTCGGGAGCGCCGAAGCCGAGCGTAAACGGCCGCGGCTGGTTGGGCACCAGGGCGGCCGACGGGTCGTCGGCCAGCACCGCGATGCCAAAGTCGATCACCTTGACCTGCCAGCCGTCGTGGTCGCAGCGAACCAGCACATTGCCCGGCTTCAAATCGCTGTGGATCACCCCCTGCGCGTGCAAAGCCCGCAAGGTCTCGACCAAGCGGGTCAGCAGCGTTTGCAGGTTCGCCCACGAGAGGGGTCCAAACCGCGCGACGTACTCGTGCAGGCTCAGGCCGTCGAACCATTCGATGACATAATACGGCCGCCGCTCGCGCGAGGGATCGACGAATCCCTGGCCCAGGCACCCCGGTACGCCCGAGTGGACGAAGCGCCGCAGGATATCCGCCTCGTGCAGCACCGGCAGCTTGCCGGGCAGCGAATCGGGAGGCGACTTGACCACGACGCGGCGCCCCGTATCCAGCTCGCGGCAGAGGAAGACCATGCCAAACGTGCTGAGGCCCAGGGGCCGCTCAATCTCGTAGCGGTCGGCCGGCAGCGGCATGTCCAACGGGGCGCAGCGGGCGAGCTCGGCCAGCGTGCCCAGGGCCCCGGCATTGTCGCGACGATCGAGCTGCACCAGCACCAGGTTTTGCAGCACGACCGAGCGGGCCGAGCCGCAGGGCAACCCCTGAGCGGCCTGCGCAAAACAAGTGACCGAAGCAGACGATTCGCCCGCGATCGCCGCCGCCTGCCCCAGCCGGTTGGCCAGGGCCGGCAAGCGCGCCAGCGCCCCAGCCGCGGCCATTTCCTCGACCAGGCTGCGGGCCTGCGACTTTTCCGTCTCGTGCCGCTGGCTGCCCAGATCGCGAAACTTGACGTGCGTTCGCTCCTTGAGCAGCGCCGTCAACCGCGACGCGGCGAACCGATCGTGCCACGTTCGCAGCTCACGGGGGGCGTGCTCGTTTTCGGCCGACAGCTCGAGCCGTTCGCGGCCACTGGCGCGGGAAAAAGCCTCTCGGCCCGAGTGGTCTCGCGGCGAATGGTTCATGCGAACCTGCACGATGCTGAAATCGCAAGGGAACGTGGCATCAGATTAACCGCGTCGATACAGAGATTCAATCTCAGCGGCAAAATGCTCTTCAATCACCTTCCGCCGCAAGCTGAGCTTGGCCGTCATCTCCGCCTGTTCAATCGTAAAGCCACGGGGCAACAGGACGAACCGTTGCACCTGTTCGTAGTGCGAAACATCCACCAATCGCTCGCGGATTCGCTCTGCAAACAGGGCCACTACCTGCGGATGATTCAAAGTCTCGGCAGACGAAGCAATCTCGATTTTGCGGGCGGCCATCTCGGCCGCCAGACGATCCGCGTCGGGAACGATCAGAGCCGACAGGCAGGGGCGGCCATCGCCGAGCACCAGCGCTTGCAGGATTAGCGGATCTTGCGTCAGCAGCGATTCGAGGAATACGGGAGCGATGTTCTTGCCCCCCAGCGTGACCAGAATCTCCTTCTTCCGACCCGTGATATAGAGGAAGTTGTCTTCGTCCAGCCGGCCCAGGTCGCCGGTCGCCAGCCAGCCGTCGTGCAGGATATCGGCGGTCGCCGCCGGGTTCTCGTAATAACCGAGCATGACGTGCGGCCCGCGGGTCAAAATCTCGCCATCCGCTGCGATGCGAACCTCCACGTCGGGAATCGGTCGCCCGCTCGCCCCGCGGCGATAGGCGGCCGGCGACGATGCCGAGATCACGGGAGAGGTTTCGGTCAGCCCGTAGCCCTGCAACAGCGGCACCCCCTGCCGCTGGTAATAGTCGAACAGGTGCTCGGGCAAGGCTGCTCCGCCTCCGCAGCAGGCGCGGATCGCCCCGCCCAATAAGCCCCGCAAAGCGCCGGGCGTTTCGGCCACTCCCTTGTCCGAGAGCGCCCGAAAGACCCGGTCGTAAAAGTGCGGCACGCCATTGAGTATCGTCGGCTGGATCGCCTGACAGTCGGCGACGACCGTCTCGCGCGCTTCGGCAATGGCCATCCGCGTGCCGCCAGCCAGCCAGCAATACAGATCGCAGGTCCGGGCGAAAATATGCGAGAGGGGTAAAAAATTGAGCCGCAAGTCGTCTTCCTCGCATCCAAAGGCGGCGATCGTCGCCAGCGCGTTCGTCGCCAGGTTGTGCTGGGTGAGCATCACCCCCTTCGGCTCGCCCGTGGTTCCCGAGGTGTACAGGATCGTTGCCAACGACTCGGCAATCGTGGCCTGGCGGGCGTGGCATGCCGCTTCGATCCCCGCCTGCAAATCGGCGGCGGCTTTCAATTCGGCCAGCGCCTGCGCCGGCCGGCCAGCCAGTCCCTGCGGACAAGCGTCGTAAGCGGCGAACGCCACTTCGGCAGGGATTTCGGCGGCGAGCGGCGACAGCTTGGCCAGTTGCTGCGGCCCCGAAACGATCGCCACCTTCGCCCCGCTATGCCGGATTTGCCACGCGATTTGCGGCCCGGTCAGCGGAGCGTGAATCGGCACGTGAACGGCCGCCACCGCTTGGATGGCAAAATCCAGCACGATCCACTCGTGCCGATTTTCCGAAAGATGCGCTACGCGATCCCCCGGTCGCACACCCAGTCCAACCAGCGCCGCCACCGTTTGAGCGATGTCAGTCGCCAGGTCGTTCCAAGTCAGCCAGCGGTACTGGCCCGCCTGCTTAACGGCGAGCGCCGGCCGTTCGCCATCGGTTTCGATGCGCCGGCAGAGGATTTCGAGGATCGTGGGAGCCTGGTGAATCATGGGTGAAACCTGGAAGGGTCGCCCGATTATGACAGGTTCGCGCCGAAAGTTCATCGTGAATTTGCGGCTTGTAACGATCGTTCGCGGTTTCCGCCTGTACGTCTGCGGCCTAGAATTCGGATGGACGCTCCTCTTTTGCTCCAGGAAGGTGCCCTGCCCATGCCCACGACTTCTCCGCCCCAGGACCGCGAGCCTTTGCCGGCCGAGACGCCGACCGAGGCGCCGCTGGAAGCCTCGTTCGCCGAAACGGCGCTGCAACTGGGTGGCAAAAGTGCGGACGAAGCGCGGCGGATGGGTGCCATCGACCGGGCCGACGACCAGGTCGAGCAGTTGTTCCTGCCGCAATATCAAACGGTGCAAAGCCCGATCCATCGGGCCGTCTGGGACCGGCAGTTGCCCGCCGAACTGTTCGAGGCGGCGCACGAAAGCACTCCGCCCGACGTGCAGCAGGTGATGGCCCGCTCGCTCGAGGTGGTCCGCCGCAACAAGGCCGCGGGCCTGTTGCTCAATTCCGAGGGAAAGGTGGCCGAGCCGGTGCTCAAGGAACTGGCCGTCGTCGGCTACTGGGGCCTCTTGGTCGATCGGCAATATGGCGGCTGGGGGGCGCCGCTGCGGAGCTTCATGGCGTTCATCACGCAAATGGCCCTCGTCGATCCGACCACCGCCGGGCTCGCCTCGGTTCACGGCTGCATCGGCGCGGTCGATCCGGTGCGCACCTTTGGCACCGAAGAGCAGAAGCAGCGTTTCCTGCCCAAGCTGGCCAGCGGCGAGCGGCTGTCGGCCTTCGCCCTGACCGAACCGGGGGCGGGCTCCGACCTGACGGCCCTGAAAACCACCGCCCGCCTCGTGGGCGGTCGCTACCTCGTAACCGGCGAAAAGCTGTTCATTACCAATGTCGTTCCGGGGCGGACGATTGGCCTGGTCTGCCTGATCGACGACAAGCCGGCGGTGTTGATTTGCGATTTGCCCGACCGCGAGAACGAGCAGTTTAAGCTGGTCAAATACGGCCTGCACGCCCTCAAGCATACTTATAATCGCGGAATCATCTTTCGCGATTTTCCCGTGCCAGCCGAAAACCTGCTGCGGGTGGCTAAGGGGAACGGCCTGACGATCGCCTATCACGGCCTCAACCTGGGGCGGGTCGCCCTGTGCGCCAACTCGGCGGGCAACATGCGCCTGATGCTGGCCAGCATGCTACCCTGGGCCAGGTTCCGCGTGACGTATGGCGAAGCGATCGAGCGCCGCGAGCTGGTCCGCCGCCGCATCGCCCGCCTGGCCGGCTTGATCGTCGCTTGCGACGCGCTGGTCGCCTGGTGCTCGACCCTGCTCGACAAGGGTTACCGGGGCGAGATGGAATGTATCATCGCCAAGGTCTTTGGGAGCGAAGCGCAGAAAGAAGCGGCGATCGAACTGTTCATGAAGACGCACGGCGGCCGCGCCTTTTTGCATGGACACCTGTTCGGCGACCAGGTCCACGAGTTTCTCGCCCCTTGCATTTACGAAGGGGAGGGCGAGATGCTCGGCATGGCCCTCTTCAAGTCGCTGATCAAGCAGCACGGCACCACCTACTTCGAGCCGGTCGGCAAGGCGCTGCAAGCCGCCGGTATGAAAAAGTTCAATCCTGCCAATCCAGTGCATGCGTGGAAGCTGCGCGGGGCACTGGGGCCGTACGGGATGTGGTGGGTGGGCGAAAAGTTTTCGCACAAGTGGCGAACCGAACTGGGGCCGATGCCCAGCGGCCTGCGCGAGCACGCAATCGCGGCGATTCGGGGCCTGCAAGCCTTGCCGCTAGAAATCAGCGGCGCGATGCGCAAGCACCAGCTCAAGCTGGCCGATCGCCAATGCCGGATGAGCGAGCTTTCCCTCCGCACGCAAAAACTGGTAGTCATGCTGGCGACCAGTTTGTATGCCGGTCGCCAGAACGACGAAACGGTGCGGATGGCGGCCGACATCGTCTGCCAGGATCTGGCCCGCGAGCTTTCCGGCAAACGCCCGACCGATCGTTACTTCCGCGCGGTAAGCGAACTGGGCGAGAAGGTCGCTGGCGGTGGATTTTCCTCGATTGCCGGCCTCGCACCCGACGAAATCCTGATGAAGTACGAGGCGTAGTCGCTCCGACGTTGAAATCGAAAGCTCCCGCCGGCTGGACTGAGGCGGGCTGCGAGCGCCTCGCCGGTTGGCCGCGCGCGATTGCCCACGCACTCGCAAGGGCATTCTTGAGCTCGGAAACGAGGGCCTGTTCGCTCCCGCCCTGGTTGACACCGATTTCCTGCAATTGCGCCGGCCAAATCAACCCAAGCCCTTGCCGCGGAACGACTTTCGCGCGGTTGACGCGCTTTCCCGTTTCGCGTTCCCCTGCGCTGGCGAAAATGCCTGGTTTTCCGGGCTGAAAGCACCCGCACGGTTTACAAAATCGCAGGAATCGGCCTTTGCCGTAAACCTGGTATCTCACTCACCCGCCGGCGGGGAAGCCTCAGCACTCCTGGCCTGCTGTTGAAGTATTGCAAAGTTAACTTGTCAAAGACCTGCGCCGCCTCGCGAATCCCCCGTGGGGCAGGCGTCTCGCCTGCCACTAGCGTCGCGCAACAACGGGAATCTGAGCCGATAGCCATTCTATACAGAATGGCACATATGTCAACAGAGAGGGTCATGTTTCATTAAGTGTTGCTGGCTTGGGACGACCTCACATGATTGCAAAGGGCGACACCGATGGCTTCGCCTAATTTGACAGGTACAGCGTTCCCAATCAGCCGGCCCATGACGCTGTAAACAGCCCTCTTGCCAGCCGGAAGAAATTTGTAAGACCGTGGAAAAGTTTGCAGAATTGCGGCCTCGCGAAGCGTAATTGCGCGATCTTGCTCTGGATGCCCAAATCTGCCGTTGCCATAACCAAAACACTGTGTGGTAATCGTCGGTGCCGGGGCAAGCCATTCCATGCGTCCGTAAACACTTGGGTATGTTTCCCCTGCCTCTTTGCGGTGGCAGTCCGCAACGAGTGATTGCGGCCAGTCTCGCCACGTTCCGCCAGGTTTTGATGCGCGGATGCGCTTAGAATTTAGGGCGCTGAGCTTGCAAGCGGAGTGCATTGCGTCATTGGGGTCCACTTCGCCGGCCCGCAATTTGGGAAGTCCGAAGATAGCAGCCTGGACCGTAGGGATGGGCAATTCATTGATGGACGAGCGCTTCAACGCGATTGGACCCAGGCGGGAAGCAAGTAAAACCAACCTCTTTCTCGTCTGTGGCACACCGTATCGAGAGCAGTCCACGATCTCGTGCCAGACGTGATATTTAGACAAACGGGCCAAGAACTGTGGAAAAACTGCGTGGTCAAGCAATTGCGGAACGTTCTCCATTGTGACCATGTCCGGCTCCGATTCATCGATGAGCCGGGCGAACTCGGACACAAGCGCCCATTTTCTATCCGCTCGACGTTTCTCAGATACCCCAGCTTGTCGGTACTTTCGGCTGTAGGTCGAAAACGACTGACAGGGAGCGCAGCCGGCCAGGAGTGTGCATTGCCCTCGCTTCCAGTGGGCTTTCAGGTCGCTGCCGCTCAGAGTGCTGATGTCTTTCTCGACAAAGCACGCAGAATTATTCTGTTCGTAAGGGAACCGGCCGGCTGGATCGACATCAATCCCCGCAGCAACGTCGACTCCGCCCAAGCTAAGGCCATGCGTCAGGCCGCCGAGGCCGCAGAACAGGTCCACGCATTCGATCATATGCCCTCCCCCACGTAAGGACGGCGCTCGGCATCAATGAAGTAGCGATGCTCAATGAACCAGTTGAACGAAGCGACGACCTCTCTCAGGTAATTTGCAGTCCGGTCCTTTATGTCCTTAAGATCGGCAACGGTGACTCCATTGCCGCATTCCTCGAAGGACATCTCACCGTGCGCGAGCTTATTCCGAAGATGCTTGACTAGCGCAAGCGACCCCCTATCGTCGCGGATTACTCGCTTGGCGGCTGTCTTTACTGGCGGGCTGATTGCTAACTCGCAGCCTAAGCGTTCCGTAATAGCTTCCAACACTGAATCATCCCAATTGCCCCCGCCTCCCGCTACAACGTCCCACGGTGCGATTGGGTCGGCCTTCAAGAGAAGGTTGCAGAAGGATACCGTGGCCTCAAGGCGATGATCTTCGTTGAGGCTGACGCTGGTACGAGCGATTCCCTTGACCCATTCCCTGCGCAGTTTGGCTGAAAGGTCGAGCGGTCGCCATTCGCCGCTGGACGCTGCTTGGGCAACGGCACCGAGGCACCAAGTCGCAGTGGCCTCGATCAAATTATAGAGCTGTAGGTAAACCGACGAGTATAGGATTCGTTGCTGCCGTACAGTAATCACGCTTCCGCCAATGTGCGGCGGACCAATTGACAACTGGCGCTCCATCGCCTCCAAGAGGTCGATGTACGCCTCAATCTCTTGAAGCCGCTCGGAAAACGCCTGATCGAGGTCCATTCTCTAAGCCGCCCCCAATAGCTTGTCACGGACATAGTTTATCCGATCGCGAAGCGAACGAATTGGGTTAGCGCCTCCAGACTTTGTAAGTGCCTGAAAATCATCGCTGCTAATCCAGTCCTGCACGTCCGGCGACTTGTTCAACAAGTCGGGTTCAGCCGCAATCGCAAGTTGTGTCCCGACCGCAAGCGCCTCGAATCGAGTCCGATACGTCTTGGTTGATTTCGCAGTGGTGCGAAATCCAAGGGGGAAGACTTTCTTGCAAAACTGCATCGTGCGATTAAACCGCTCGCCATACTCTTCAACCAGCTCAGGCTTCTGCCCGAAGCGTTCAGTCATCGCCTTAGCGTACTTAAACAAGAAATCCGCGGGTCTATCCTTGTAGCCCTCCAGTCCGTCCCCGTATGCGAAAAACCGCGTGACCAATTCTTCCCGTTCGCGCAGATTAAGGGCCGCATCCGTAACTGGTGCTAGCTCAACAAATGTTTCGTCCTTCGACAACGCGATTATCAGGTCTAGAAATGGACCAACTAGCGCGCCGCGGCGAACCTCGGCCTTATTCGCGATCTTACTGCCTGTGTTGATGCGGTCGAAGATGTCAAACCGCGCCTGCTCGTCGGCGTTCTCGTTAAGAACGATGCCACGGATAGAGCGGTTGCGAATCTTGCGCTGCCGAGATTCGGGCAGGTCGTTAAAAACCCAACCCCTCCAGCTCCGTGAGAACATCCAGTTCCCCCAACACCAAGTTGCCCGACAAGAACTGCTGAATCGTGCGAAGACGCTGAGAGCCGTCCACGATTTCTAGCTTGCCAGTGAGAGACCTTTCCCAAAAAAACAGAAATGGGATTGCCAAGCCCATTAACAGGGATTCAATGAATCTGGATTTGCGCTCCGGCTCCCAAGTGTCCTCGCGCTGGTATAGAGGAATCTCAAATTCCTTCTTATCCATCTTCTGCGCCAGCAGTTCCACCGAATACTCAGTGAGATAAAACTCGATTCGCTTTGTCTGCTCGACGATCTGCGCTTCGGCCCGTGCGACCTGGGCTTCACGCTCCGCCTTTTCCTCCGCTGTGAAAAGCGTCGTATCGCGCTGTGTCGGTCGCTTTGCCATTACTGAACCTTCGCCCCCGTGGCGCGTCCTGGTGTTACTGGAATGCGGCCCGCGCCCTGGTGGCGCAGCAGTCTCTATAAACTGCCCTAGGGACCGGCCTTGCGCCGACTGGGTTCGACTCCCCCGCTTTCCGCTGCCGCTGGCCTTGCCAGTTTTAGCAATTCCATCCGCGCCCAAGTCGAAGTATCTAGCGTCAAATGGCTTGCCGCAATATCCAACGCGCGTCTCTCTGCGTCGGTTAGGCGTATCCGTAGCGTGTTCTCGCGGACATCGCTGACAAGTTTCTTTGGCCGCCCTTTCATGGCTGCATTGTAGCCACGGGAAATCCACAGTCAAGCCCATTGACAGCGTAGCCTGTATGTAGCTACAATAAAGCTACGTTGGGAGCGAATACCCAACGGAAAACCCTTGCCACAGCCGGCAAGCCGTGACAGTCGCTACGCGTTCGTTGAGCCGCTTCGCCCCCATGACCTGGCGGGCGACGGCTGGCACGCCGAGCGTCCCGAGCGTCCCGAGCGGACTCAGCTCGACTGGCTGACCAGGCGGTTTCCGGCCAGGTAGCGGCTAGCATTGGGGAAATTCGCGCCTGCCGTGTCTCATTCCCGCCCAACACATTCGCTTGACGGCCCGCCCCGCCGCCGCCCACAATATCAACACCAAGCTTCCCTCCCCAGAAGTAAAAATTCCCCGTGCCCAGTTTCGCCGTCATCCTTCCCGCCGCTGGTAAGAGCAGCCGCTTCCGCGACCCGTTCGAGAAAAAACCGTTTGTCTCGTTGGAGGGGCGGCCGGTTTGGGCCTGCGCGGCCGAGCCGTTTGTGGGCCGGAGCGACGTGCGCCAGACGTTGCTCGTGATCGCGCCCGAGGATCGCCAGCATTTTCAAGAACAGTTCGCAACCCAGGCGGCCATGTTGGGGATCGAACTGGTCGAGGGTGGCGCCGAGCGATCCGATTCGGTCGCCGCCGCCCTGGCGCGCATCGGGCCGACGATCGACTTCGTCGCAATTCACGACGCGGCCCGCCCCTGCCTGACCAGCGAATCGATCGACGCGGTCTTCGCGGCAGCCATCCAAACCGGGGCCGCCCTGCTGGCCACGCCCATTCGCGGCACGATCAAACGGGTTGGCAAAGACCAAACGGTCGTCGAAACTCTTTCGCGCGAGGGGCTGTGGGAAGCGCAAACGCCGCAGGTCTTTGCCCGGCAGTTGCTGCTCGACGCCTACGCCCGCCGCGGCGCGCTGGCCGCGACCGACGACGCCCAACTGGTCGAACGCTTGGGCCATGCGGTAACCATTGTCGCCGGTTCGCCGCTGAACTTGAAAGTCACCACGCAAGAAGACCTGCGCATGGCGGCGGCAGTTTTGAGAAGTCAATCCTCGGTCGGCAGCGGTTTGTCCATTTTCACACTACAAGGGTCATAGGTGCATCGGTGGTGGGTCGCGGCTATCACATCGCGCTGGGGCGGGAACACGCCAAACGCCTCTTCAGTCTGAAAGAGGACCAGGCCATCCAGCAGTTCTTGGAGGATCTGAAAACTTCGCCCGAGATCGAGAAGAGCGGACGGCTGCTGGATTCAGGAGTCACCTGGGATCCGATCCATCGCTGTTTGACCGATGGGGAGCTGGACGCGGCTGCCGGCGACTTTCCGCTCAACCACGCCGTGCTGGGGGGAAAGCAACTGCATCAGGGGACCGACTACGCAGCCGTGCTGATTCGACCCGACATGACCCGTTTCATCGCCGATGCCCTGGCCGAAGTCGAGGAAGACGACTTCCGCAAAAAATTCTTCGCCTTAGCCGGCAGCAGCTACCAGGCACCGCTGGACGAAAAGGAATTCACGGAAGTCTGGCTCGCCCTGCAAAATTTGAAGGTCTTTTTTGCAGCGGCGGCCGAGAACCTGGAGGCGGTGATCTTTACGGCAAAGTACCAGCCGTAATCAGCGGCTTGTGGCTGTCGGAAACCGGGAATTTTTTCTTGCCAGGATCAGCCGGACCGATCCGACACTTGACCCGGCCGCGCAAGTCGCTGAAAATAAAGGTATTGCGTCATGTGACTTTGTCCCGCTCGGGTTCGTTTATTTCGAGCTAGGGGCGACGCCTTTCTCGCCAAGGCGTTGCTCGCCAGGATTTGCCGCCGGGTATGGCTCCGCTTGTGATCGACACTACCGCCGCGGATGACCCGCGCGATGCCGTCCACCAGGCCGTTCAGGCCTTGGTCGAGGGGAAGGTTGTAGCTCTGCCGACCGAGACGGTTTATATCGCCACGGCCAGTGCGCTCAACCAGCGGGCCGTCGAGCGCCTGTTGGCGCTGCGCGGCGGGCAGTTGGAAGGACCGGCGACCTTGGCCGTCCGCAGCGTCGAGGATGTCTTCGACTACGTGCCGCAACTCCCCACGATTGGGGCCCGCTTGGCCCGCCGTTGCTGGCCGGGGCCGGTGACGTTGCAATTGGCCGACGCTCAGCCCGAAAGCGTGATCCAGCGACTTCCCAAGCGAGTGCGCGAGATTGTCGCCCCGGGCGGGCAGATTCGCGTCCGCGTGCCCGCGCACGACCTGGTGCTGAGCGTGCTGCGCCTGTTGGCCGGCCCGCTGGTGATGATCGGCGCTCGCCGCCCGCAAGATGCCGATTCGGTAACCGCCCAGGACGTGCTCGCCCGGCTGGGAAACGGGGTCGATCTGGTGCTCGACGAAGGGCGGTCGAAATTTGGCCAGCGCTCGTCGATCGTCAGCGTGGACGAAACGGGATTTCGACTGGTGCGGCCCGGCGTCTTCTCGGAAGCAAATCTCAAGCGGCTGGCCAGTTGGATGGTAGTGTTTGTCTGCACCGGCAATACCTGCCGCAGTCCCATGGCCGAGTCGCTGCTGCGCAAACGCATTGCCGACAAGCTGGGCCTGGCACCCGAGCAACTGGAGGATCGGGGGATCGTGGTCATGTCGGCGGGCATTTCGGCTTCTCCGGGGGGTCGGGCGGCGGCCGAGGCGGTCAACGTGATGAAGGCCCGCGGGCTCGACCTGACGCCACACGAAAGCCAGCCGCTGTCGGATCGGATCGTCCGCTTTGCCGACCTGATCCTGCCGATGACCCGCAGCCATCGCGAGGCAATTCTCGCCAACTGGCCCGAGGCCGAGCCCCGAATCCAGCTTGTGTCGCGGGGGCGTGGCGACGTGCCCGACCCGATCGGCGGCCCGGCGGAACTGTACCGCCGCTGTGCCGACCAGATCGACGCCTTTCTGGAAACCTGGATGGACGAGTTGGATCTGCCGAATTGAACGCGACCGGAACGCCTCGCAGGGCGACGCCTACAGGCGTTCGCGTCGCAGTGATGGGTCTTATATAGCAAAGCGGCTCGACGGCGACCGCGGCAATGCTACCTACCACCGGCGGCCTACCACCGGTAGTAGGTCGCGAGAGGGCGCTACAAGATAGTTTGCCGGTAGGTTCAACCTCTGAGCAGCAACAAGCCAGCATGGTTTAGGCTCGTTCACGCGGCCGACTAAATGGCCAGACCGCGACAAGTTCGTTAATTTTCCTAAGTCGTTATATAATTACGACTTAAGCAGGTATGACGGACAACGCCACGCGACAGAAACTGGGGCGCGCAGGCCGAGTGGCATCCCTATTGCAAGAGGGTTTGGGAGCCTATAGGCAATGCACCGCGCGGAGATTCGGATGTTCAATCGCATGGCTTGTCCGTTCTTAATGATAGCCCTTTTCTTGATGATGCCGGCGCGCGCCGATGAAGCACTAAGCCACGAGGGGGTGGTCGTTAGCGTGGGGCCGGGCACCCTGAGCATGGTCGATACCGCAGGGAAGGATCGAGCTTTCCTGATCGACCCGGGTGCCAAGATCACGATTCGGGGACAGCCCGGAAAGTTGGAACAGCTCACGCCTGGTTTGAAGATCAAACTGACCACCGACAAACTCCGCAAAGCGGTGGCGATTACGACGGTCGATAACGACGGGGGCAAGCCGGCGGGTTAACGGGCGGCCGCGCGTGATTTGCGTACCTTCGGCGCAGTGAGGACAGGCTAACCATGAAGCATATCTACGATCGTGCCGGCTCGCTGAATCGCATGGGTGGAGACGAAGCATTGTTCCGCGAGATGGTCGGGTTGTTGCGCGAGGATGCCCCCCGCTGGCTTGCCGAACTGCACGGAGCGCTGCAAGATAGCGACCTTTCCCGAGCGCGCCGCGCCGCACATACCTTGAAGGGGCTGGCGGCTAATTTCGGCGCCAGCCGCGCGATGGCTGCGGCAGCCGAAATGGAAAGACTCGTGAAAACCGAGACGAGTGAAGGAATGCCGGGGGCAGAGACCGAATTGGAAGAAGCCTTGCTGGAACTGGTCGCCGCCCTCGATGAGAATGTTGTCGCCCGCGACGAGACGCGAGTCCCGCGATAGAACCCGCCGTCCGCGATTTGAGGTTGGTGCAGAACCTGCCCGCACCCCATGAATAGCACTTTGAGTCGCGGCGCATGGATCGGCTTTGCAATGGTGTTTGCTACGCTCGTCGTGAATGCGGCGGTGACCTACTTGAATGTTCGCCGCTTGCATCGGCACAACCAGCAAGTCGAGCGCACGCACCAGGTGCTGGCCGAGTTGCAGACGCTGTTGACCGCCATTTTGGATGCCGAGTCGGGGATGCGCGGGTATTTAATCACCCACGAGCCGTCTCACGTGGAGCCTTATGATCTGGCCATTCGCGATGTTCGGCAGTCGCTGAAAAAAGTCGCCGCCCTGACGCTCGACAATCCCGCGCAGCAGACCCAGATCGCTAACCTCCGCAACCAGGTACAGTGGCGATTGAATCTGATGCAGACCAATCTCGACACGCACGAGACGGCCGGGTTCGATGCCGCTCGGGCGCGGATCCTAACCGACGAAGGAAAGCAGGCCATGGGCAGCCTGCGGAAGACCATCCGAAAAATGCAACGCGAGGAGCAGCGGCTGTTGGCCAACCGCGAGGCGGAGTCGGCCACCAGTTACTGGACCGCGATCGTCGCCGGCTTGATCTCGACGGCCCTGGGATTGGCGCTGGCGGCAGGCGGCTGCTTGCTGGTTCGACGCGACATCGTGGTCCGCGAACAAGCCAGCCGCGACCTGCAGCAGGTCAACGACCGGCTGGAAGAACGGGTTCGCGAGCGAACCGCGGCAATCAGCGACGCCAACGCTACCCTGCGCGACGAGATCGACGAGCGCCGCCGGGCCGAAGAGCAAGTTAGAGCATTCGCCGAGGAATTGCGGCGGAGCAATCGCGAGTTGGAGCAGTTTGCGTCGGTAGCCTCGCACGACCTGCAAGAGCCCTTGCGAAAAATTCAGGCCTTCGGCGACCGCTTGGCCGGCCAGTTTCGACAAGAGTTGGGCGAAAAAGGACAGGACTATCTCGACCGGATACTCGGTTCGGCGAGCCGCATGAGGGCCCTGATCGACGATCTGCTCGCCTACTCGCGCGTTGCGACCAAGGCGCAACCCTTCGCACAAATCAGCCTGAGCGAGATCGCCGCGGAGGTGATTAGCGACCTGGAGGCCCGAACCTTGCAAAGTGGCGGACGGATCGAACTGGGCGGATTGCCGGCCATTCACGCCGATCCTTTGCAGATGCGGCAATTGCTGCAAAACCTGATCGGCAATGGCCTCAAGTTCCATCGTCCCGGCGTGCCCCCCGTCGTGCGGGTGTACGCGCGGATGGTGCAAGCACCACTAGCCGCCGAGGAGAACTCGCCATTGGGCCTACAATGCGAATTGACGGTGGAAGACAATGGGATCGGCTTCGAAACCGTGTATTCAGATCGCATTTTCGAGCTGTTTCAGCGGCTGCATGGCCGGAACGAATATGAAGGAACCGGCATAGGACTTGCGATCTGTAAGAAGATTGTCGATCGACACAAGGGAACGATCACCGCCTACAGTTCTCCCGGCCAGGGCGCACGCTTTGTCGTCACCCTGCCGATCGAACCCCAGGAGCGAGAGCCGTCATGACGCACCCTGCCCGAGCCATTACCATTCTCATGGCCGACGACGACGCGGATGACCGCCAAATGACGCTCGAAGCGTTCGAGGAAAGCCGCGTTGCCAACGACCTGCGGTTCGTCGAGAACGGGGTCGAGTTGATGGACTACCTTTGCCACCGCAACCGGTTCGCGGACCCCGAGGCGGCGCCTCGGCCCGGTCTCATCCTGCTCGATCTGAACATGCCTAAAATGGACGGGCGAGAAGCCCTGCGGGAAATCAAGGCCAATCCGCAATTCAAGAACATCCGCGTGGTCGTTATGACGACTTCCAAGGCGGAAGAAGACATCTTGCGGACCTACGATCTGGGCGCCGAGTCGTACGTTACCAAGCCGGTCACCTTCGCGGCCCTCGTGGATGTGGTGAAGACCATGGGCAAATACTGGCTGGAAATCGTCGAACTTCCTAGCGACAAACTTCTGGGCGACAAACTTCTGGGCGACAAGGCGGATGGCAATGGATGACGGACCGATCCATGTGCTTTTGATCGAGGACGACGAAGACGATTACCTTCTCACCAAAGAGTTGTTCGGCGAGTTGCCCGTCGGCGGGTACCAGTTGGATCGCGTGGCGGATTATGCAGCCGCTATTCATGCGTTCGAGCACTGCAGCCACGATCTGTACCTGGTCGACTATCGGCTCGGGCAGCACACGGGGCTCGAGCTGCTCGGGGCGGCGCGGCTCATGGGGTGCCACTCCCCCATGATCGTGCTCACCGGCCAACGCGATCGCGCGATCGACCTGCTGGCAATGAAGGCCGGGGCGGCGGACTACCTGGTCAAAGGGCAACTCGACGCGGGCACGCTCGATCGGTCGTTGCGTTACGCCGTACAGAAGAAACGGCACGAAGAGACCATTCGCCAAGTCAACCAGCAACTCGAACAGCGGGTGGAGCTGCGAACGTCGGAATTAGAACATCTGAACGCGACGCTGCAAGCCGAGATCGCGGAGCGGCGGCGGGTGGAGGACGCGTTGCGCGAAGCGGACCGCCGCAAGGACGAGTTCCTGGCCACGCTCGCTCACGAGCTGCGCAATCCGCTGGCGCCGCTCGCTTCCGCCATCGAACTCAATCAACTCGAGCCCGACAATGGCGGCCAGGTGCGGGAACTGGCCGGAATGATGGGACGGCAATTACGGCGGCTCGTTCGGCTGATCGACGACCTGCTCGATGTCTCGCGCGTATCGAGCGGCAAACTGCGTTTGCAACGCGAAGCGATCGCGATGGCCGACGTCGTTCAGGCGGCGCTCGACATGGGTCGCCCGGTCATCGAAGCGGCGGGGCACCAGCTCAGCGTCGCGCTGTCTCCGGAGCTGCTGTTTATCGAAGGAGATCAGGTCCGGCTGTCGCAAGTGATTAGCAACCTGCTGATCAATGCCGCGAAATACACCCCTCCCGGCGGCCAGATCGAACTCGAGAGTCGGCGCGACGCGGATCAGGTCGTCGTGTGCGTTCGCGACACGGGGATCGGGATTCCCGCCGAAATGCTGAGCCAGATTTTTGAGCTGTTCGCCCAGGTGGATACCTCGGCAACGCGCGCATTTGGCGGCCTGGGCATCGGTCTGACGTTGGCGAAAACGCTGGTCGAAATGCATCGGGGGACGATTCACGTCCAGAGCGCCGGACCCGGCCTGGGAAGCGAGTTTACCGTGCGCTTCCCCTTGGTGACGCGAGCGGCTGACGGCGAGAACGTCGATGCGGTAGCGGACGGTCGTCGCCAGGCGCTGCCCGTGCTGCGAATCCTGGTGGTGGACGACAATCAATCCGCCGCTCACCTGCTGAGCCGCCTGCTCGGCAAGCTGGGCCAGCAAGTCATCATGGCCTACGCTGCCGGAGAAGCCTTCGACGCGGTTCGGCGCGAGCGGCCCGACCTGGTGATCTCGGACATCGCCATGCCGCACGTTTCGGGCTACGATTTCGCCCAACAAATTCGGGCTTTGAAAGACATTCGGCAACCGGTGCTCATCGCGCTAACCGGGTACGGACAGGAAAGCGATCGGCAGCAGGCCCTGGCCGCCGGCTTCGATCATCACTTGATCAAGCCGATCAGCCTGCAAGAACTCGAAGAGTTATTGCGACTGTTGGCGCGGCACCCCAACACCTGGCCCCGATAGACCTGGCCCCGATAGACGCAGCGTGGCTCGCTCCGATCCAGCGACACCCTCGCGCCGGCAGCGTCGCTTGCCCCTGGGAGGGGCCTCAAGCAGCCGCGGGTCGCATCAACACGGCTTCGGCACGCAAAGTGCTCGCAAGGAGTGCCAGCGGCGCACAATCGAGCAGCCGCTCCTCTCATCTGGAGTTATCACCATGCCCGGCGGCCTTGGACTCATTCTGTTAATCGTGCTGATCCTGCTATTAGTTGGCTCCATTCCGTCCTGGCCGCACAGCCGGTCGTGGGGCTATGGCCCTAGCGGCGGCTTGGGCCTGGTGCTAATCATTGTGCTGATCCTGGTGCTAATGGGGCGGCTTGGGTAGGCGGCATTGCTAAACAGTAGCCGGCTTAAGCTTCGGCATCGTCGTCATCGCCGGACGAGACCACCTGGTCGATCTTGATGCCCAGCGAGTGCGTCTTGTTTCTCAAACTGCCGCGGGTGATCCCCAGCAGTTTGGCCGCCTTCGACTGGTTGCCGCCGGTGGTTTGCAGCACGCGGGTGACCACGTAGCGCTCCATGAACTCGACCGCTTCGGCGTAGATATTGTCGGAGGCAGTGGACAGGCGGACATCGAGGAACGGACCTAAATCGCGCGGCAGGCCCCCATCGGCGGTTGCCGCGGCGGTGCCGCTTCCCGCCGCAGCGGAGCTGGCATTGCGTACCTCCTCCGGCAGGAACTCCGTCAGCAGCACGGGCCCCGTCAGATTGAGCAGCGCTTTTCGCAGCACGCTTTGCAGCTCGCGCACGTTGCCGGGCCAGGTGTACTCGAGCAGCACTTTCAGGGCATCCGGCGAGACGCGCTGCAACGGCTTGTTCAGTTCGTGCGCGAATCGGGAAAGGAAGGCTTCGAACAGCAGGAGCAGGTCGTCGCCCCGCTCGCGCAACGCCGGCAGCTTGATGGTAAACCCGTTGAGCCGGTAGTACAGATCGGGCCGAAAGGTTCCTTCGGCGACCATTGCATCCAGGTCGCGATTGGTCGCGGTAATGATCCGCACGTCGGTCTGGATCGTCTCGTTTCCGCCGACCCGTTCGAAACGCTGTTCCTGCAACAGCCGCAGCAGCTTGGCCTGAACCAGGGGGGCCATGTCGCCCACTTCGTCGAGAAAAATCGTGCCGCCGTTGCACTGTTCGAACTTGCCGATCCGCCGGTGGTCGGCGCCGGTGAACGATCCCTTTTCGTGGCCGAACAGTTCGCTTTCGAGCAACGCATCGGGCAGAGCGGCGCAATTGACCGCTAAGAACGGCTTGCCGCGCCGCTGGCTGTGCTGGTAAACGGCTCGCGCGATCAATTCCTTGCCGGTGCCGCTTTCGCCGCGAATCAGAACGGTCACCGTTTGCGGAGCGACCCGGCCGATCGACTTGTACACCTCCAGCATGAGCGGACTGCGGCCGATCAGTTGGTGGTCTCCCCCGGCCGGCTTGCTGTACTCCGGCATTTCGACCGGGGTCTCCATCAGACGGCGGATCTCAAGGGCCTGTCCCACCAGTTCGCGAACGCGGGCCACATCCAGCGGCTTGAGCAGAAAGTCGAGGGCCCCCAGCTTCATCGCCTCGATCGCGGTGTCGCTCTCGCCGCCGGCAGTGATGAAAATGACCGGCACGCGCTCGTCGAAGCGGCGGATGCGATCGAACAGTTCCAGCCCGGAAATGCCCGGTAGAACGATGTCGAGCAGCAAGACGTCGGGCCGATGCTTTTTCAGCATGGCAATTCCTTCGTCCGCCGATTCCGCCGCGAGAACCTCCGTTTCGGTCGCCTTAAAGGCAGCGCGAATCAAATGCACGACGCTGCGGTCGTCATCAATGACCAGAACACCAGGCATGCAGGCCGCTCCAGATTAGTGCCGCCCGTTTCAAGACAGAAGCGAATCTCCCCCCGGCGCGGCAAGCTTGCATTGTGGCATAGCTGGCCGAATAGGCAAGTCGTCATGGATTGGAGGCCAAACGACCCAGCTCGCGGCCCTGCCGCGCCGGTTGCAGGATTTCCAACCAGCATGGTGCTTGGCCAATCAGCCGAGGATCGCTGTGGCTGTCGAAAACAGAACAGTCAAGCAGTCAAGCTAAAGCAGTTTAGCGAAGCGGCACGCAAGTTGCACCCTAGTTCCAGTCTCTTTTCTTGTCTCCCAATCGAATCCTCGCACTTTCAGGAATAATCATGTCGAGCACGCCATCGACCCTCGTGACTTCACACATTCCCCCTGCCAACGAGTCGCTTTCTGGTCAGGTTGTCCGTGCCATTCAAGCCCGCCGCGTCCAGTTCAGCACTCTTCATGTGGAGGCCGACGCAGGCGTTGTCACGCTGCGTGGATTGGCCAACAGCTTTTATCAGAAACAGCTCTGGTTGCATGCCACTCAATGCGTGCCGGGTGTGCTAGGAATCGTGGACCAGATCGAGGTCGCGCCGCTGCCGGCGCGGTAGCTTTTAAATCTCGCCACTTCTGCGCCGTTCCTGCGGAAACCATTGAAAGAGCCCGTGGGATTTTTGCCGCGCGGTACCGTCGCGGCAGGGCACACGCTGGGTTCGCGTCCATTTCGGGCACCCGCTACTTGCCGCTGCTGCCACAAGTTGCCGCTGCCGCCACAAGCTCGCTCCTTGGTCGCTCAGCGCGATTGGTTGCAAATCAATCACCCATTGCTTCCGACCCCTTTTGTTCGGTCGCGGGCCAGGACTTGTTAGTGACATAACTTGTGTCGCCATAGAGGGATGCGATTCGCACTTGAAAAAATCCCTAGCCTTGGCACTGCGGTTGCATAGGACGGGGTTACATGAGTGCGGCCTAGGCGGATGCCAGTCGCAACGACAAACCAAACACTTTCCGCAAGGAGAAAAGTCATGTTGTACTGGGCATTGGTTTTCCTGGTGGTGGCACTGGTTGCCGCCGTCTTTGGGTTCGGTGGGATCGCGGGGACGATGGCCTGGATTGCTCAGGTTCTGTTCGTTGTATTTATCGTCCTGTTTTTGGTCAGCCTGCTGAGCGGCGCGGTGCGGCGTCCAAACGTCTAGGTAGGAAACCGGAGTCGAATCAGCCTCCGTCCAACTAAAGGAGCGAGCGATGAACTGGGATACCATCGAAGGCAAATGGAAGGAAATGAAGGGCCACGCCAAGGAAAAATGGGGCGATCTCACCGACGACGACCTCGACAAAGTCGCGGGCAAACGGGATCAACTGGCTGGCGTACTGCAGCAGAAATACGGCTGGGCCAAGGATGAGGTGGATCGCCAAATTGGCGATTTCGAAAAGTCACGCCACGTATAACAATCCTCTCCTGAACAACACAACGGACTGAACAGAACGGAAACCTGTAAGACGAATCGGTCAGGTCACACCCAAGTTTTACGCGACACCGCTGAAAAGTTGTCCTACCACAACGAGTCAGCAAACGGATACGGACGCCGTCAACACGCCGTCCTGCCGCCAGTCGCGAATGTGCCACCGCCGATTACGCCGTAAGCGTTTTTCGTCCCGTTCAGTCAGCCATTGCCTCCCCGCAGATCCGTTCGCGGAATCCTGCGGGGAGGCATTTTGATTTCCGCTTTCCTCTTTGTGGAGACAGTTGCGATGAAGTTCCTGGGAGCTTTGACGCTGGTTGTGGTGCTGTTGGCGATTGTTGGCATTGCAGTCGGGTGGGTCACCTTTGGCCGCGAAGGCGATCAAGCGACCATTGAGATCAAAACGGGAGAAATGGAGCAAGCCGCCGGCCGTGCAGTCGTGCGCGGCAGGGAAATTGTTGACGATGCGGCGCAAGCAGTCGATTCCACCATCGAAGACCACCAACCCGCGCCGTCGCCTGAGCCGCCAGCCACGGAAACGACGGAAATCGAGATTACGGTGCCGGCGAACGAGTCGAAACCCGACCCAGAAACCTAGTAGTAGCGACGGTTCAAACCGCCCGATGGGCCGCCACGAAATCTTCGTCCACTTCGACTCCCAAGCCGCAACCAGTGGGAATCTCCACGGTACCGTCCGCATTCAACTGCAAAGCACCTCCGCAAACGCCGCGGGTCAGTTCGCTTTGGGCGACGTTGAATTCGACAAACAGTGGCCGGTCGAGCGTGCCGATCAAATGCAGGCTATAGGCGGTCAGCAGGTCGGTCAGCCACGAATGCGGCACCAGGTCGATCCCAGCCACGCCTGCCAGGCGAGCGATCCGCAGACCGACGGTCAGGCCGCCGCAGCGAGTCAAATCGGGCTGGGCCACATCGACGCATCCGCACCCAATCAGCCGCTCGAAATCCCAAATGGTCGCCAGTTGCTCGCCGGCAGCCAGCGGCGCTAGGCTCCGTTTGCGAACGGCGGCGTAATCGTCGAACAATTCTGGGTGGATAAAGTCTTCGATCCAGCGCACGCGAAACGGCGCCAGTCGCTCGCACAGTTCGATGTTCTCGGCCAGCGTCCGGGGCCGCCAGGGCCCTTTCCAACCGGCGCCGTACCAGCCGGGATCGACCATCAGGTCGCGGTCGGGGCCGAGCGCCTCGCGGGCCGCCGCAACCAGTTCGACATCGCGGGACGGGTCTTCGCCAAAGATTCCCCAACCGAACTTGACGGCGGTAAAGCCACGCTTCGCGTAGCCTTGGGCGGCGGCGTGCATCGCCTCGGGCGTTTCGCGAAACAGGGTCGAGGCGTACGCCCGCACGCGGTCGCACTTGCGGCCCCCCAACAGTGCGCCCAACGAAAATCCGGCCGCCTGGGCTCGGATCGACCAGAGGCAATTGTCGATTGCCGAGATGCAGTGCATCGCCACGCCCCGCCGGCCGTAGTACGACGTGCCGACGTACAGGTGGTCCCACAGCCGCTGACTCGCGAGCGGATCGTCCCCGATTAGCGGATCCTGGCCGATCAGCAAATCCCGCAGCGAGTGAAAACCGAGAATGCCCATCCCCGGCCCGTTGATGCAGGCCACGGCCGCCGAGGCAAGCGTTTCGACATCCGACCAGCCGACCAGTCCTTCGTCGGTCGAAACCTTGACCAGTAGTTGCCAGTCGCCGTTATCGACCGCTTCGCCGCTGCCGGCCGAGGCCCGATACGATTCTTGCCCGCGGAGTAGGATCGGTTCGACGTCGGTGATGCGCATGATGTTGGCCGTTACTCGATTCCCAAGAGCGACAGCGTCGGGCGCTGGATCATCCGCTCGATCGCCGCTTCGTCGAGGCGCGGCAGCGCGGTGCCGGCCAGCATCGCGTTCAGGCCGCGTAGGCCGGCCAGCGTGGCATCGACGTTGGTGAACGGGTAATCCGTTCCAAACAACAGTTTGTCCCACACGCCGTATTCCTGGGCCAGCATCAGGCTGTGATAAAACTGCAGGGGGCGATAGTGCAAGGCGCTGATGTCGGCATAGACATGAGGGTGCTTGCGGGCGGTGACGATGCACTCGCCTTCGTACGGGTGCCCCAAGTGGGCCATCACGATCCGCACCTCGGGAAACCGGGTGGCGACCGGGTCCAAATGCCGCGGCAGCGTGCATTCCAGCGGCGCTTGCGAGACGAAGGTCGTCCCCGTGTGCAGCAGCACCGGCAGTTGATGCTGCTGGGCGTAGCGCCACAGGGGATCGAGCCGCGCGTCGTCGGGCCGGAAGCCGGCGTACATCGGCATCAGCTTGATGCCCCGTAGCTTCAGCTCTTGATGACCGAGCCGCAGTTCGTCTTCCCAACCCGGCTGCGTCGGGTCGAGCGACAAGAACCCCAACAGATCGTGCGGATGCGCCGCCACGTAGTCGGCCACGTACTGGTCATCGACCCACAACCCGCTCAGCCGGGCCTTGCCGCCGAAAACGATCGTTCGCACGCTGTGCGTTGCGGTGGCACGATAGTCCTCGTAACGCACCGACAGATCCACTTCGCCTCCGGCCTTGGCGCGGCGCGCCTGGGCCCGAAAATCTTCCGAGAAGTGCTGCGGGAACGCCCAGGCATGGCTATGAACGTCGACGATCATTCTTGGAGATTCGCTGGGAGATTCAGCCAATTCGAGTAGCTTGCGGCCTGATGCTCGGTCAAGATAACACACCCCGCGAGAGATTTCCGGCCATGCTGCACGAAACGCCTCCGACGCTCGTCAACCCGTACCAGCCTTCCGGCGAGCCCGAACTGGCCCACAGCCGGCCGACGCGGACCCGCTACGGCGTGCTGTTTTTTCTCTGTACGCTGGCCCTCTTGCTCTATATCGACCGCGTCTGCATCGGCCAGGCCGAAAGCTCAATCCGCAGCGAGCTGGGCCTTAGCAAAACGGCGATGGGCTGGGTCTTCAACGCCTTCATGCTCGCCTATTGCCTGTGCGAGGTGCCGACCGGCCATTGGGGCGATCGCTTCGGCTCGCGGCGCGTCGTCGCGCGGATCGTCCTCTGGTGGTCGGCGTTCACGGCGCTCACGGGGCTCGCCTTCGGCTTGTGGCCGCTTCTGGTCATCCGCTTTCTGTTTGGGGCGGGCGAAGCGGGGGCGTTTCCCAACGCGGCCCGCGTGGTGACCCGCTGGTTTCCCACGGATGAGCGCGGCCTGGCCCGCGGCGCGATCACCACCACGTCGCAACTGGGCGGGGCGATCGCACCGCCGCTGGCAGCCTTTCTGATTGGTCTCGTCGGTTGGCGGTGGACGTTTGGAATTTTTGGCTTGTTGGGAGTGTTTTGGGCGGCCCTGTTTTACCGCTGGTTCCGGGACGATCCGGCCGAGCACCCCGGCGTGAACGCCGCCGAGCTGACGCGGATCGGAAAGCCGCCGGCAGCGCCGACCGAAGCGCACGACGCCATTCCCTGGGGCATCGTCTTGGCCAGCCCAAACGTCTGGCTGCTGGGAACGATCATGACCGTCGGCGCGACACTGTTTTACATGCTCTTCCAGTGGTATCCGACCTACCTGAAAGAGGCCCGCGGTCTTTCCGAACAAGACTCCGGCTGGCTCACCGGCGTTGCCTTGGCCGGCGGCGCTGTCGGCTGCATGGTGGGGGGGTTGATCTCGGACCAAATCATTCGCCGCACCAACGAACGCAAGTGGAGCCGGCGGCTGTGCGGCGCGACGATGCTGCTGTTCGCTTCGGCGGCCCTGTTTGGGGTTCGCTACAGCGAACACGCGCTTACCGCCTCGCTGTTTTGTGCCGCGTCACTGTTCTGCCTGCAAGTCTCGATTCCGACCTGGTGGACCGTCGTGGCCGAGATCAGCGGCAAGCATGGGGCGGCCATGTTCGGGCTGATGAACGGCATGGGGGGGCTGGGCGTGATGACGCTCAACGCGCTGGTGGGGCAGGTCGTCGATGGGCGAAAGAGCGCCGGCCTGTCTCCTGTCGAGTGCTGGCAGCCGGTATTCGACGGCGTGGCGGTGGCCCTGGGCGTGGGAGCGGTCTGCTGGCTGCTGGTCGATGCCACGCGGTCGATCGTCGATCGCCGGGCACCTGTCTGAAGTCTATCAAGGAACGCCACAGAGGGCGTTCCCTACCATATACCCCAGGCAACGCCGCGGAGGGCATTTTCTACAAAGCGCCCCGTTACGCATGTTGCGGAGTTTGCGGCGCGTCCGATTCGGTGTCTGAGTCGGCCAGTCGCGATGGCACCGGCTGCAGCGGCGGCAACGCGCGGGCGGGTTGCCGGCGAAACCAGCGGCGCACGGCGACCTCGCGCAGCTCCATCATCAGGCTCAGCAAGGCGGGCACAAAAACCAGCGTTACCGCGGTCGAAACCAACAAGCCGCCCAGCAGCACGGCCCCAATGCCGCGGTACAGTTCGCTGCCGGCGCCCGGCGCGAGCACCAAGGGAAGCAAACCGACCAATCCGCCGATCGTGGTCATGAAGATCGGCCGGATCCGGATCCGCACGCTTTCGACGACCGCCTGCGAAATGTGCATGCCGTCTTCTTTCACATGCACGAGCGCTTGCTCGACGATCAAAATCGGGTTGTTCACCACCGTCCCCACCAGCATGATGAAGCCCAGCATCGTCAGCACGTCCAACGGCTGCGCGACGTACTGGTTCAGCAGCCACAATCCCATGAAGCCGCCGACCGCCCCCAAGGGGACCGTCATGATGACGACGAACGGATAGACCCACGATTCGAACGTCGCCGCCATCTACAGGTACGTAATCAGCACGGCGAGCGCCAGGTTCCATTTGAGCGAGGTCCAGGTGCTGCGCAGCTTG
>JBBDYF010000133.1:2271-3934 GCA_040901775.1 Pirellulaceae bacterium | reverse complement strand
GGCGAGCGGGATGCGTTAGCTTCCCGATAGGGCCGGAATGCCAGTGACTAGCGAATTCTCAGTTTACCGGCCCCCCGCCCCGGCCCCCAGCCCCATTCCCTAGGCCAAGCGGCCCCGCGCGGCGAGCGGCCAGATGTCGTGCAGGCGGCCGTCCTTCGTGACGTAGAACTGGTCGTGCAGCACGGTTGTCAGGTCGCCGTAGCCGGGAATCAGCTCCAGCCGGTCGCCGATTCTGAGGCTCTGGGCCGACGGCGCCAGCTTGAGCGTTCCATGCTCGGCCGACAGGCGCTCGACGCGAATGTCGTCCCGCCCGACCACCAGCGCGGGCGTCAGTTCGACGTTCATCGTCTTGCGACCCGCGTCGATGATCGCCCGATCCGCTGCCGGCCGGCTGACCACCGTGACCAGCACCGTCAAGGCATAGCGAAACTGCTCGATCTGGCAGCGAAGCCGGTAAAACGGGTCCATGAAGATCAGGCCCCCCGCCTGCACCTCGGTAATCCCCGGCTGCTGCGCCGCAAAGGGGAGCGACCCGGTGCCGCCACACGAGACGATCGAACAGGCCAGCCCCGCCTGTTCGAACTGCCGCTTGGTCTGTGTAAGCTGGGCGAGCGCGGTACGAATCTTGTCGGCCTTGTCGGCCTGGTCTTCGATCAGAAGCAGGTGCCCCTCGTATCCCATGATTCCCACCAGCTCGATGCCCGGCAGCTCGGCAACCTGCCGCGCCAATTGCACCGCGGCAGCGCCGGGAGCGACGCCGACGCGGGCCAGCCCGATATCGACTTCGAGAATCGCCCGCACCCGCAGCCCCGCCGCTTGCATCGCCCGGCCGATCGGCTCGGCCTGGTCGATATGATCGAGGCAAATGATCGGGTCGGCAATTTGCCGCAGCGCGACCAATCGCTGCATCTTGCGCGGCCCAACCAGCAGGTTCGCAATCAGCAGATCCCGAATGCCCGCCGCGGCAAAGACTTCGGCCTCGCCCAGTTTGGCGCAGGTCAGGCCGATCGCCCCCGCCTCAATCAGCCGGCGAGCGATATCGGGCGATTTGTGGCACTTGGCGTGCGGCCGCCAGGCAACGCCGTGCTTGCCACACAACGCGGCCCCCTCGCGCACATTCGCCTCGAAGGCATCGAGATCGAGGCAGAGGGCGGGCGTATCGAGCTCGTGTTTCGGCGTGCCGAGCGGTGGAAAGGGCATTGCGGATGCGCCAGATAGGTACGAAACAGGGCGTTTTAGTTTTAGCGACGCTTGGAACAAGCGTTTATTAGCGACGCTTGGAACAAGCGTTTGTCGACGCTGCCGCGAAGCGGCGGCACAGGCGACATAAGTCTATGCTAGAGCAACCGCTCCACCAACCAGTCCGGCGGTCGGGATCTACAGTAGCACCGTGACTCGCCTGGAGAACGCACCGCTCGCCTGGTCCGGCGAGCTGATACGACTGATAATTATCAGTCGGCCTTGTTCGGATATCAGTCCCGAAAGCGGCGCGACGGAGGTCGTTCTACTGGCGATGTCGTCGAACCTTGCACAGGCGAGGCAGCGCCAGCCGGCGCGATCTCCTTCGCCAAAGCGGACCAGAAAAAACTTGCGAAAAAATGTGTCAATGCGTCCATTGAGAGTTTTTGTGGTTTGCGGCGACGCAAAAAAAATCGGGGGTAGG
>JBBDYF010000133.1:163-2261 GCA_040901775.1 Pirellulaceae bacterium | reverse complement strand
GTCGGCCCATGCCGACGCCCGATTCACACGGATGGAATTTCTAGGATTCGTTTGACGCTAGCGCCGCACGCTCCGCGACGGGCCCACCGCCGGTTGTCCCACCGGCTCGGCTGTGGGCACGGGCGGAACAAACTCTTCGACGCCGGCAGCGCCAGGCACACGATAGGAAAAATGGGACGTCGGCTCTTGCAGGCCCGCGTGCCAGGGATAGTCGAAATAGGTACGGTAGTTGTAGGCGTTGCGGTAGTAGGTCCCGTGAAACGCGGGGTAGCGGTGCATGAACCGCGTGCCGGCATAACAACCATCCGACGGGTTGTAGCCGCTTTGCGGCATGGGGCCCCAGCAGCCACTCCAGCGGTTCCAGGCATTTCCGTGTCCGCCCGCTGCGGCGCAGGTTGCATCCACGCCGCCGACGGCCTCCGGGTAGTCGGTGCCGTCCGCCCCGCTGAGCGCCAGGACCGTCAGTAGCAGGGCGTTCATCGGGGCGAGGCTCCTGCGCGGGGTCAGTCGCGGCCTACAACCGCTGCACTGCGTAAGACCGCGATAATCAGCATCGGCCAAAATCGGCGGAGTTTCGAGTTTCCTCGGCGTTACCCGCACTTGCGGAATATGCGGCAGGGTTACCGCAGGCGGCACAGTTTAACAAATCCGAGCAAGCCGCCACTTCGCCAAAACCAGTGCCCCCGGCCGTGGAGCGCCAAGTTTTCAGCGCGCTAAGCCGCTTTAGCGCTAGTTCAGTTTTTCAGACCGACTAGCGTGAAACTTGCAATCCCTAACTCAACCCGGCGGTGGCGACATGAAACTCAGCAACGCGATTTCCAACATCCCGGTTCCCAGCGTTGCGACGTCCAGCATCGCCGATCGGCAGGACGTGAATGCGGAGTTGGCCGGGTTGTACAGCGAAATGCCTCATAAAGAACTGCACGGCCGCAGCCGCTCGATCGTCACGTTCACACCCGAAATGTTCGACACGATGGACGAGATCGAGGTGGCGGCGCGGCACAACGTCACCGTGCTGCTGATCGGCGAAACGGGGAGCGGCAAAACGTTTCTGGCCCGTCTGATTCACGAATTGTCGCCTCGCCGGGAAGACCGGTTCTGCACGGTCGCCTGCGGCGCGTTGCCCCCCGACCTGATCGAAAGCGAACTGTTCGGCTACGTGAAAGGGGCCTTCACCGGGGCCGACCGCGATCGCGAAGGAAAATTCGCGGCTGCCGGCCGGGGCACTCTCCTGCTCGACGAAATTGATGTTCTGCCGCTCGACCAGCAGGCCAAGCTGCTGCGGGTCATCGAGACGGGCGAGTACGAGCCGGTCGGCTCGAACGAAACCCAGCATTCCGCGGCTCGGCTCGTCGTGGCGTCGAACTACAACCTGGAAGAACTGGTCCGGATCGGGAACTTTCGGACCGACCTGTACTATCGACTCAATATTTTGAACTTCCGCCTGTTGCCGCTGCGCCGTCGCCCGTGGGACATCGAGTATCTGGCCCGCAAGTTCGCCGTCGAGCATGGCCGGACGCACGGCATTGCGTTGCGGACGATCGAGCCGGCCTTTCTCGACACATTGCGGGCCTACCACTGGCCTGGAAACATCCGCGAAATGGAGAACGTCATTCGCCGGGCCGTGCTGTATTGCCACCGCGGTGTGCTGGCGGCCGGCGATTTGCCCAGTTCGATCCGGGCGGCCGTGAGCGGCAATTCGTCGGCCGTGGAAATGGATCGCGACGAGCGAGAGACGTTTTCGCCCGCCGGCCTGGGGCCGCGTCGAAGCACGTCGTTTTCGACGGGCTTGCCGCCGCTGCGGCCGGCGCTGCCCGTTCATGCGGCATTTTCGACGGCCAATCATCCCAGCCCGTTTTATCCCGCGGGCCATGCCGCCGCGGGAGGGACCGCCGTGGCGCTGACCGCGGCCGCCCGCACCGCGCAGGTGACGCTTGAAGCGCGGGTCGATGTCGTGCAGCGGCGGATTATCGAAGAGAGCTTGCAGCGCCACAACTTTCGCCGCAAAGAGACCGCGGCCGAACTCGGGATCAGCCGCGTGACGCTCTACAACAAGATGAAAAAATTCGGCCTGATGTAGGAGAAGAAGTTCAAGGTT
>JBBDYF010000132.1:6487-26710 GCA_040901775.1 Pirellulaceae bacterium | reverse complement strand
CGCGTCGGTTGCCAACAGGCTGATCAAGTCGTCGTCGTCATCCGACTCGGCATCCGAGTCGCTGAAGAAGGCGTCGGCCCCTTCGCCTTCACCTTCGCCACTGACTACCGCGTACTGTGCGACGATGTGGTTGATGACCGACAACAGATCCAAGGCGTTGATGGATTGGTCGGCGTTCACGTCGTAGTACGGCCCGCCGACGAGGTTGGTCGGCGCCGGCCCGGGTCCGCTCTCGACCAGGCGGTTGATGATCGACAGGATATCGAGCGCGTTCACAACGCCGTCGTCGTTGACATCGTGCGAGTTGCGCGGATCCTCTTCGCCTTCGCCCGCGGACGGGCTGACCGGCGGGTCGAAGTTGCCGACCAGCGGCATGCCGAACTCGTCGCCGAACTGCATGTACTGGTCGTTGCCGAACGGCACCGGTTCGAAGCGGACGATCTGGGCATTGGGCAACAGCGGATCGGTGACGATCCGGCCGTTGGTATAGTTGGCCAGGCCGTACTGGGCAGGAGTCTCGAAAGCGCCGGGGCCATTCGCCGCGACCGGGTAGTTGCCGCCGGTGATCGTCGGCCCGATGTTGGCGCCGATCGCCGGGTTCTGCACGCCCGGAGCGGCCGGTTCGCCGGTATTGTTCTGCACGACGCCCGACACCAGGAAGTACCACTCGCTTCCTTCGCGCGGCGTGACCCCTTCGCGAGCCGGCACCCACAGGCCCACGTCCTCGATGCCGTCGGCGTTCATGTCGGCGGCGACCGGGCGTTCTCCCGGCCCGATGAAGCCGAACTTGAACGTCCGGTCGATCGTGCCATCAATGCCGACCAGGACGTTGTCGCCCGCGTTGCCGTCGGTGTCGATCGAGCTGAGATCGAACGAGAAGGTGTCGTTGCTCCAGGTGCCCAGGTCGTCGAAGCCGTCGCCGTCGAAATCGCCGACGATCGGGTGCCCAGACAGCGGCCAGGCGACGCTGGCATCGACGCGGAAGTCGTGGTTGGTGTCGAAGTGCCACCGCGACCCGGTGAACAGGCCGACCTCGTCGCCGGCAAACGCGCCGAAGTTGCCCGCGACTGGAATCCCGTTGATCCTGGCCGGGTCGGTCACCTCGATGTCTGCCACGCCGTCGTTGTCGGTGTCGATGATCCAACGGTAGGTGTTGGTGCCGACTCGGCCGTAAGCTCCCAGCTTGTCGAACAGCACGTTGCGGTCGCTGGGAGTGTTCGCCGACATGAACTTGCCCGAGAACAGGTCGTCGCTGGTGTAACCGAACGAGAACGAGACGTCCCGATTGGCGAAATCGCCGCTGTCGGGATCGAACCGGCTGTTGCCGTTGAGGTCGAGGTAGGCCGACCCCGCCGCCCAGACACCCAGTTCTGGCCGGCTGTCGATGGTGAACCGGGCCACGAAGTTGCCCCCAGGCTGGCCGTCGCCGGTCGGCGCGCCGTCCACGCCAAAAATTGGGCCATTGTGCGGCTCGGCGGCGTTCGATTCGCCGTCCAGGTTGTTGCCGGCCGGATCCTGCACCCCTTCGTCCGAAACGATCAAGGTGAAGCGATCGTCCGGCAGCGGCTTGCCGATGTCGTCGGCCGTATTGAACACGCCGTCGAGACCGGGCAGCCGGAAGACGAGCTCGATGGTGGCGGTGGCCAGCACTTCGGCCGGCGGCGGGCCAGGATCGGCCGGAATCGGCGCGACCACCACGACATCCAGAATCGGGATGAACCCGTTGTTGTCTCCCTTGATCTGGTAGTGCCCCGGGTTGTCCGCCACGTCGGCCTTGATGGCCGGGAAGAGGAACCCTCGCACCCGCGGGGGCAGGTCTTGCACCGAGATGACGATCGAGTTGACCAGCGGCGAAGGACCGTCGGTCGAGGGTTTCGGATCGAACAGATCGTAACCCGATTCGTCGAAGGCCGTGTTCGGATCGTCGCCGACCTCCACATCCGTGATCTGCGGCCCTTGGGTATCGAGGAAAATCGCCAGCTCAATCACCCCGGCAGCGGGATTGATATTGCCGGCCACGTCCTCGGCCGTGACGAAGATCGTACGCAGACCATCTTGCGGGAAGATGTCGCTGTTGAGGTTGATGTTCGAAGTCGCCTGCCAGTAACCGGGTGGATACTGGTTGGTGCCGTCGAACGGTTCGGCCACGTCGAATCCGACTTGCACGTCGATCGCCGGCTCGAACGTGCCGTTGCCGTTGACGTCGGCGAACAGGCGAATGATCGCGTTGGCTTCGGCCTGGCCGAAGAACGTTGGCGTGGTGTCGGTGGTGATGCCGTCGTCCAGCGTTTCCTGGTTCGTGTTGAACCCGGTGTCGCTGTCGGGAATCATGCCGTCGCCGATCGCGCCGGGCAAGCCGAAGAAGACCGGCGGAACCTGCGTATCGACCACGATCTCCAGCGATTGAGCCAGAGCCCCCAGCCCTTGAGCTTGCTCGGGGTTCGCCGGATCGACCATCTCGACGCGGGCCGAAAGGAAGTGGCTGCCCTCGGCCAGCGCCGTGGTGAAGGTAAACGAGTACAGGCCCGGCTGCCCCACCGCATCTACCGGCTGGGCATAGCCGACGATCGCGTGGGTGTTGTTCTCGACGTGGACGATCGCCACGCGGAAGCCCGAGCCGGAAGAATCGGCCGTCGTGTCAGTCACAAACGGGATCAAGATCGGGTTGGCGATCCCTCCCGCGCTATCGGGCGGCAGACCCGGCTCGCCGCTGGTTCCGTTTTCGGGGATGTCCAACAGCAGCCGCGAATCGGCCACGCGGAGGAAGATCGTCGGCGTGTTGTCGCGGGTGACGTTGTCGAACTGCGAGCGGCCCGTGTCGGTGCTTTCGATCTGGAACGAGCTGCCAATCAGACCCGGCAGCACATCCAAAGCGGAGAACGTGCCCGGAGCAAACGTGAAGGTCGCTCCAATCGAGCTCAGCACGCGCCCGCGGATGCCGTTGAGCGGGCCGCCGGTAAAGACGATGTCCTTGCCGTCGTAGAACCCTGCCGCGGCTGCGAGGGCCGCGTTGGCGGTGAACGAGATCCCGTTGGGAGCAACGGTTACCGTGCCCGTGGCGATGATGTCGTTCAGTTCCAGGTCGAAGGGAACCGGCGCCGGGGTGTTGATGACCGAGACGTTATAGACGTTGACCGCGTCGCTCGTATTCGGGAAATCCGGAGTGCCGTTGCTGAGCGGGCCGGCTGCCGGTGCCCCACGGACGCGCAGGTAGTACGTCTGCCCTTCGACAGCCGGAATTCGAATCCGCTCGTCGTCGTCGGCATCGTTGGTGCCGAACGAACCGCCCCCGGCCACGATGAACGGCGTGGCGGGCGCGCTCAACCCGTCGGCGTCGTACAGGGCAATGTCCAAGTTGCCGCCGCCGGGGAGGCCCGCGCGGCCATTGGCCAGGCTGCCCTGAATACGGTGGAACACCCGGATATCGAGGTCGCCCGTGTGCTGCGCTACGATGCGATACCAGTCTTCGTCGCCCGGCAAATCGAAGCCCGTGCCGGCGGAATCGACGCCCGGGTCGATCGTCGGATCGACGTTGATCGCCGAGTTGCTTCCCAGGAAGGTCGCGCTGGTGCGGGAATCGTTCGCTTCAAACGGATCGTGCCTGAAGACAAACAGCGTGCCCAAGCCATCGGCGCCGGTGCCGCCGGTGACCGGGTTCAGCGGATTGAGGCTGGTAAACTCGACTTCGGTATAGACCACCGGGGCGAGCGCCCCGACCTGGTACGAGCCGCTGCCGGCCGCGCCGCCGATGCGATGAACGGTGGTGTCGCCCAGGCCCAGGTCCGAAACGGTCAGCCGATCGCTCGCGCCGGGCTGTCCGCCATCGACCGTGAATCGCAGGCTGAGAGCTTGCTCGACATTGGCAATCAGCGAATCGGCATGCGCGACGCGGATCAGGTCGTCGCCCGAGCCGGCGACAATCCGCAGCTCTTCGACGGTGCCGGAGGCGAGCGTGTCGGTTTCGGTTCCCGCCCCGCCGACAATGCCGTCGAAGCCCGCGCCCACGTTGCTCACTTCATAAAGCAGCTCGGTCGGGCTTTGCTGGATGGCGTCGATCCGGTCGTTCCCGCCGGTCGCTTGCAGGAGGATCGTATCGAAGTCCGCTCCGCCGTCGATCGTGTCGTTGCCCAAGCCGCCGACGAATTGGTCCTCGCCTGCGCCGCCCAGGAGCGTGTCGTCTCCGCCACCGCCGAAGATCAGATCGTCGCCGTCGCCGCCGTCGATCGTCTGCTCAAAGGCACCGCCGACCAGGGTGTCGTTGCCGGCGTCTCCACGCAAAGTCCCGAACCCGCTGATGTAGTCATCGCCATCCCGACCGAAGATACGGAAATCGCTCGTGTCAAACAAGGCACCTAAGTCGTCCGACGCCGTGATCGTGTCGTTCCCGCCAAAACCCACGACGGTCAATTCATCGCCATCGGCCGGCGTGGCTCCGACAATGTCAACATCGTACGCCAAGCCGACGATGCTTACCCGTCTGGTGGCAGTGTCGGCTGTGATGGCAATGTCGTCCGACACATCGCGTCCCTCGACCCCCACGAAATCGCGTATTGGATCGAAGTCGCTTCCCATATTCAGGTTGACGAAACGGACGTCGGTGCCGAACAAATCCTCGACGACAAATATATCGCCACCGGTCGTGGCCGCTGTCGCCCCCAAAGCAAAGATTTGCGAGCGGATTGAGTGCCCGGGGACAGATAGCTCCAGATAGACGTTGCCGCTGAGCAGGTCGAGCACGTCTGTGAGTTGGAAAAGGCCCGGATCCGGGAAAGTCTGTCCCGCCAAGGTCATCTGCAAGCCGCCGGGCACGGGAAGGAACACACCGCCGCTCGCCAGGAAATCGAAGATTTCCGGCCCGGTTGCGCCAACTTGACCGCGTCGCAGCCGCGCGTTGGTAATGTCGGCGGCCACAACGCCGGCCACAAAAACCGTGGTATCGAAGGTGTTCGTCACCGGGTTGTAGGTCAGGCTGACCGTGCCACTGGCCGCCGAATTGACGGGCGGAACAGCATTCGATCCCGATAGCGGCTGGCTGGTTTGGTTGACGTTGACTTCTTCAACGCCAGCCACATCCATAGTGATGTTGCCGAGCAGGCGGTCGAACTGCAGGCGCGTGCCGTTGGCCGACATCGTGAAAAGGTCGTTGCCGGCGCCGCCGTTGAAGACCAGCGTGTCGTTGCCCTCCTGCCCTTCGATCTGGTCGCTGCCTTCGCCGGGGCTCCAAACGAACAGGTCGGAGCCGGTGCCGCCGAACATCTGGTCGTCGCGCGCGCCCCCTTCGAGGCGGTCGTTTCCATCGTCGCCATGCAGTTGATCATCGTTCCCAAGGCCGTATAGCAAGTCGTTGCCGTCTCCTCCAAACATTTGATCGACGCTACGGCTGCCGACCAAGAGGTCGTCGCCCGCGCCGCCATAGATGAAAGTATCAGCGAGAGTAGGACCCATTCCTGACAGATTGACCGTGTCATTACCCGCGCCGGCATTGATCACCATCGTGCGAAAATTGTTGGTTTCAAGATCTAGGTCAATGCTGTCGTTGCCATCCAAGGCGTTCAGAGTGAACTGGTCGATCGACGGGCCGATCGTAACCGTTTGAACCTGCGACAGAGAGGTTAGGGTCAGTGTGTTCGCATCGGAAGTGAGCGTGTCGTCTTCGTCGGTTAGATTGACAATTAAGTGATCGAAGCCACCGCCGGGACTGCCGCTGACGCTGATCGCATCAAAACTGCGGAATCGGAATAACGGGCTGGCGGTCGAAACGAACGTGCCAGTCGCACCGCCACGCGATTGCAAGTTGACCGTTGTGAGGTCGTCGCCTGCCGTGCCGTTAATGGTGATCGCGTCGTTGCCCGGTTCGCCGTCGTACTCGACCAGTTCCACGCCGCCGGGCGACGAGATGTAGGTGAATTCGAGCGGAGCGCCCAGCGGATCGTCGCACTCGAAGACGAACGGCCCGAAGGTGACGATCGAGTCGGTGCTGGCGGCGGTGTAGGCCAGATCGCCGTCTTCATCGACCACGATGCTGCCGGTGTCCGGTCCCGTCGCGGTGAATACGATGCTGTCGGTGCCGGGAGTTTCCAGAACCAGCCGATCCCCTTCGTTCGGCTCGCCGATCGAGGGAGGCCCGCCCGCCACGCGCACGTTCACGTCCCAGGGGGCATCGTTCGGGGCCGGGGCGCGGATCACGATGTCGTCGTCGCCGCTGAGGGCATCGATAAACAGGTCCGGCTCGTCGATGAACAGGATATCCGGCCCGCCATTGACCGAAACGGTGAAGTCTTGCACGCCGTCCAAACCGACCGGGGCGGGGTTGGCAATGGCCAGCACGGGAATGCTGAATCCGGCGCCAGCGCCGCCGAGGTTGGCCGCATCGGCCGAGAGGACATCGCCAGCCGTGAAGTCGCGGCCGGGGTTAAAGAGCGTGACCGCGGCGACAACTCCGCCGACGACGGTGATATTCGCAGTCGCGCCGGTGCCGGTGCCGCCGGTCAGAGCGACATTGGCATAGATGCCATCGACAAAGCCGGCGCCCGGCGCGATGAGGCCGAGGGTCGCGATCGTGTCGAACGTGGCAAAGGAAGTGTCGCGGGCGATGACGGTAATGTCGTCGTCGCCGTTGGTTCCCAAAATCAGGAAGGGGCAAGCCCCGTTCGGATTGACGATCATGCTTTCGATGTGGTCGAAGCTGACGGTCGCACCCATCGTCAGGAAGCCCCCTGCGTCGTTTTCGGGACCGGCAAAGAAGCCGACCGCGCCGAGCACGACGATCGAATCGCCGGGGATCGTGCCGATCGGGTCGCCACCGTCAATGAAGATCGGCACGCTCGCCATCGGCGTGACGGTGAAGGCGTCGTTCCCTTCGTGGCCGAAGACCCGGAGCGATTCCACGGTCGCTTCGACAAACAGGATTTCCTTCAGGCCGCTGATCTGCACCGAGCCGGGAGTGACGACGATCGTCTCGGCGGCGGGCGAGGCGTGTACCTCGAGCGTGTCGCCGTCCCCCGCGATGCCATCGACGATGGTCAGGTCGCCGCGGCTGAAGATCTCGAAGATGGGATGGTTCGGCCCGGTCTCGATCCGCGCCTCATTCGGGTTCCAGGGGGTGACCTTGTAAAGGTTCGGGCCGTTGAAGCTGCGCAGTTCGATGTCGCCGTCCGGGTTGACGACGTCGATCCGTTCGACCCCGACCAGTTGCACGTTGCCCAGCCCGCCGCCCAGGATTTGCGGCGGAGGCGTCGCGGCGCGATTGATCTGAATGAGCGTGTCGTCGCCGGTCAGGAACACTTCGTCGCCGACGGTGTTGCCGTCGTTGCCGCCCAACACGGTGACGCCGCTGGTGAAGACGGCGGTCGCATCCAGGTTGAAGATGTCGTTTCCGTCCAAGCCTTCGACCGCCATCCCCACCACACCCGGAGTTTCGACATTGATGTAGCCGAACAGATCGACGCCGCCGGCGTCGATGCCAAATACATCTTCGCGATCCGTGCCGCGGTAGGTCAAAAAGTCGCGGCGGGCGCCGGCCGCTCCGTCGGCAAAGACGAGCGATCCCGAGCCCCCCAGATTGCGATAGTCGATTGGCAAGAGAAGGGCATTCAGCCCGACTGATTGGATGTCGATTGCGCCCGAGTCGGGAGCGACGCCGGGAGTCAGCGTAATCAGATCGGCCGCCGCCAGGTCGGGCGACGTGAAGGTGAGGACATCGTTGCCACCCAGCCCGTTGATCGTCAGGTGCTCGACGGTCTGCAAGGTGACCAGCCCTAGCGCATTTACCTGCACGGTGGCCGAATTGCTGGAAGTCGGCGTGACGACGATCGTGTCGGCACTCGTGGTGCCGTTGACGACGACCGTATCGCTGGCGGTGGGATCGCCCCCCTGCACCGTGATGGCCACCCCGGCGTGCGGAGCGATCGAGAAGCTGTCGTCGCCAAAACGTCCCTGGACGGTCAGCGCCGTGAAGGCCGCGCCCGCCACGTTGTAGCGGATGATCGTGCCGTCGTTGATCCAGACCGCCGTGATGCCGATCAGGCCGGCGGCGATGGTGTCGTTGTCGTGCGTGGCGGCGACCGTCAGCGTGGCGCCGGCGGTCGAGGTCGAGCTGATATTGAGCAACTCCACCCCAACGAAATCGACATCGCTACCGCCGGTCTGATCGATCTTGCCGGTCGTCGAGACCGCCGCCTGGGTGACGCGGGCGTTGCCGGCCACGGTGTAGGTCAACGTGTCGTTGGCGGTCGGATCGCCCGCATCAACCACGGTGGCGATGTTGGCTGTGCCTACCAGGGTAACGGCATCGCTGCCGGTCCCGGTGGCGATGGTCAGGTTTTCGAGGTTCGCGCTGGTCAGGCTCAACGTCTGCTGCCCCGCCACGGCCACGGTCGTCGTCGCGCCGTAGGTGACCGTGACGGCATCGGCCGCGGCCGAGCCCGTTACGGTGGTGGAATCGTTGCCGCCGAGCGTATCGAGCGTCAGTGCCGAACCCGCCAGGTTGGCGACGCGGATGGCTGCATTGTCGCCGGCGCGGCGGAATTCGGTGACCAATCCGGCGTCGTGCGAAACGGCGATCTGGTCGTTTCCAGCCGTGCCGTTGACCGCGACCGCATTGCCGCTGGCGTCGAGATCGACCCGTTCGACTCCGCTAAAGCTGACGGCACTGTTGCCGGCCTGCGTGATGGTGCTGGTGGCCAGATCGATCGTGACGAGCCCCGCTCCGGGGGTGGCGACGTATTCCAGCGTGTCGCCCAACGGATCCGAGCCTCCCCCTTCGATCCGCAGTTCGAGGGGAATCGAACCGGTGGCATCGGTCGGCGCCGGGTCGAGATCGACCGTGAACGAATCGTTCCCTTCGAGTCCGCGTAGAACCCAGGTTTCGGCCCGCGAGAAGATCGGAGTCGAGCCGTTGACCGTGACGACGGGATAGGTGGGAAACGCAACGACCTCGCTGAAAATGAACGAGTCGTCGGCGCTGGTTCCATTCACGCGCAGGATGTCGATTCCCGAGGCCGTCTCCGGGAAAATCGTGAAGTCGCGGAACCCCGAGAACGCGAGCGGCACGAAATCGAAGCCCACGGCGCCGGTGCTGAAGCCGGTGGCCCGGCCGGCATCGCTGTCGGGTCCGGGGGTCACGTCGATCGTGTCGTCGAAGGGGGTGCCATTGAGTCGCAAGCCGTCGTTGTCGGACGACTGCGCCACCACGCTCAGGTGCTCGATTCCCGTGAAGTAAACGGGACCCAGCGCCGGAATGTTCGTGTTGACGACCGTCCCCGCGCCGTTTCCGGTCGGATTCACGACCAGTTCGTCGTCCACGTCGTCCACGCCATTGACGATCAGGGTGTCGCTGGCGGCAGGGCTGCCTCCCACGATGAGCTGGTCGATATCGGGGAGCGGAACGACATCGAACGCGTCGCTGCCTGCCCCGCCATTGATGATCAGAATGTCGAAGTTCTGGGGATCGGCATTGAAAAACGGATTGACGGCGATGCGCGGGCCGGCGTTGACCGTAATCAAACCCTCGGCGGCTCCGCCCCCCGCTTGGACCGACACCTCGTCACTTGCATCGGTGGCATTGATCGTCAACGTGCTGCCGGTCGTGGAGGAGATGGCGCCGAGCAACTCGACGTTGACGAAGTTGATTGGGCCGATCCCCGGCTGGGTAACCAGGCCCGAGGCCGCGTCCGGGCCTTGGTGGATCGTGGCATCGCCCGTCGCTCGGACGACGACGGTGTCGGAGGTGGTCGCGATTCCCGCGGGAAGTCCCGCGACCGGATCGCCCCCATCCACATGGATCGCCAGGCCCGCCTCGCCGGTGAGGAGGAACGTATCTTCGCCCGCCAGGCCCGCAAAGCGGATGCTGCTGAAGCCGGCGAAGTCGCGGAGGCGGTAGAGGATCAACGCGGCATCTTCGTCGGTCACCGTCACCAACGGATCGGCGGCGGTTCCCGCATTGGTGAAGTCGGCATCGAACAAGTCATTGCCACTGGCGGCGAGCGTATCGGGATGGGTGCCGTGCAGCGTCAGCGTGTCCGTATCCGACAGGGAACCGTCGTCGTCGAGCACGACAATGTCGGTGTTGGCCACGTACTGCACGACGACGACGATCGAGCCGTCGGTGGCGTTGGTAACGCGAAGTTCGCCGTTGTCGGGCCCCGCGGGGACGATCGAGATGTCTTCCGAGACGCTGCCGCCGCCACCCAGACCCAAAGACGTGTGATAGATCAACAGGTCGATCTGGTCGCCGTCGGTCTGGTTGGGCAGTCCTTCGTCGAACGAGACGGCAATGCCCCAGCCTTGCGGCGTGTTATCGGCATAGGCCGTGATGTCGAGCGTATCGACCAGTTCGTGGCCGACGACGTTCAGATGCGTAACCCCGGTAAACTGAATCGGCGCGCTGCCATTGATCGCCACCGTGAAGGCATTGGGCCCCGTGCCGACAATCACAAAGTTGTCGGTCTGGGGGGAGGTATTGTTGTTGTCGCCGATCAGGTTGACGACGCCGTCGCCGGGGCTAAGCGTGCCGAGCGTCGCCGCATCGATGCTATCCAGCGCGCTATCCGTCGAAATCGTGACGAAAGCGGAATTCGCCTTGCTGTTGAAAACGTCGATCGCGCCGGGCGCCGGCACTCCCACTGGCCCGCCAGGCTGAAAGCCTGGGGTACCAGGTTGGGCGTCGAGGTCGCTGGTCAAAAACGGCGAGAAATCGACTTGGTTGCCGGCATCGTCGATAACCTGGCCCGTTCCAGCCGGGTTGTTCGGATTCGTGGGACCACTGGCATCGCCCCAGAAGTTTCTTGCGGCATCGAGCGAGCCCGTGTAGCCACCGGCGGCAACCTCCAGCCCATCGCCGGCATTGCCAGCGATGCTGTTGTTGTTAATCGTGATGTTCTGGTTGGCCACCGGAACCAAGGGGTGGTCAGCCACGAGAATGCCGCGGGACTGGCCCCCGGTGATGAAGTTCTCGGTAATGTCGATGTTGTTTCCACCGCCGAGAATTTCGATCTGATTGTCGAGCGAACCCTCGATCGTGTTGCGAGTGATCTGGGTGTTCGTCGTGCTGAACAGGGTGAGCGCATTGCCGTTGCCGTCGAACAGGTTGTCCGAGATGGTCACATTAGTGACCGGGGCATTGATTGGGTCGGTCGAGCTGAAATTGATCCCCGCGCTGTTGTTGTCGATAAAGTGGTTGTCGTCGATCACCACACCATCGACCGAACCGCCGGCGACATACTGATCGGTATAGATGCCGGTGCCGCTGGCCGCGCCTGGGTTGTTGTTCTGCTCGAACCGGTTTCGCTCGATGACCGTGGGGTTGGCCGAATTGTCGTTCGCCAGGAAGAGCCCGACCACGTTGAAGGTGACGACGTTGTTGCGAAACTCGGTTCCCGCCGTTCCCGGTTGCAGATACACGCCGGCGCCGAACAGGTTCACATTGGTCTGGTCGCGAACCGTGAAGCCGTCGATGACCACGTCGTCGGCCGTGACGAAGAACGAGGTCGAACCCGCGTTGCCGTTGGCGATCGATTCGTTCGCGCCAGCTCGGCTGCGCCCGTCCACGCCGAACTGGTTGCCGCGCAGAATGACCGAGTCGTTGACGTTGACCAGTTCACTGTAGGCGCCGTCGGCGACGTTGATGGTGTCGCCGGGTCCAGCCGCGTTGACGGCGGCTTGAATCGTTGTGAACAAATCCGTGCCGACTGTCAGGCCGCCGACATTGGCTTGCGTCCCGCCGGTGGCGGTAAAGGCATCGGCCCCAGGTCCGGCAAGCGTGGGCGAGTTGTCCACATAGAAGGTCGCCAGCACGCGGCGCTCTTCCAACGATTCCAATTGGAGTCGTCGCGTTGTCCTGGGCAACGGATGAGAGGTCTCAACTCCAAAAAAAGAACGACGCTTCTGCTGGCGCGAACGACGGCTCAAGGTGCGGGTCTTCACAGCGAGAAACTCCTGCAAGCACGGGAAGGCGTGGGGCAAACGCCAGTTGGAAAATACGAATTAACAAGTGAACGCGACTGTTTGCCGCAGTGTGCGACACGAAAGTTAAAATCGGCAAACTGGGGGAAATACTAATCACCGGGAATCCCCAGCGTCAAGCTGCGCAAAAGAAAATTCCATATGTCTCCTACAGATTGCACGGATTTACGGCGTTTCCATAACCTGATATTTCTTAGAAATAGCGGAAAAGTGCTGGCAGGGTTGGCCCTGTCTGAAAATAGTGCCGATCAAGAAACAAAAAAACCGAGTCGGCTGCACAGCCGACTCGGTTGGGGATTTCTCGCACGTCACTGGCAGGTCGCCGAAGACGTTGTCGCCTTTCAGGACCCGTTGCGCGGCGCATCAAGAAGTTGAAACGCCGACTCTCATTGAGGGCACTCGTTCGACTACCACAGGAATTCGACGCGCGCGGTCAAGCCGTCGAACGTCATCATCCCGTCGCAGTCGGACAGGTCGGTGAAGTTGTTGTTCCGCACCCCGTCGATCCAGTCGTTGGTGCGAACCGTGTTGAACCACATGCTGTACATGTAGCCGGTCGAGAGCCGCAGGTTTCCGCAGTGGTTTTCCCAGCCCAGGCCCACTTCGAGATCGGTAATGGTGACGAGACGGCCGGCTTCCCACGAGGTATCGACCACCACGTCGTCGGCCTGGTTCGAGCCGAAATAGTCGGCCCGAAATTCGCCGCCGACGAAGGCTACGTCTCCCCTGCCGTACACGAACCACTGACGATTGCGGCCGTAGCGTTCGGCATCGAGTCCGAGCTTGAGGCCAACCCCTTCAAATTCAACGTCGGTGGCGACGGTTTCAAAGCCGTTCACTTGGTACAGGGCGTCGAACTCCTGGTTCAACTTGGCATAGCGGGCGCCCACCACGTAGCCGATACGGTAATCGTCGTTATAGGCGAGCAGGCCCTTGTAGTCGGCATCGAGTAGCTTGAACTGCACGGCCAAATGGGCTTCGGCGTCGAGCGTATCGACCGCGGCGTTGATCGGCAACGGGCTGACCAGCGAGCGGGCGACCGGCGCGCCCAAGCCGCCCGGCAGCACCAGCGAATCGTTGGCGTCGGCGTCGAGCTGCGTGTAGGTCAACTGGAACGCGCTGCACTCGTCGAGCGTGAACCCAAATCCGAAGCGAAAGCCGGGTTGATAGTTCGGATCGACGGTTTGCACTTCGCCAACCTGGAACGCCGGATCGCTGGGATCGGTGATGTTGCCGTCGATTGGCACGGCATAGGCGACTTCCGCGTTGCGGGCTCGCAGGTACAAAAACTCGCCGAAGACGTTCCACTTGTGGCACCAGCCGCCGCTGTTGCAGTCGTCGCAAGCGCCGCAGCCACCAGGCGCTGCGCTGCCGCACCCTGGCATGCCGCCGGGGCCCATCGCCTGCGGTCCTGCGTAGCCCGCTTGCATCATCCCGGGCGGCGGCATCCCTTGCGGCGGCATCATTCCCGGATGCGCCATGCCGGGCGGCATCATTCCCGGCATCATCCCGGGCTGCATCATGCCTGGTGGCGATAGCCCGGGCTGGCCATACGGATTCATCGGTCCATACTGGGCGTGGGCTTCGAGCCCGATCCCCGCCAAGGCAGCCAACGTGGCGGCCCATACCCACGATTTCGCGTGCATAGAAAAATCCCCCCATGTGTAAAGGTCCGATGGTAGGGATCGACCGTCATTCTCGTTAAATCAAGTTCGATTGGTAAAGACCGCAGGGTTTGCCGACGAGCCGCACTCGCCCCAGGTCGCCCAAATTGACGCCACGGACACGCTCAATCGTGCGGCTCGATGTGAACCAGCGCATCGGCAATGCGGCGGGGAGAGCGGAGCAGGGCGTCGCGCACCTGGTGGGCGATCTCGTGCCCGCGGCGGACGGTCTCGTCACCGTCCACTTCGACGTGGATCTCCACGAAGTAGGACAGCCCGCTTTTGCGGATGCGGCATTTCTCGATCCCCTTCACGCTGGGAACGGCGGCTGCGATGCCGCGTATCTGGTCTTCGACCTCGCGCGAGGGAGCCGCGTCGAGCACTTCCCGCAGGGCCATTCGCAGCAGTCGCAGGCCGCTGAACCCAATGGCGACGCAGGCTAGCAGAGCTGCCCAGTCGTCCGCCGCTTCGTATCCTTTGCCGCCGATCAGGGCGACTGAAATGCCCACGAAGGCGGCCAGCGACGTCAAGGCATCGGCTCGATGATGCCAGGCATCGCCGTGCAAGGCGGTGCTCTCGAACTCGGTCCCCAAGCGGCCCACCCACCGCGCCAGCGTCTCCTTGATCAGGACCACCCCCGCCAGCACCACCAGCGTGGACCAGTGCGGCAAGTGGTGCGGCGTGACGATCTCGCGAATGCTCTGCACGGCGATCGTCATCGCGGCGGCGAGCAAGGCGAGCGCTGCCACCGCTCCGGCGACCGCATCCGCCTTGCCGTAGCCGTAGGGATGCTGGGCGTCGGCCGGGCGGGCGGCGAACCGCAGGCCGCCCCACACGGCCAGCGAGGTCACGATGTCGGCCGTCGATTCGATGCCGTCGGCGATCAGGGCATAGGAATTGCCAAAGGTTCCCGCCACGATTTTGACGGCCGCCAAGGCAGCGTTCACCGCCACGCCGACCAACGGAGCTTGGGCAGGATCGACATCGGGGGCAGCGGCCATGCCGCATGAATAACCCCCCGGCCCTGCCGCGGGAAGGGGCCTTCGCGCAGGGACTGCACTAGACAGTCGGCCCATTTTCGCCCACTATTTCAGCATGCCGCACACCGATTTCGATCTCGAAGGCCTGGCCGGTTACCTGCACATCCTGCCGGCGCAAGTCGCTCGCATGGCCGAGCGCGGCACCGTGCCGGCACGCAAGATCGCCGGCCAATGGCGATTCTCCAAAGGGGAGATTCATCATTGGCTGGAAGAGCGAATCGGGGCCGGCGACACCGCCGACCTCGAGCAGGTGCAAGGCTTGCTCGACCAGGCCGCCGTCCAGCGCGAACCGGCGACGGTCGTGCTGAGCGACCTGCTCCGCCCCGAGGCGATCGCCGTTCCCCTGGGTGCTCGTACCCGTAGTTCGGTAATCACCGCGATGGTCGATCTGGCCGCCGCCAGCGGATTCGTCTGGGACACGGGCCAACTGGCCGAGGCGGTTCGGGCACGCGAAAACCTGCATCCCACGGCGCTCGACAACGGGGTCGCCTTTTTGCACCCGCGGCGTCCGCTGGCACAAATCCTGGCCGAACCGCTCGTCGCGTTGGGGCGAACCTACCACGGCATCCCCTTCGGCAGCGACAGCGGCCAATTAACCGACCTGTTTTTTTTGATCTGTTCGGTCGATGATTCGCAACACCTGCGCACACTCGCCCGCCTCAGCCGCCTGGTTTCGGCCAGCGGGTTTTTGCCCGGTCTGCGGGCCGCGGTCGATGCGGGCGAGGTGCTCGCCCTGGTGCGCGAGTACGAAGCGGGGCTAGCTTGATGGCGCTTCGCAGAAGCTTAGCGACGCTTCGCAGAAGCGTAAAGTTCGAACGAAGGTGATAGCGTGCAAGGACGTACGATGTGGATAGTCGGCGATGTCGAAGACCCTGCTTTTGCGCCGGCCATAGCTTGGCTGCGCAAGGCGGCCCGCCCGCTCGTTCGACTTGAGCAGATGCCGGCGCTCGCCGACGCCATCCGAGGCGACACGTCTTGCGCGGCGATCCTGTTTTTTCAATCGCGGCCCGCGCGCATCTCGCAGAATCTGGTCGAGCAGTGGCACCGCCTGGCCCCGCTGGCCAGTCTGGCGGCGCTCGTCGGGCCGTGGTGCGAAGGCGAACCCCGCAGCGGGCGACCGTGGCCCGGCGTGCCGCGCATCTATTGGCACCAGTGGCAGGCCCGCTTGCCGCCGGCCCTGGGGTTGTCGGACAACCGTTCTAGCCCACTCGCGCCGCGAACGCTTTCCGAGACCGACCTGCTGCTCCGCTCGCTCGCTCCCGGCGCGGTTCTCAGAGCGAGCCGAGCGGGCCTGGCCGCCATCGTGACCCACCGCCGCGAAACGTACGCCAGCCTGGCCGACGCCCTCTGGATCGCCGGCCTACGCAGCGTGTGGCAACAGCCGGATCTTCCTTTGCAGCACCGGGGCGCCGACCTGACGTTCTTTGACGGCTGGGAAAGCTGCCAGGCTTCTGCCGCCGGCCCAGGGGACGCGACGAGCCGCCCGCCGGCCATCCTGCTGGCCGACTGGCCACGCCCCGCGGACCTGCAGCGTGCCCAGTCGCACGGCATCGCCCAGGTGCTCGCCCGGCCGCTGCTGGTAACCGACCTGCTGACAACGATCGACTTGGTGCTGGGCGCGGCGCTACCAACCCCAGCGTCAGCCGCCGCCGCGTGATTTACAAGCTCGGCGTCCATGCCGTAAGCTACCTCGCCGTCCGGTTTTCGTCGCGATCCCTTCTTTCGAAACGTGCTGCCGTGCAACTGGCCGATATGAAATGGTCTGACATCGCCGCGCTCGACCGCGACACGCCGGTGGTCATACCGATCGCCGCGCTCGAACAGCACGGCCGGCACATGCCCCTGTTTACCGACAGCATGTTGCTTGCCGAAGTGGTCCGCCGCGCCGCCGAGCCGCTCGCCGGCCGCGTGTTGTTCGCCCCGCTGATGTGGCTGGGCAACTCCGAACACCACCTCGATTTTCCCGGCACCATGTCCGCCTCGCCGCGGGTCTATCTCGACCTGCTCCGCGACATGGCCGAGAACTTCGTCGGGCACGGCTTTCGCCGCCTGGTGCTGCTTAACGGCCACGGCGGGAATATCGTCCCCGCGCAACAATCGCTGTTCGAGCTCCGGCAAAAGCATCGCGACCGCTCCGATCTGCTGCTCCTTTCCGCCACGTATTGGACGCTCGGCGGCAAGTCCTCCGGGCCAAACGCCCCGGACGCCACTCCCTTCGTCCAAACCCGCATGGGGCACGCCTGCGAATGGGAGACCTCGATGATGCTCTGCCTCGCTCCGCATCTGGTCGGCGACCTGGCCCAGGTCGAGCCGCTCGATTTTGGCAATCCCTTCGAGCCGGCTCAACGAGCCTGGATCACCAAGGATCGAACCGGGGTCGGTCATATCGGCGATCCGCGAACCGCTTCGGCAGAAAAGGGAGAATCGCTGTTTCGCGCGTTCAGCGCCGACGTGGTCGCCCTGCTCGAGCGGGTGATCGCGTGGGACGGCCAATCGTGGGACGGCTGACCGCGGCCCGGCGAGTGACCAGTGACCAAGCCCGTTCTCATTCTCGGTGGCGGAATCAACGGCGCGGCAGTCGCGCGCGAGCTTTTGCTCGGCGGCGCGAACGTCTGGATCGTCGATACGGCCGATCTCGCCTGCGGCGCGACCGCCTATTCCTCGCGCCTCATTCATGGCGGCCTGCGGTATCTCGAGTTCGCCGAGTTCTCGCTCGTCAAGGAATCGCTCGTCGAACGGGCCCGGCTGCTGCAGCTTGCCCCGCACCTGGTCCGGCCGCTGCGGCTGTTCATTCCCGTGCGAAACCGCTGGGGAGGCATGGCGCTGGCGGCCGGCAAGTTTTTCGGCCTGCCCTGGAAAGCGAAGCGATCCGAACACCGCGGCCTGCGCGTGGTGCAGGCGGGGCTGTGGCTTTACGACCGGTATGCCAAGGGGGGAGTGCTGCCGCCCCGCTCGTTGCATCGACTCGATGAAGAAGGAGTGCCCCGCGTCAACCGCGACCTGGCACGCTGGCTGTGGGCCTATTCCGACGCTCAGGTCATCTACCCCGAGCGGCTGGTGATCGGCTTTTTGACCGATGCCCGCCGTCTGGCCAGCGAGCGCGGGCTCGATTTCCGAGTCTTCACCTACACGCGGGCCACGCTGCGGGGAACGACCGTGGAACTGCGGCCCGCCGCCGATGCCAGCGAGCTGACGGCCACGCTCGAGCCGGCCGCCATCATCAATGCCACGGGAGCCTGGGTCGATCGAACGCTCGCCCGCCTGCCACTCCCCTCTCGCCGGCTGATGGGCGGGACCAAGGGGAGCCACTTGCTCACCTACAATGCCAAGGTGAAAGAACTGCTCGCGGGGCAGGCGATTTATGCCGAGGCTCGCGACGGACGGCCGGTGTTTGTCCTTCCCTTTTTGGAAGGAACGCTCGTCGGCACCACCGACATACCGTTTGAAGGCGATCCGGCAAATGCCGTGGCGACCGACGCCGAGCTCGACTATTTGCTGGCCGCCGTGAACGAGATTTTGCCCGAGGCCCATCTCGACCGCGGCGACATCGCCATGCACTACTGCGGCGTTCGGCCGCTCCCCTTTGTCGATGCGAAAACGCCCGCCGCCATCACGCGCCGTCATCGGTTGGTGTGGCACGACGAGGCGCCGCTGCCGTTGGTGTCGCTGGTTGGCGGCAAGCTGACAACGTGCCGGTCCTTGGCCGAAGAGACCGTAGCCGCCGTGCTGTCGCGCATCCGCCAGACGGTCCCCGACGCGGGCCTTGCCACTCCTGAAAACTCGCGCGAGCGACCCATCCCCCGCACCCCCGTCGATGACTTTCTGTTCGAGGAGCCGACCTGCTGGTCGTCGGCCGCGGCCTGGGCCATCCAACACGAGTGGGCCACCACGCTGGAAGATCTGGTCGAGCGACGGCTCATGTTTCACTTCTCCCCGCACCTCAGCCGGGCGCTGCTCGCCGACCTGGCGGACATTCTGATACAACAGAAACGCCTGGCCCCTGCGGCCAAGAACGCCGCCATCGAGCGATGTGCGGCCCGCCTTCAGTCGCATTTCGGCATCCCCCTTTCGTGAACGCTTCGAGTTCCCCAGCCCTCCGCGCTTGGCGCCGATTCGCCCGCAGCCCTTCGGCCTGGATCGGCGGCGGGCTGGTCGGCCTGTTCGTGCTCATCGCGGTCAGCGCCCCGTGGACAGCACCCTACGCCCCCAACCACACCGCCGATGAAGTCGCCCAGCCCCCGTCGCTGGCGCACTGGCTGGGGACCGACGCCCTCCGCAAAGACGTCCTCTCGCGCGTCATGTTCGGTTCGCGGTTGTCGCTGCTGGCGGGACTCACCTCGATCCTGCTGGCGGTGGCGATCGGCGCGCCGCTGGGGGCGGTGGCGGGCTATTTTGGCGGCCGGGTCGATGCCCTGGTCATGCGGGCCATCGATGTTGCCCTGGCGTTTCCCAGCATCCTCATCGCCCTGCTGGTTGCCGCTGCCTATCGCCCCAGTTGGTCCACCGTGGTGATCGCCGTGGGACTGATCAACGTTCCGCTCTTCGCCCGCCAGGTCCGGGCGACTGTCTTGACGGTCGCTCAACTCGAATACGTCCTCGCCAGCCGGGCTTTCGGCGCGACGTCGTGGCACATCCTCACGCGCGAGATACTCCCCTCGCTCATCAGCCCGATCGTCGTGCTGGCGAGCCTCAGCCTGGGTACGGCCATTTTGGAAGTTGCCGGCCTGTCGTTCCTGGGTATCGGCGGCGATCCCACCGCGCCGGAATGGGGCGCGATGCTCGCCCAGGCCAAGGACTATTGGAGCAAGAACGCCTGGTTCGCGATCGCTCCCGGGGCCGCCATCTCGCTGACCGTGCTCGGTTTCAACCTGTTGGGCGACGGCCTGCGCGATGCCCTCGATCCCCGCAGCGACGCCAGCCTGCTGGGCTGATTTTGGCATTCCGCCGTACCTCCTCTACCGGGGAGCATAAAATCGGATATCAACAATCTGGCCATTCGTTAGCGATTGGCCAATTACGTTAATAACTTGTCGCCTTTTTCGATTTCTCGCGCGCCGTGGAATTTCACAACGTCTTTATTTGCAGCATGTTAAGAGTTGATCTGATTGGGTTTCGCTTATAACTCCGATTAGCGAAACGCCTCCGCGCTCGATCAGTTGATAACTACATATTCAGGGGATACAACAGCAGCCATCTCTTCGATCCCTCGCCGCGGCTGGCGAAGGTCGATGCAACCGCACACCGCCCGATTTTCCCACGGCGACTTGCGCGCGTCAAGAAACGTGCGCGCGTGAAATTTTGCGCGGTCCAACTTGCGTCGCCGCGTCGCGCCGTAAGTCCCAGCCGCACGCCGGCCAGCGACCAGCCCGCCGGCCCTAAGTTCGGCGAAAAAACTTTCGGCCCGCGACTAGTCTGGTCACGGGTGGCACTGGCATCCTGCCAGTGCGTGAAATGTGGGCAGAGGTGGCACTGGCATCCTGCCAGTGCGTGAAATGTGGGCAGGGGTGGCACTGGCATCCTGCCAGTGCGTGAAATGTGGGCAGGGGTGGCACTGGCAT
>JBBDYF010000132.1:0-6387 GCA_040901775.1 Pirellulaceae bacterium | reverse complement strand
CCTGCCAGTGCGTGAAATGTGGGCAGAGGGCGGAGGGGGCGGGCGGCAGCCCCAGCGGGAGGCTCACGACTCCCGCTCCAACGCTCTCACGCCTCCCGCTCGCCATCTTATCGCAAGGGCAAAGCGTTCTTCTTGACCACCGGCTGCGGGACGACCCCCGCCGTGCGATCGCGACGGATCAGATCCCAGCCCCGGCCGGTAATGACGAACTCGTACTCACCGCCGTCGAACTGCTGGCGCGCGGTGCCAAACTCGCCACCCCGGTCGTAGGTGATGGTGCGCGACTGGCCTCCGTAGAACGTGTGCGACTGCCCGTCGGCCAGTTCCACTTGCTCGGAATCGACGAGAAACGCCACGGGAACGCGCTGCTCGGCAGAATTCCAAATCTGTAGCGGCGATTGCGAAGTCGTACGCGCTGCGGCCGGCGAGATTCTCGGCGACACCGTGGTTCGCGGCGGCAACTGGACCCGCGTCTCGACGATCTCTTCCGCCGGCTGCACGTAGGTGACGTGCCGCCGCACCACCGGCGGCGGGGCGACGTACACATAGTCGTAATGCGGAACGTACCAGTAGGGATCGTCCCAGCAGTGATGGCGGTGGTGCCCGTGATGGTTTCCGTGACCCCCAAACGAAAAATGGAGGTGCTGCGCCTCGGCGGCCGGCGACAGAGCCGCCAGGCAAACTCCGACCGACAGCAGCGCGAACCGGCGAACGTAGAACATCGGCAACCTCGGATCAGAATGCTCGGATCAGAATGCTCGGATCAGAATGCTCGGATCAGAATGACAGTCGCGAAGGGAGCCCCCGTTCTGTTATCGGCAGCCGACAAGCCGCTAGCGTGCGAAATCCCGCGCCGACCGCGTCTGCTAGCGACGAAGGCTACTGCTCGCGGGCCCAGATCGCGGGGCTGAAAGACTTGTCGCTCGCCAGCCGCAACATCAGCGAGGCGGGATTGGGCGAACTGGCAAGTCTGCGCAACCTGCGGCGATTGGCGGTGAGCGCCAAGATTTCAGCCCAGGCACGCGCCTAATTGCACGGTCAATGGCCCGGTTGCGAGATGAGACTGAACGGCCACTAAACGGCGGCCCGTTCAGCTTCGCCGGCAGCCCGACGACCGTTTATTCCGGGCAGCGAACCTCGTAGCGGATCATCCCGTTGAGCCGTTGCGGCAACTCTTTGACCTTGCAGGTTTGCTTGCACTCGGCGATCGAAGCCGAGTAGGGAATCCAGGCCCCCGCCTTGTAATAGAGGGTGTTCTTGGCGGCGTCTTCCACCACGATGAACGGTTTGCCGTACACCACCGTCTGGCGTTCGACGAATGCGGGCGCGACATGCAGCGTCCGCGTCTGGGGCGCCAATCGCGCCGCCTGCCGCTTGTTTTGCGTGAACCGACGTCTCTGAGCCATAAGGTGCTGCTCCCCGATCGCGGAAGAAAAGAAAAGGCCCTGGAGAAATCGCGGGCGAAACTCCAGGGCCAGGCTACATCATGATATTGCCCGCAAGGGGCAATAAGTACCGGCGACTAGTAGCGCCGGCCGCCACCACCACCGCCTCCGCCACCACCACCGTAACCGCCGCGGCTTCCGCCGCCGCCGCCGCTGCGCTCTTCACGCGGGCGGGCTTCGTTGACGGTCAACGAACGGCCATCGACTTCTTTCAGATTGAGCCCCTGGATGGCCGCTTGGGCCTGGCTTCCATCGCTCATCTCGACAAAACCGAAGCCTTTGCTGCGGCCAGTGTCGCGATCCTGAACGACCTGGGCACTCTTGACGTTGCCGTATTCGGCAAACAGAGTCTCCAGGCTGTCGTTGGTGACGTTGTAACTGAGATTTCCGACATACAAGCGCATTCCCACAGAACATTCCTTAAAACTGACAAGCTGGCCCGCATTAGCTTTCCGGGCCGAAGTGAAAGGGACCAGCGTGGTGATCCGCCAAGCAGGCAAGGCGAGAAAGAGCGGCGAATCAATGCAAAGAAAGCACGCTGCGCTTGTGTCGTCAGACCGACTGTTGGCATTCTACCACAGCGAACCGCCAAAGCCAGGGTAAAATTTGGCGCGTCGGTCGGATTTTTTGGATTGATCGCTGGATAGGGTATATTCCCCTTATTAGGACTGAAGTCGCCTGCTGGAGAATTCGCTCATGGCGCTCGTTCAAAAGTTGCTTTCTGCCCTCTCGGCCTCCGAATTCTCGGACCTGCTGGGGGTCAAATCCGAGCTATCCAGGCGTTTTTTGAAGGCGGCCGCGCCGGCCGTCGCCGTCGGAGCCCGGGCGCTAAGGGAAGCGACCGTGCTGGCGCCGCGGCAAAATGTGGTGGGGGTTGGCGTCGATGAAAAATACGTCGATGGCATTCCCACCGGCGTGCCGGTCGTCAAGTTTTTGGTCCGCAGCAAGGTCGCTCCGTCGGCACTGACCAAGAGCGAGTTACTGCCGGCACGAGTCGATGGCTTCGAGACCGACGTTGAGGAAACCGGGCCGATTGTCCCTCAGGCGAAAAAGAAGTCCCCGCCCCAGGCGATCGCGGCGTCCAATCCGCGAACCCGCTTGCGGCCGTTGCAACCCGGCTCGTCGATCGGCTTTCGCCATCCAGACGACGAGTTTGTGATGGCGGGCACGTTGGGCCTGTTGGTCAAGGATGCAGCCGGCAAAAAGTACTTGCTGAGCAACAACCATGTCATCGCCTTCGAGAATGGCGTGCTGGCCGACGGCACGACTCGCCGCGGGCTGGCCGCGGGTGCGCCTACCTTTCAGCCGGGCCTGTTGGATAGCGGCCGGACGGGGCACGACCAGGTGGGAGAACTCGCGCGGTGGGTCAAGTTGCGGGCCGACCGCGACAACAACCGGGCCGACGCGGCGATTGCCCGTCTCGCGCCGCAGGTCGCCGCAACGCGCGACATCCTGCAGATCGGCTCGCCGCAGGGAACCGCTGTTGCCGAGCGCGACATGATCGTCCACAAATTTGGGCGCACCACGTCGTACCGAGCGGGGCGGGTAACCAGCGTCGAATTCGACGTATTGGTGCCCTACGAAGTGGGCGATGTGATGTTCAGCGAGCAGATCGCCATTCGCGGCCTCGGCGGCAGCCGGTTCAGCGACTCGGGCGATTCCGGCTCGGCTATTCTCGAGCGCGGGACGAACCAGGTGGTCGGCCTGTTGTTTGCCGGCGCTACCAACGGCAGCCTGACTTTCGCCAACCACATTGCCGACGTGCTCCAGCAGCTTAAAATCAAGTTGGCCTAGAAACCAGGGCGAGCGGAGCCGACGGCATGGCAACCTTCGAAGAACTCAAAGCGGTCAAGCGGCGGCATGCAGCCGAACTGCTGCGCCGCGACGGCGTGTGCGGCGTCGATATCGACCGGGACGCCAGCGGCCAGCCGTTTCTGGCGATCCATCTCGACTCGTCCGATCCCCAAGTGCGGTCGCAATTGCCGGACCAGTTGGAAGGGCATCCGCTGCAGTTCATCCAGACGGGTCCGATTCGGAAGCAATAAAAACTCGGCGGGGACCACGAGCCACGATCGTGCAACGTTTACCGTTAGCGGGGGGCGACTCGCGGAGCCGCGGGCAGGATCGCGGGCAGCAGGCGGCCGGCGGGGTTGAAGCCCTTGTTGAGCAGGTCGAAGGCGGCGTTGATCGAGCGATCGACGACGCCCACCAGGTCGCCCGCGTTCAGGCTCGACAGCTCGCCGGTTTGGGCCGGGGGCTGCGGCGGCGCTGGCTGGTCGGTGAATTGCAGCGTGACCGTTTTGGCGCTCGGGGGCGTTTGCAGCATCAGGCTCACCGATTTTTTCAGCGGATCGGCTACGATCTCGCAATAGTTCACCTGGCCGGTGATCCGCTGCTGGATCGCCGGCTCGGCGTCGCTATCCCAAACGATTCGCCCGTCGCGGCGGTCGAGGCACAGGACCGATCCCGACGAGCCGGCCCGCGACGTTCCCGTGCCGCTGACCTTGGTCTTGTTGCGGACGAAGAACAACAAGGGGGACTCGCTCGGTTGATCCGGCGGGAGGGCATGATGGGCGACGAACGCCGGAACCTGCCACTGCGATTTGCCCGTGCGGCGATCGAACGCATAGACCCGGCCGTGAATCCGGTTGTGCGATCCGCCCATGGCATTGATCGGGTTGATGACCATTCCGGGCGGCGATTCGTAGTTGTCCTGGCTGGCGATCAAGAGGTATTGTTCGCGCGATCGCAACACATGGATGAAGCCCAGGGCCCGCTCGGGCGCCAGCGGCGAGGCGAACTGAACCAGGCCGTCGGCCAGCGAGACGACGGAGAAATTGCCGCCCGGTTCGAGCACCGCCAGCTCTTCGCCATCGACCAGGCACCCGCGGCTGCCCAGCGGGAACTGCCCGGACCAGAGATCGGGGCCTTGCTCCCAGGCGTCGTACAGGCGGAGCTTGACCATCGCCCCCGTTTGCTCCCAGGCCAGCACGCGGCGGCCGTGCGTGGCCCAGCGGCGATCGGCCCGCTCGACCTTGCGGCGGCCGAGCGACGCACCGTCGAGCGCCGACAAAACCAGCGCTTCGTCGCTGTTGGGGTCGGCGACAAAGAGCAGCTCCTCGTCGCCAAAGATCTCGGCCGAGGCGGGAATCCGGCCGCGCTCCCAAATGGGCTGGCCCGTCAGCGGATCGACGCATACGAGCTGCCGTCCCTTTTGAAAGCAGATGCCGCTCGCCTGCACCGGGCCGGTGTAAAAATTGAGCCGTCCGCTCGGGTCGTAGGTCTGCGTGCGCTGGCCGGCCAGCGGGTTCGACGACGTCCGCTGCTGCGCATACAGGTTGCGGGTGTTGGTCGGATCGATCTCCATCGCTTCCACGCGCCACAACAGGCCGTCGGTGTTCGGCCGCTCGGGGCGGAGGGCATCGACCGCGACGACTTGATCTCCCATTCCGACCACCAGCAAGTGCCCGGCGGTTTTGCCCGTCGGCAAGTAATTGGGAACCGTCGCCATCCGGCGGAAGGTATTGTCTTGATTGCGCAGGGATGCCGTCGTGAGCGTGCGGCCCAGGTCGTCGCGAACGATGATCTGCTGGAACTGGTTGGGATCGTACGACGCCTGCAAGCCGGGCAGCGCCGCGCCGCCGAACTCGGTGATCGAAATGCTGGAATGCACGCGCTGGTAGCCAGGGCGGCGGCTGTTGTCGTCTCCCCCCTCGCCCAGACTCGCGTCGGTTTGCCCGCCGGGCCACACGATTGCCAAGAGCGGCTGGAGGGCCGCATCCCGTGCCGCCCGCTCGGCGAGTTGGGCCCCGGTTAGACCGTCCCGGCAGACGACATCGGCAAATTTTTCCTTGAGGTCGCCGTAAAAACGAGCCGCCAGCTCGAACCGGCGAGCTTTTTCGTAGGCCGTGGCGAGCGTGGCGCACGTTGGGCCGGCGACCAGTTGGTCGGGCGAATCGAGCAGCTCGCCGATCAACAGCTCCGCTTCGAGCAACTGCTCGGCGGCGATCAGCTTGTCGGCCAGCGCCAGCCGAGCCGGGTGGGCGAGCGCATGAAATCCGTAGAAGCTGAGAAACTCGCGCAGGGCGGGCGTGCTATCGGCGGCCAGCGATCGATCGAGGCGGGCCTGGATCGGCTCGGCCATTTGCTGGCGGGTTGGCTCGTCGGCCGTGCGCCACAGCGAGGCTAACTGTCCCTGCAACCAGCGATCGGGCCGGACGCTCAGGTCGGGCTCGGCCGATTCCAACGCGTCCTGTCCCGAACCGGCTGCGAGCGAGCCGCTATCCCAACTGTCGGCCAGTTCGACCAGGGCGGCGAAGGCCTCCCAGGTTTTGCCGGCCTTCGCCATTCCTTGGGCGCGCCAGCGGAGAATCTCGCGGCGTTGGGCGGGGTCGGTCACGAGCTGGTCGAGTTCTTCGGCCAGATGGAAGTTCGCGGCAAAGTCGTCGCGCAATAGCGAGAGCATGACCTTCACCAGCAGGCTCTTGGCGGCCAAATCCTGGGGGCCATTCTCGACGGCCCGGCGCAACAGAGCCAGCGCCTCTTCGCGTTTCCCTCCTTGCAGCAGCACCTGCCCCTTCAGGGCCAGCGCTTGGGGGTCGTCGGGATTCGCTTTCAGCGTTTCCTCGATCCAGGCGAGCAGCGGCTCGGTCAAATAGAACGCGGCAACTTGCTGCGCGGATTGGCTGACCAACTGGTCCTCGTAGCAAACGACGTTGCCCAGATCGATTTCGGTTTTGTCGCGCGAAACGATCGTCCCCTGCTCCAAGTCGATCTTGGCAAGCTGCCGATTCGACAGGGGCAGATAGTAATACTTGCCGGTATAGAAGCCGCGGCCCGCGGGCGTGTCGTCGCCCAGGTCGATGGCCGCCGGCCACGACACTTTGCTGTCGGCCAGGTTCACCGCCTTGACCTTGTTCTTGCCGATCAGAACGATCCGCCC
>JBBDYF010000131.1:0-26772 GCA_040901775.1 Pirellulaceae bacterium | reverse complement strand
CGGGGTTGCAGGGACCGCCGGACTATTTGCCAGCATCCTGTTCTGGCATCCTTGGATGGATGAGGTATCCCCGTTTCCGCTCTGGGCGACGGCCCCCGCTTTTGGGCTGCTCATTGCGCTGCTGGCCTTCTTCATGTCGCGAGAACGCCTGCGGCCGATAGAGGAGAATCCGACCAGCCGCTTCATCCTTTGGCTTTATGAACCAATACTACGGTTCCTATTGGCCCATAAGTTCAGCTTTATGGCGGTGCCGCTGCTCATCATCTTGCTCGGCGCGGGCGCTTGGTTCGGCTTGCCGGCAATCCTTTATCCAGTCGAGCAGTTTGCCCGTGGTTTAGGCGCGGAACCCCATGCGCTACCCGGCTACGTGGACCTCAAACACCGCTTTCCTGGGTTGCGAACGGACGACTGGATCGCACTCGATGAGGGAACCTGGTTTTACATGCCGACGCTCTATCCGGCAGCCAGCTTCTCGCAGGCAATGGAGGTGCTTCAAACGCAAGATGCGCTCATTAAGGAGATTCCAGAGGTAGAGAACGTCTTGGGTAAGATCGGTCGAGTTGAATCGGCGCTCGATCCTGCGCCCCGTGAGATGATTGAAACCTATGTGATGCTCAAGCCGGAGGCTCAGTGGCGAGAAGGCGTCACCATTGACAGTATCTGGAGTCAAATTAACGCGGTCGCCACTCTGCCTGGCGTCACGCCGGCTTCGCCGCTGCAACCGATCGAAGGGCGCGTGGTCATGCTGCAAAGCGGCATCAAGGCCCCCATGGCGATCCGCGTTTATGGGGACAGCCTCGACGGCCTGGCCGCAGCCGCTCGGAACATTGCCGAGCGCCTGCGGCAAGTTCCCCAGGTCAACGGGGCGACGGTCAACCCCGATATTGTGCTCGGGGCGCCTTACGTCGAGTTCGAGGTAGATCGTGAGACGGCCGCCCGTTTCGGGATGACGACGATGGCCGTCAACCAGGTCATCGAAACGGCGCTAGGCGGCATGAACCTGACGCAGACGGTCGAAGGCCGCGAGCGCTATCCCATCCGCATCCGCTACCAGCGCGACTTGCGCGAGCGAATCGACGATCTCTCGCGGCTGCCCGTGGTTACGGAAACCGGCGAAGTTGTGCCGCTGGAAGTCCTCGCCAAAATGGAAACGACTTGGGGGCCAGGGATGATTAGCAGCGAAGACGCACGCCTCGTGGCCCATATCACTTTTTCTCCATCGGGTATGGCAGGCGACCTGGAAACGGTCGAGGCCGTGGAAAGGCAGCTTCGGCAAGATCAGGCCGCGGGGACACTCGCACTGCCTGCGGGCTATGCGATGCTTCCGGTCGGCTCCTTCGAGAATCAGATCGAGGCAAATCGCCGCCTGATGGTCATTATCCCCATCGTCATCCTCCTCGACCTGCTGATTATTTACTTGAATTTTCGCAACCTTCCCCTGACCCTAATCATTTTTTCGCAGGTTCCCATTGCGATCTTCGGCGGCATGATTGGCCTCGGCATTTATGACATTGAAATGAACACGGCGATCTGGATTGGATTGATCGCACTCATTGGCATTGCGGAAGATGATGGCGTGGTAATCGCCACCTACATGGAGCAACTGTTTGCACGCCGCCCCATGCGGACCATCCAAGACATTCGCAACGCCACCGTGGAAGCCGGCCGTCGCCGCATTCGTCCTTGCTTGATGACCGCGTTCACGACCTTCGCGGCGCTCCTCCCCGTCATGTACGCCACGGGGCGCGGCTCCGACGTGGCGCGGGCCATGGCCCTGCCGATTTTTTTCGGTATGTTTGTCGAATTGGTATCGCTGTTCGTGGTGCCGGTACTCTACTGCGGCTACATGGAGATGAAGCTGAATTTGGCTCCGCCAGGAGATCTTGCGAATGAAACTCACAACCCCGTTTCTGTGGAGACCGCGAATGCGTAAGACTGCGAACAATTGCCGGCGAGCGATTCAGTTGCATTTCTAGCAGTGCTCATCCCTGCATTCGTATCGGCAAAAGAGCCGACGGAACTTGCTCGCGGTGCGACTCCGCATCATCCTCGGCAACCGCAGGTCGCCGTGGATGCGCAAGGAAATGGGCACGGGCTAACCGGCCAGAAAAAGTAGCGAGTTTGCGACCGCACCGTCGTCAACGCCTGGGTGGCCGACTATCATGGCGCGGCCAGCGCGTGCGAGGGAGAGCCGATCTCAGAACCCCTCACCCCGGCCTCTCCCAGAGGGAGAGGGAGTGTAGGCACTTTGTCGTGCGATCCGCTGGCTCTGCGATCTGTCTGTTCCCCAAGGAGCTGCAAGCCGTGCGAACTATCTTGTCTCTGGCGATTCTTCCTCTGCTGGCCGTAACGACCTGCCCGCTGCCGGCGGCTGCTCAAGCCCCCGCCTGGCCCGTGGGCGAAGTGACCAAGTACACCTTCGACCAGAGCAAGATTTTTCCCGGCACGGTGCGGGAATATTGGATCTATGTCCCCAAGCAGTACGATCCGGCCAAGCCCGCCTGCGTGTACGTGAACCAGGACCGGGTGCAGTTCGAGGCCCCGGCCGTGTTCGACGAACTGATCCACAAAGGGGAAATGCCGGTTACGATCGGCGTGTTCATCCAGCATGGGCGGGTACCGGCAAACGACGGCGACGCAGCGCTCGACCGGTTCAATCGGAGCTACGAATACGACGGCCTGGGCGACCACTACGTCCGCTTTTTGCTCGACGAATTGTTGCCCGAAGTGGAAACCAAGAAAGCTGCCGACGGCCGCTCGCTCAGGCTCTCGAAAGAGGGTAACGACCGGGCGATCGGCGGCAGTTCGAGCGGGGCGATTTGTGCCTTCACCGCGGCTTGGGAGCGGCCCGACGCCTTCCGCCGCGTCTTTAGTTCGATCGGCACCTACGTCGGCCTGCGCGGTGGAAATGTCTATCCCACGCTGATCCGCAAGTACGAGCCAAAGCCGATCCGCATCTTCCTGCAAGATGGCTCGAACGACTTGAACATCTACGGCGGCGACTGGTGGATGGCCAATCAAGAGATGGAGCGGGCTTTCACTTTCGCCGGGTACGAGGTCGAGCACGAGTGGGGCGAGGGGGGCCACAACGGCGATCATGCGACAAAACTCTTTCCCGCCGCGATGCGCTACCTTTGGAAAGACTGGCCGCAGCCGGTGAAAGCGGGCCAGGGTTCGCCGCAACTTCAGCAAATTCTGATTCCGGGAGAGGACTGGAAACTAGTCGCCGACGGCTACAAGTTCACCGAGGGGCCGGCGGTCAACGCCCAGGGCGAAGTCTTCTACAACGATGTGCCCACCGGCAAGACGTACAAGGTCGATCTGCAGGGAGAGGTGAGCGAGTTCTTGGCCGACAGCAACAAGGGGGATGGCCAGGCCTTCGGTCCCGACGGCAGGCTGTTTGCTAACGCCGGGGGACTGTCGCAGGTTGTCGCCTACGATTCCGCGGGCCAGCCGACGAAGATTGCCGACGGCTTTCGTGGCAACGACCTGGTGGTGCGGCACGACGGGGGGATCTACGTCACCGATCCGTTCGGCACGGCCGGGAACAGCAAGCTGTGGTACATCAGCCCGCAGGGGGAAAAAAAGGTCGTCGATTCGGGACTCAAATTCGCCAACGGCATCTGCCTATCGCCGGATCAGACGCTGCTCTACATCGCCGACAGCCGGACGCACTGGGTTTATAGCTACCAGGTGCAGGCCGACGGCTCGCTGACCCACAAGCAAAAGTATTATCACTTGCACGTGCCCGACACGGCCGACGACAGCGGAGCCGACGGCCTGCGGGTCGATCGGGATGGCCGGCTGTACGTTGCCACGCGGCTGGGGCTGCAAATTTGCGACCAGGCGGGACGCGTGAACTGCATCGTGCCGACGCCCAACTGCAAGCTCTCGAACCTGACGTTCGGCGGCGCAAATTTCGACACGATCTTCGCGACCTGCGGCGACCGGGTCTATTCTCGCCGGGTGAAAGTCCAGGGGGCCAACGCCTGGCAACCGCCGCTGAAGCCGGCCGCGCCGCGCCTGTGAAGGCGATTCCTGTCGCTCGGCGGGTGATTCAAGAAACGCCAAGTCGCATGGTTGCCTTTCGTGCTGCGGTTAGTTTACCATTGCAGCCTGCGGGGCTTGCCCACTTTACCAGGCGAGCCTCCGCATCGCATGGGCGAGCAGCCTTTTGGCGAGTTCCCCACGGAACGTGCGCGCGGAGAATTGGCAACCAGTTTCATTCGATTATTCGCTTGTATTTCATAACTTAGGACCGAACTGATGAACCGTGCCACGTCATCTTCCCTGCGCCGGCAGAGCCGCCGCGCGCGCCAGCGGACTCGTTTTTTGAGGGTTGAGCCGCTCGAGCAGCGGAACCTGCTGGCGACGTTCGTCGTCGATATCACGCACGACGAAAACGATGGCAACACGTCGGCCGGCGACCTGTCACTGCGGGAAGCAGTCATTTCGGCCATTGCTCTGGCCGGCAACGACACGATCGTTTTGCCGGCGGGAACGTTTGCCCTAACCCTGACGACCCCGCCCACCACGTCGGATGGCGCTGCGAACGGAGATCTGGACGTAATTAATGGGCACATCATTTTTCAGGGTGCCGGGCGCGAGCAAACGATTATCGACGCCAGCGCTCTCGGCGACCGGATACTGGAAACGCACGGCACCGGCGGCGTGAGCCTGTCCGATCTCACGCTGCGGGGAGGAACGGCGGGCGCCCTGTCGCCTGCTGGCGGGGCGCTGCTAAATCGCGGTCGCAGCACGATCAACAACGTGAATCTGACAAGCAACCACGCCGTGCATCTGGGAGGCGGTGTCTACAACGACACGAGTGCTGCGACCTTGACGGTCAGCAACTCCACGTTCTCGGATAACGAAGCGAGTGGTGGCGGGGCGATCGGCAACAATGCTGGTGCCGTCTCAATCTTCAGCTCCAGCTTCATCGGCAATCGCAGCGTGCTCGATGGAGGCGCGGTATGGACGGGGTCGGGCAGCTTCGCGGTTCAGGACAGCCTGTTTGCCGACAATTCGTCCGCCCCCAATGTCGGCGGCGGCGCCATCTCCGCCCGAACGTTCAACATGAGGATCGAGAGAACGACCTTTCAGGGGAACGAGGCAGGCTTCGGCGGCGCGATCATTGCCAACGACAAGATCATCGTGCGTAGCTCTACGCTCGTGGGAAACGTGGCGCAAGAAGACGGCGGCGGCATCTACCTGCCGGCAGCAGCCGTCAACCAACCGCACGAAATCGTCAACAACACCTTCTCCGGCAACATCGCCGGGGAGGGAGGAGGGGCGTACGTCGGTGCCTGGTCCACGTTCGTGAACAACACGATCACGGCGAATCGCGGATTAGCGGGCGTCGGCGGCATCGACAACCGCTTTGGCCACTCCGGCACTCGGTTTCAGAACAACCTGATCGCCGGCAATTTCGGAACCACAACCAGCGGCGACGCAATTGGAACCTTCATTAGTAATGGCGGCAACCTGGTCGGCAACGGCACCGGCGTGGGAGGTTTTTCCCAGCCGGACGATCAGCGCGGCCTTACCGCGCCGATCAATCCTCGGCTGGGTCCGCTGGCCAGCAATGGCGGCCCGACCCAGACCCACGCCTTGCTGTCGGGCAGCCCCGCGATCGACCGCGGCCGCAACACGGCCGCCGCCCCGACGACCGACCAGCGGGGCCTGCCGCGGCCGGTGGGGGGCGGGGTGGATATCGGGGCCTTCGAGGTGCAGGGCAATTCAGCGCCTGTTGCGGCCGACAACGGTTATGCCACCGATGAAGACACAATCCTCAACGTTGCCGCGCCCGGTGTCCTGGGGAACGACAGCGACGCGGACGGGAGCCCGCTGACGGCGACGTTGGTCAGCGGCCCGACGAACGGCACCTTGACCTTGAACTCGAACGGTTCCTTCGCGTATCGGCCGCGTTTCAACTTCAACGGGACCGACAGTTTCACCTACCGGGCCCGCGACGGCGCGGCCGACTCGAATGTGGCGACCGTCACGTTCACAGTGGCCGCCGTCAACGACGCGCCGCGTCCCACGCCGATCGTTACTCGCGTTACGACCGACGAAGACACGGCAATCAACGGGCAGTTGTCCGCAGTAGATGCAGAGAACGACCCGTTTACGTTCACGTCGCCGCCCGAGTTCGCCCCGACGCACGGCACTGTAACCGTGAATGCCGACGGAACGTGGACCTACACGCCCGCCCCCAACTATCACGGTAACGACTTCTTTGGTTATCGGGTGACCGACAACCAGGGAGCGTCCGAAGTCGGCGTTGTCGACATTACGGTCGCTTCGGTCAACGACGCCCCCCTGGCAGTGGCCGACGCATATGCCGTCGCCGAGGACGGGAGCCTGCTGATTGGCGTTGCGCCGATTTCGCGGCTGCACATGGTCAGCGAACGAGGCGACTTCATCGGGCAAGGGCTGACTTGGGATTTTATCGCCACCACCGCGCTCTTCGGAGCCCGGACGAACTTTGACAATGGGGTCGAGGTTGTGGTCGATCCGCCAGGCGCTGTCGAGCGGTGGTCTCTGAATTTCGCAGCTCCGGGCAATGCGCCGCTCGCGCCAGTCGTGTACCTAGGCGCAACTCGCTTTCCGTTCCAGACAGCGACCGAGCCGGGCCTGGATGTTTCCGGTTACGGACGCGGCCTGAACCGTTTAAAGGGGAGTTTTGTCGTCCACGATGTCGCCTACGGCGCGGCGGCCGGCACGGTGACGCGTTTCGCGGCCTCGTTCATCCAACAGGGCCACAACTTCGACGATACCCTGGAGCCGCCGCTCCACGGCACGATCACATTCAATTCAACGTTTGGCGCCGCCGGCGGCGTCCTGGAAAACGATTCCGACGTCGAAGGAGACATGCTTCCCGCGGCCGCCCTTGTCAGCGGTCCGGCGAACGGCACGCTCACCTGGAACGGCGACGGCACGTTCGCCTATGTCCCCAATCCGAACTTCCACGGGACGGATACATTCACCTACCGGGCCAGCGACGGCCAGGCCGACTCGAACGTCGCTACGGTGACCATCACGGTCAACCCGGTCAACGACGCCCCGGTGGCGGTGGACGACAGCGCCGATACGGACGAGGACACGGCCGTTACGATCGACGTGCGGAGCAACGACAGCGATCTGGACGGCGACACGCTAACGCCGGTCCTGGTCGGCGGTCCCGCCAACGGCGCGCTGGTGCCAAATGCGAACGGCACCTTCACCTACACGCCGGGCGCCAATTTCCACGGGACGGATACGTTTACCTACCTGACCAACGATGGCACGGACGACTCAAACGTCGCCACGGTCACCATCACGGTCAATCCGGTGAACGACTTGCCGGTGGCCAATAGCGGCTCGCTGGCGACCAACGAAGATACCGCGGGCAGCGGGCAACTCGCCGCGGCCGATATCGATGGCGACTCGCTCACCTACAGCGTGGTCGTCGGCCCGGCTCACGGCGGGGTGGTGGTCAATGCCGACGGCACGTTCACCTACACGCCGGCAGCGAACTACAACGGCCCCGATAGCTTCACATTCTGGGCCTACGACGGCACAGTGGACAGCAACGTCGCCACGGTGACCATCACGGTCAACCCGGTCAACGACGTCCCGGTCGCCCAAAATGATTCGCTGGCAACCAACGAAGATACGACGGCCAGCGGGCAACTGGTGGCAACCGATATCGATGGCGATTCGCTCACCTACAGCGTGGTCGCCGGCCCGGCTTACGGCACGCTCGATTTGAACGCCGCGACCGGCGCGTTCTCCTACACGCCGGCGGCCAATTTCCGCGGTTCAGACGGCTTCACGTTCCGGGCCAGCGACGGCGGTGGCGATTCGAGCGCGGCGACCTTCGCAATTGCAGTCACCCCGGCGAACGATGCACCGACGGCAGTGGACGATTTCTTTACCGCGCTCGAAGATACTCCCCTGGCACTCGTTCTACCCGGCGTGCTCGACAACGACGCCGACGTGGACGGCGACGCGCTGACGGCCTTGCTCGCCAGCGGTCCCAGTCATGGCACGCTGGCCCTCAATCCCGATGGCTCGTTGACCTACGCCCCCGCGGCCAACTTCCACGGGACCGACACCTTCACCTATCGGGCGAGCGACGGCACGGCGCAGTCGGCTCCCGCCGTCGTGACGATCGAAGTTACACCCCTTCCCGACGCTCCTGTCGCACTTGCCGATAGCTACAGCACGCCGCATGAGACGCCCCTCGTCGTCGCGGCCCCCGGCCTGCTGGCGAACGATACCGACGCCGACGGCGACTCGCTGACGGCCGCGGTCGTGACCGGCCCCGCCAATGGCACGCTGACGCTCAACCCCAACGGCTCGTTCACTTACGTTCCCGCCGCCGGCTTCACGGGGAGCGACAGCTTCACCTACCGGGCCAGCGACGGCGCGGCAAACAGCGCCCCGGTCGTGGTTTCGCTCAGCGTCACCGCAGCCCCAACCGAATCGACGGCCGGAAAGATCAACGGGATCGGAGCGCTCGATCGAGGGCTGCGAAGCTTCTTTATCAACGTGCACGCTCAGGAGTCGCGGCACGGCCTGCGGCTGCATGGGCAGTTCCGCTTCCTCGACCTGCAAAACCGCATCTACCTGGAAAGCACCGAGTTGACGCAGGTTCGCGTCGAGGAAGACGGCAACCTGGCATCGCTGCGCGGCACCGCCAAATTGAACGGCCGGGCGGGCTACACGTTTGTGGTGACGGTCGAAGCAGGGAGCAAGGGACGCGACCGCTTCCGCGTGCAAATCCTTGGACCCGACGGCTATTCCTACGACAGCCTGGACTACGCGCTGCGCGAAGGGCTGCTCGACTTTGGCCACATTAACGTGCGGAAAAAGTAGTTCCGTCGAGCGGTTGCTAGCGGCGAAACGGGACGCGCGAATGGATGGCGAAGAAGGAGAAGTAGTTGCGACTTGGGCTGACCGGAATTCCCCATGTGGCGCTCAAATTAGTGATGAAGTGGAGCTATACCAGCCGGCCGCTCACGGTCGGCGGCGGCCGATTTTCGCAGGCTTGCGACGCCCAGGCGATGTGCTAATCTGAACATCCTGCGAGAGAGCGAGCCTCTCCCGCCGCGCACCCATAGCTCAATTGGATAGAGCATCGGTCTTCGGAACCGAAGGTTGCAGGTTCGAGCCCTGCTGGGTGTACTGGTGGAAAATCTCGCCGAGCAGCGGCCCAATGCGGATGCGATTGGGGGACAGCGAGACTGCTGCGTACTACCGCAAAGCGTCTGCCAAAACCTTGCCGTCGGCGGAAAAATCGCTCAGCCCCAAGAGGCGGGCCACCGTGGGGGCCACGTCAATGTTCTCGACATCTTTCAGGTGGACGCCCGCGCGAACCCCCACGCCCGACAAGATGCACAGCGCATTCATTTTGGGCAAGGTCGAAAGGAAGCCGTGCGAGCCGAGCGACGTGCGCCCCTCGGTGTTGGTGCAAACCAGCGTCTCCCCTTCGGCCGATCCCGAGACGGCGTAGCCATCCTGGGCCACCAACACCAGGTCGGGGGCGGGGCCGTAGGCCCGGGGGTGTGGCAGGCCATATTCGGCAAACTGTTCGGGAGAAAGTACGTCGGCGATTCCCTCTTGGCCTAGGAACAGCTTTTTGACCCGCTCGCGATCGGCCACCACGGTGCCTGGATCGGTGCAATAGACCAGGCCGATGCCCCCTTCGGAAACGACGTGGACCTGAGCCGCCTCGAGCTTCCCCTTCGGCCCGACCGTCAGCAGCCCTTGCTGCCGCAAGATGACGTTCGGACGAACCGCTTTGGGCGTGAGGGCGAAGCCGTGGTCGGATACCACGATCACGGTCGTGCGCTCGCGGATGCCCGCCTCGTCGAGCGCCGCCAGCACGCGGGCGACGCACGTGTCGGCATAGGCGTTGGCCGTGTATCCGGGGGACGACTGGGCCCCTTCGGCATGATGGGTGCCATCGACGTTCAGCAAGTGCAAGAGCAGCAGGTTTGGCTGGCGGCGGCGGATCAAATGGCAGGCGGCCTGGGTCCAGATGTAGTCGCGACCGACGGAGCTTTGGGCGCGAAACGACTGATCGGTGCCGTCCTTCAAGAGGCCCTCCGCAACCAACTCCTCGATCAGCCGCGGCGTGCTGTTGGCCACGGAATTGGGAACGTCGGGAAAGCTGTCCCCCAATGTTTTGGCACCCCGCGTGCAGGGCCAGTTGATCTCGGCGGTCGAAAGGCCGGCGGCGTGGGCCACGTCGTACACGGTGGTCCCCCGCACCAATTCTTGCTTGTCTTTGTGGCCATCGATAAAAACTGGCACGCCCACGCCGCCACGAACCAGCACCCCGTTGGCCAGCACTCCATGCTTTTCGGGTCGCACGCCGGTGACCAGTGTCGTGTGGTTGGGCCAGGTGACCGACGGGTTCGAGACCAGCATCCCGCCATCGACGACCGCCCCTTCGCGGGCCAGCTTGCGGAGCGTGGGAAGCGGCGCTTTGGGGTCGTCGAGCAGGAACGCCGCCAAGCCGTCGAGGCTAATGACGACGACGTGCCGATCGGCAGGCGCCGCTTCACCCGGCTCGGCTGCCAATAGTAGCACCAGTCCGTAGCAGCCGATTAGCAGCAGGTTCCAAAGCGTGCGGCCCGCGTGTTTCGCCTTCATCCGAATCGTTCCTTTGCTCATGTTGGGTCAGTCCGCCTCGCGCGAGGCGAAGATCAGTTGTCTTTTGACGCGGTCGATGCCGATCAGCCCGCCCGTTTTGGGATCGAGCGCGATTCCCTGGCCGGTAAAGGGGGCGGGCTGCGTGTCGATGAATTCTAGCACGGTCCCCGCTTTGGGAAGTTGCAGCCGGTAGAGCCGCGGGTGATCGTGATCGGTCACCAGCAGCGAATCGTTCCACCACATCCCACCGGAGAGGCTCATTTTGCCGATCTGTCGCAGCACCTGGGGCGGATAGGTCCAGCGGCCCAGTTCGCGCCACCGGTCGTCAAACCGCGCGAGGAACGTCTCCCCGTTGTCGTCGCCGTAGCGGGCAAAGTTGCACCACCACTGGCCGTCGCGCTCGCAGGCCCAGGTGAGGCTGCCGCCGAAATTGCCGAAATCGTGGAACGTGGCAAGCTGCATCGAGTCGGGATCGAGAACCTTGATCTCGCTCTGCTCGGGCGTGCGCGGATAGTTCGAGTGGGCGAGAAACAGCTTGCCTTGCCAGAAAACGCCGCTGTTCAGATGCTTGGCCGGCCCGGTGCTGACCGCCACTCGCTGGCCCGTGCGGCGGTCGTACTTGGCCACCTTGGCGTTGGTAATGGCGTAGGCGAACGTTTCGTCAGCGGCTGCTCCCTGGTGGGCCTCGGCAGCTTGCAGGGTTTCAACCGACTTCCATCCGCCGGCGGGCGAATCGGCCCGGCTGGTACCAGAGTGCAAGGCGACGGCCAGCGCCGCGAGGGGCAGTGCGCGCAGTACGGCGAATTGCATGGCTTGGTTGAAACGGGTGGAGCGTGGCCTGAAAACGACGGTTACTTTACCATGCCGCAGCGGCACGAACTGCGCTGCCCGGCTACAATCAACGTTCGTCGCCCGCACGCCCGAACGGATCGGCCGGCTGGTAGCAGGCGGGCCAATAAACTGTAGTTGGTCATTCGGCAGTTCCAGAACTGCGAAAGCCTCATCCATTCTCATTTTCGATACACCCCTCAACGCAGAGATCGTGATGGTTCATTCCGTGGTTTGTTCGACACCGTCGCCTGGCCGGAGGCTAACCCTGTTGTTGGTTCTCTACTTAGTGCCTAGCGCCGGCTGCTGGATGCCGAGCCTCGACACGGCGCAGCACGAGGGCGAAGGGGCAATTCCCGCGGCGGAGTCGCCGCTCGACGAAGCCTGGGTCGAGCTGATCCAGACCTACGAAGCCCAGGCCAAGCTGCTGGCCACGACCCACACCGAGGCCGACTTTCAAAAGGCGAAGGCAGACTTCGTCGAGATCGAGCGCGATCGCCACGCGGCACTCACCAAAGTGGCCGAACAGGGGGGCGACAAGCCACCCGGGGGAGTTCCCGCGAAGTACAAGCAGGCGTACGAGGCGGCCGAGGCGCGGATGTGGGAAGCGAGCGGCGCGGCGACCAAAATGTTGGGCGTCGAGGCAAGCAAGCGGATGAACGAGCAACTCGCCGAGGCCCTGGCCGCCTATCCCGAGCTGCAAACCAATCCGTTTATGTTGTCGAGCGCGCTGCGCACGGCCGGCTCGCAGGCCACGGTCACTTTGGTCAACAACAAGGCGCTGGGCGAGCAGCATCGGCCGATGACCGAACGCCTCAAGCAACTTGCCGGGGCGAGCCAGGCCGAATCGGTGATCGAAAGCGACGGGACGTATAAACTAGTTCTGTCGCCGGTCGCCGACTTCGATCGCTTCGTGAAAAGCATTACGTTCGGCGACATTTCCAACCGCGACGATGCCACCGCCACCTTCACACTGACGATTGACCCGGCCCGATTCAGTGCGGCGGCCGGCGGCGGCTCGGCCCAGCCTTCTGCACGCCCGCAGCCGGGGCGGCCTCCGTTTGGGGGCGTCGCTCGCGGCCCGCGCGGCGGCAGCCCGGCCCAGCAGATGGAGCAGCGCAAGGCCGACTTTATCGCCCGCGTGGGCGGGGCCAATCGGTGTGTCACGCTCGTGCTGGCCGACGGTCCCGAGTCGGGAACGCCCGAATACGACGCCTTCCTGGCGTCCGTCCGTCGGATCGACGGCGTGACCTCGACGATGGGGCTGAAAATCAATGGCCGCCGCCAACTGCTCGTCGGCCCGGTGGGCGACTTTGCCGCGCTGGTCGCCAAGCTCGACTTTGCCACCGTCACCGCCCAAAACGCCGCGACGCGCGAGATCACCGTTTCGGTCCCCGCCGGCAGTCCGTAAGGCCTCGTCATTGCGCATCGGGCGAAATCCGAGCAGGCGTCGTCGGCAACGATTCGCCGAGCCGGCCGTGAAGCAGAACCTCTTCGTCGATTTGTCGGTAGCACGATTCGCCGAATCCACGCTTCAGCTTCGGCTTGCCGTCGAGAAGAGACATTCCCCTGAGGGCCGACTTGGCGGCTTCCTTGACCGGACGGGGCACGTACTTGCGCCAGCCGGTTGGCGCCGGGAAGACGCGTTCCGGCGGCGGGTTCAGGGTAGTGTCCCAGAGTGCGACGTAGTCGCTCTGCAGGGGAGGCGTGGCAAAAATCTCCGTGCTGGCGATCCGCTTTGCGATCGTCATCACGTAGGTTGGATTGGAGTTGCACAGTTCCACCCGGGCGCGGACCTGATCAGGATCAGCCACTACATACCAGGCTCCGCCCGGCACCACCTCGTGCAGCAGCACCGCTTCCGTCTGAAAACCGTTGGGTGGCGAGAAGATTCGAAACAGCAGTTCCGGGCTGACCTGCCAAAAGCCGTGCCCCATGTAATTGTTGGCAACGTTGACTTGCGTGAAGTGGCCGCCGACTGCGACCATCTCCATGCAGTTCTTGAACGCCTGGGGAATATTGAAGACGTGCTCGATCGTGCCGCCGTCGTGAACCACGGAAAACCGCTGCTTCAGCTCACTGGGAATCGGCGCGTTCATGTCGTGAATAACGGTGGCGTTCTCATAGGTCGAGTAGTCCAGCGAGGCAACTTCCTTGGCTCCTAGCAACTCAAAGAATCGCTCGCTGAATTCATTCTCTCGCAAAAGGCTTTCCGCATCGTGGTCAATGCCCAGCACGGAGAACACCCGCTTCAGGCTGCCGGCATCCGGATAAAACGATTGCCGACCGATCATCGCCGTGCGGGTGAAGTCGAGGCCCAGCGACCTGGCTGCGCACAAAAACTTTACCGATGCCGTATCCAATCCCACAAGTCATTCTCCCGACACGAAGCGACCCCGCGTCAACCAAAGGGCGCTGCGCTTAAAACTCACTTGCAGAGTGCCGCCGAACGCTCTGCCCCCGGGCAGCAGCCTATCATGCCAGCCGCCAGCTTGCGAGAATATGAAGCTTGTGAAACTGGCTGCGGACGATGAGAATGTCCAGCCCGTCCGCCACTGGCTCAACTTCGACCTGCCGAAGTCCCCGATGCGATTCCCTTTGTAGTGCGCCCTTCTCTTTACAGCCCCAGGCACTCGGACTTGGCATAGTGAACGTCTTGACATAGCGCACAGACATTGATACAATTCCGTTCAGTTTTCCGGGCGACCGGTGCGCGCCGGATTCGCGGCGTGCGAGGATGTGCGTGGGAATGTTTTCAGCGGCGGTTTTCGGCCGGGAAGATGGAGCAAAAATGGCGGGCGGCTTAAGTCTTCTACCACTTCTAAGCCGGGCGGCGATCAACGATTGGATTGCCGCTGCAAGTTTCGCTGGTGGAACGGGTTACCGAATTCGTAATCACTGGCGGACGAAGAAAAAAACGCGCGATTAGCGAAACGTCGTGACCTGTGGCGCGGCGGCGGCTCGAAGGCAAGTCGGCTGGCGGTGCTCAAGCAGCCGTAGCTCGCCAGCTACCGGTCGACTTGGTCACCGGCCGATGGTGGGCGGGTTATCGACCAGGAAGTCGCGCGGGCCGCGCGTCGTATAGTACGGATAGCCGACCTGCGCGGTCGAGGGGCCTTGTGGGCCGGCGTATTCGCGCGATTGATGGTGGTGCGGGAAGCCGGGCGTTCCCCGCGTGCCGGCGTGCAGCGGGCCGCCTCCGCCATGTCCGCCTCCTCCCTGTCCGCCTTGTGCCAATCCGCCGTGGCCGCCTCCGCCGTGGCCGCCGCAATCGCAGTTGTTGTGGGCCAGGTTCATACCGCGGCAGCCGACGCCGCTTACGATCAACAGGGCCGCAATCGCCAGAAAGCAAGCTCGCATGGCTCGTAGTTCCTTCCGTCTTGTTGGGTCAGAACCCGTCGGGAGCGGGTTCGGTCGGCGGGACCAGTGCCGGCGGATCGCGCTGGACCAGCCGGGAAAGCGCGCCTTACAGTCCTCATCGGCGGCACATTCGCGAAAGTTGAAAGAATCGGCATTCGCGGCATTTACGGCGCGCTGGCAGCCGAGCTTTCCTGCGTGAAAACCAGCTCCGTCGCAGAGGATTCGGCGGGAGGTTTTGGCGACTTCCAAAGCGAAAAGAGGGCCGTTGCGGCGGGAACGGAGAGTACCCCAACGATCACCGCCGCGACCAGGGTGCGACGCATGACCTTGGCTTGCTGCTTTTCCCGCTTGGGCGCCTCGGGTCCGCGTTCGAGTCCGACCAGCTTGCCTTCCGGCAGGATTTGCACCCGAATCACCTTCACATAGTGAGCTCCGCCGGCGGTTCGCAGTTCCAGTGTGGCGCTGGCCACCACCTGGGCATTGCGGCTGCACAGGACGGAGAGGCCGCCCGACGATTCGTCTTGGATCGAGACGGGCACCTCGCGCCGGCCGATTCTCAAGAGCGCCACTTCGCGTCCGTCGGGAACGGGCATTCGGTAAGATTTACGTCGGTCAAACATGTTTGCCACCCTCGGCGCGAGCCGTATGAACGTTCAGCAAATCTAGGACGTTTTTGCCTGGCGTCGAAGGAGCCCGGCAAGAGTCCGTCGTTCCGCGGACTTCGGCGGTGGGGATGTAGGGGTTGAAGGGAAGCCACCGGCCGATTGGTCCGCTGGCGGCCGAAAGCCTATAATTGGTAGCCCCGCTCGAGCCGCTTGGCTTTAGGCGGAGTTCGTTTTTGTCAGGAGCCTTTAATTCGCCATGCCTGCCGCGCCCGAAGTTGCCGCCGCCGTAATCGACGTGTGCCGCCGCGCGGCGGAGCAAAATCGCGCCTGTCCCGGCCGGCAGGGGAACGTGGTGCGGCTTTCGCCCGCCAACGCCGACGAATTGATGATCGTCGCCGACTTGCACGGCAACCGGCTCAACTTTGCCAAGCTGCTGGCGATTGCCGATCTCGACAATCACCCGCGGCGGCACCTGCTGATGCAGGAGGTTTGCCACGGTGGCCCGGAATATCCCGGCGGCGACGGCGGCTGCATGTCGCACCTGCTGCTCGAAGATTGCGCCCGTCTGAAAACGGAATATCCCGACCGGTTCCATTTTCTGCTGAGCAATCACGAACTGGCCGAGCTGGGCGACTTTCCGATCAGCAAATCGCGGCGGATGCTGAACCTGCTGTTCCGCTGCGGAATCAACGAAATGTACGGCCCCGCGGGGGACGATGTCCGCGCGTCGTATTTGCAGTTCCTGGCTACCTGTCCGCTGGCCGTGCGGACGTCCAGTGGAGTGTTTATCAGCCACAGCCTTCCCGACCGTTGCGATCGCGAGCCGTTCGACGTGTCGGTGCTCGAGCGGCCGCTGTGTATCGCGGACTACAAAAGCGGCACGCCCGTTTTCCGCCTGGTGTGGGGCCGAGATTTTCGGGCCGCCAATGCCGAAGCCTTCGCTCGCCAGGTTGGCGCCGAACTGTTAATCCACGGGCACGAACCTTGCGAAGCCGGTTTCAGCGCCCCGAACAACCGGCAAATCATTCTCGACGGCTGCTGTTCGCATGCGGCCTACGTCATTCTGCCGGTTGGTCCGCCGCTGACGCACGACGACGTGATCGCGCGGATTACCGGGCTGCACACCCCCTCGCACCACTGCACACAGGCATGATTCGCGTGACCGATGCCTCGCCATCCGCCAAAGTTCTCCGCCGACCTCGATTTCAGTTCTCGCTGCTGGGGCTGATGGTGCTGATGCTGGCGATGTCGCTGTTCGGCGCCCCGCTCTATTACTTTTTGCGCGGCAACGAAGGGCAGCCGCACATGCATCTGGTCGGCATGATTGGCCTGCTGGCGGGCCCGATGCTGCTGACGATTGCCGCCAGCTTGGTGGTGGCCTTGGCGCAGTGGCTGGGCCGGCGATAAGCGGGCGACGCGCGTTTTTCGGGCGATTTCGAGCCGTGCGCCTTGGATTTCTTCCGCGCTACACGGTATATTCCGTGGGCTGCTACTGCCAGACATTCCCACCGATTGGAAAGGCCCACCATGACCAGGTTCTCCTCGATCGCATTTGCCGCCGCGCTGTTGGTCGCCGGCAACTTGTGTGCTCAAACCCGTGAAGAAAAAGTCCGCGACGACAAAGTCAAAGTCGAAGCCGACGGCTTTTGGATCTATAACGATCTGGCCCAAGGCTTTGCCGAAGCGAAACAATCAGGCAAGCCGCTGCTGGTCGTGATGCGCTGCATCCCCTGCGAAGAATGCGTCAAGCTCGACGACGACCTGGTCGAGCAGGACGAGCGATTGCAGTCGCTGCTCGAAAAGTTCGTCCGGGTGCGCGTGGTCTCGACCAATGGCCTGGACCTGTCGCTGTTTCAGTTCGACACCGACCAGTCGTTCGCGGTCTTCATGTTCAACGCCGACAAAACCATTTACGGCCGCTACGGCACCCGTTCGGACCAAAAGCATTGGGCCGACGACGTCTCGCTCGAAGGCTTGGCCAAGGCGCTCGAAGGGGCGCTCGAACTGCACGCCGGCTATCCGCGGAACAAATCGCAGCTTGCCGCCAAGCGGGGGCCCGCGCCCGAGTTCGCCGCGCCCGAGAAGTTTCCCACGCTGAAGGAAAAGTATGGCTCGCAGCTCAACTACCAGGGCAACGTCGTGCAAAGCTGCATCCATTGCCATCAGATCGGTGATGCCCAGCGGCAGTTTCACCATGAGCAGAGCGGAACGATTCCCCAGCAGGTGCTCTTCCAATATCCGCACCCCAAGGCGTTCGGTTTGATTCTCGATCCCAAAGAGCGGGCGACCGTGTTGCGGGTCGAGCCGGAGTCGCTGGCCGCCAAGGCCGGTTTCCAGGCCGGGGACGAAATTCAATCGCTCGAAGGCCAGCCGTTGCTCTCGCTGGCCGACGTGCAGTGGGTGCTGCACCATGTGCCGGCCGACGGTGGCTCGGTGGCAGCGAATGTCAACCGCGCAGGCAAGTCCGCCAGGCTGACGCTCGAACTGCCCACCGGCTGGCGACAGCAGGACGACATTGCCTGGCGGGCCTCGAGCTGGCAGCTTCGACGCATGGCTTTGGGCGGGCTGTTCGCCAGAAACATGTCGGACGAGCTGCGCGGCAAGGAAAAGGCACCCCAGGCGGGCATGGCGCTCAAGGTGCAGCACGTCGGCCAATACGCCCCGCACGACCGGGCCAAGCGGGCCGGCTTCAAGGCGGGCGACATTCTCGTCTCGTTCGACGGCCGAACCGACCTGAAGCGCGAGACCGATCTGTTGGTGTACGCCCTCAAACGCAGTTCCACGGGCGAAGTGCCGGTCGAGATTCTGCGGGAAGGGAAACGGCTCACGCTGAAGCTGCCCGTGGAGAAGTAAGCGGGGGTGGGTGCGCCCTCGCAGGCCAAGGTCTAGCGGCCCTTGCGATGTCGTTTGGCCGCGAAGTCGGACCCACCTGGGTTTACGGCTTTAGCGGCTGGTCGGTCGAACAATTAGCCAAACGCCATAGGCTCCCACGCTGAGCGAAACTACTGCGGAAACCGCAACACACAAGAAACCGTAAATTAGCGGAATCAAGAATCCGAGAGGCAGGGCCGCCATTTGCCGTCTGTAACCAAGCGACGAGCGCTAGTCCCGTCAGAAAGTGGCACACCCATTGAAACAGCAACGCTATGGCGAGCACTCCTACGATACGGCGAAGCGAGGCGATCTCTCGGCGAAAATCCCGTCGCTCCTCGGCCGATTCGCTCGTCTGCATCAGCGCATCGTTTTCCTGAAAAGCTTCAAATTTGGAACTGCGGTTGGAGCCACAAAGAGCGGCCAAGCCTTTCTCGAATGTTCAATGAGATGGGTGGCGCACATTTTCCCAACTGTGGTCCGGAGATCACACGCTCTTTAAACAGCTTGACTCACGGTGATCCGGCAAGTTCGATGTGGAATCTCGTCACACAGGATGATGGGTCATCGGGTCACGCGGTGTCAAAGATCGCCCACCATTTCAAGGGCGAGCGGCGGTAGGGTTGGTTGCGTCGCACCAGCGACAAGGCTGCGCCCTACGTCTCCCATCCGTGTTTCATCTGTAATACAAACGTTGAGTTTCCGCGCGCCCTGCGCAGATTTCAAGAGCAAAACCGCGGATTCCTCGGATCGCACGGATGAGGACAGATCGCCTCGCCTGCAAATCAGGAAAATCCATGTTTCATCCGTGGCTTTCCTCTCCATCCGCGAAGATCCGCGCCATCCGCGGTTCTTTCGTTCTGACCGAGATTGGTTCCGGCTATGCCGGGCCGTGTTCCATCCGTGGCTCCCTCCCAAGAACACGCGGCTGGTCAGGAGCCTCGCCCTCCCGAGCCCCGCCGGTCTCTCTGCGGCATTTCCGAGCTTCGCGGCTGGGCGTTGAAATCGGCTGTCGTCGTTCCGCCCGCCCAAGCCTGCGCCTCCGGCTACGGGTTAAACAAGGCTCTCTCCCGTTCGTGTGTGATCCGCCCCCTGAGCGGCTACCATTTCTTGGCCACTGCATTCTGGGCCGCGGCATTCAAAGACACCGCGGCCCTCACGAGCGCCTGCCGCGCGGCCGCGTCGATCGTCTTCCCTTAGCGGATGTCGATCGCCCGGCGCGTGCTGCTTGCCAGGCTGGAATTGAAGAGGCCCGCTGGGTCTGGGAGGCTGGCCCCTCGGGCGAACGTGAGCTTCACGACCTTCGCGTATGTCTCCCCTGTGCAGACGATTCCCGCGTGCGACCAGACCGGAACCCCCGCCATCGAATTCGACGGCTTTCGCCATTTCACCTCCTCGATCATCTCCGGATCGGCAGCCAGGATCAGCGCCCGCACGCGGTCCAGGGTCTGGCCGCGCCAATCTGCCTTGGGCGGAGACTTGGACTTGGTGGCCGGCTGGGCGTGGCTCGCCGCGCGCGACTCGCTCTTGGCCTTAGCGTTCGGCTTCGAATTGCTCTGGGTCATCATTCGTCCCTTCTTGTTTGTTAGCCCCTCGGTCCACATCCTTCGCAATTCTCAACCCGCTTTAGTTGCAAGCGCACTGTGAAATCTGGACAATCAGACCGTCGGTTTACCGTCGGTACTTCATTTATTGCGGAGAACTCATTGCATGGCGAACGTTACTGGTAAAGTGGGTGCTCCGGGAACCCTGGTGTCGTGGGAAGAAGGCATAGGGGATGACAAGAAGTACCACATCGCGCATGTGTCGCCGGAAGGAATCACGCTCGTTCGCAAGCTGAAGGACTACAAGCGGTGGGTGGAGGTGGTGGCAACCGCCAACAGCTCGCCCAACGCAGCCGCTGCGATGTTGCAGCAGTTGCCCAAAGCAGTTCATCTCGCGCCCGGCGAAATCTCTAAGGCGACCTATGCCAAAGACTTGAATCAGCTTGCGCTATTCGATCGGAACCATAAAAGAACCAAGGTTCCGGAAGGAAAAGAGCAGGCAGAAGTCTTTGCTGCGATCGAGCGGCATCTCGGTGGCACCCGAAGGGAAGAGGAAGCTGACGCGTGGTCGGTGATGCAAAGTCCTCTGTTCATCCTGGCTGTGATTGGGGTGATTGGCGGCTTCTTCATCTACTTCACCACCATCTGCGAACCGGGCTACGAGGCATCCGGTCGTCGCTCGGGAATGAAGGACCTGCTCAACTGGCTCGGATACACCATCGGGCCGGTTTGGATGTCCGTGGCTGTCGGTTCGCTGGCAGCCCTCGTCCTGGGCATGATGGCCTACCAATTGATTAAGCGCCCGATCCTGCAAGTGCTTGAATATTCGAGTGATTGACCGCCAGGACCAGGCCTTCAGGCCGAGAGAAGGAAAAATTCGGGGACCAGGATTCGAACCTGGACAAGCAGAATCAAAATCTGCTGTGCTACCATTACACCATCCCCGATCGGCAATTCTCGTTTTCTGACGGATTGGAAATCCGTCCTACGGGGTGCGCATTTTAGACGCTCCGGCCGCCGTGGCAACGGGAGTGGAGCGCTTCGCCGGCGGGCCCGCCGCCTTCCGCCAGACAAGACTCACGCCTTGGGCAGTTGGTTCACCACCGCAAACGACAATTGCTCGAGCTCGATCGCCAGATCCACCCCGATCGTGCGCACCTGGGGGGGCAGATTGAGCGTCACCGGGGCGAAATTCAGAATGCCGTTGATCCCCGCCGCCACCAGGGCGTCGGCCACTTTTTGAGCGGCCGGCGACGGGACCGCGACGATCGCCAGGCGAATGTTGTGCTCGCGGGCGATGCGCGAGCAGTCGTCCAGATGATGCACGGGCACCCCTTCGACGCTGCCACCCACCTTGGCGGGGTCGATGTCGAAGGCCGCGACGATGCGGAAGCCCTGGTGCTGAAACCCGCGGTAGCCCATCAAGGCCCGGCCCAGGTTGCCCAGGCCGACAATCGCCAGCGACCAGGGCTGGTTCGTTCCCAGAATTCCCTTAACGGCGTCGATCAGCTCGTGGCAGCGGTAGCCGATGCCGGGATAGCCGAACTGGCCGAAGTAGGCCAGGTCTTTACGCACCTGGGCGTCGGTAAACCCCAGCAGGCGGCCGAGTTGCGTGGAGCTGGTCGTTTCGTGGCCGTCGCGCACCAAGTGCTGCAGCTCGCGCAGATACAGGCTCAACCGGCTTACCACCGCCTTCGGGACGGTCGTATCTAAAGTGGCTTCTTCCGACTTGTCCTTGGCATCGGCCATGGTGGCGGGCGGGTCTTGCTCGGTCGTGGCGGCAGGAGCGCCTGTACTGTAAACCGTTGCCGCGGGGGCGACAAGGCAACCCCCAGCCGGCGGCCGCGCAGGGAGCGGCCCCCCGTCCATGGCCCGTCAGGGGCCGTTCGTGAGCCATTACACCCAAACCGTTTCCGTCCGCGCTTCGGCAGCCAGCTACTCGACGTAGTGTATCGAGTGATCGATCCAGAAGCCGCCGGTGGTGGCATTGTACAGCCAGCCCCCCGTTCCCGCCGCGGATGCCGGCGGATCGACGGCAATCGACGTAACGGTATTTTCGTTGTTGAAAGGATTGGCGGGAATCTCCCGCATGTAGGGCCCATAGGGAAAGGCCGTGCCCGTACCCGCAACGCCATCGACATCGGTGGACCCGATGAGCTCGCTCAGCGTGGCGGTGGGCAAGAGGCCGTTGTGGTGGGCCTTGTACAACTCGATCTGCGACCGCATGGTGTGCAGATTGAACTTCGACGTGCTGACCTTGGCGTCGTTGGTGCTGTCGGTGAACTGCGGGATGATCGTGGCGGCCAGGATGGCCATGATCACCACGACGATCAACACTTCGACCAAAGTAAATCCGGAACGTGCGCTGCGCTTCATCGGGGTAACCCTCGTGCTGAAAAACGGATCGGGGTGGGGCAAACTCGCTTGCCGGACGGCGACCGGCGAACGGACGAGTCGGCAAAATCGTGTGAGAAAAACGTACTTCGCCAGCCCAGGCACCGGAAAAGGACCGCGCCTCTCTCCGCACACCGCCGGCTAGCCGGGCGAAAACGCATCAGAATTCGCCTCAAGGTTTCCTAGGTCAGTGTGTGTGGCGCGTCAAATCATTCGCGAGGCCCCTCGATCGGCGGTTATCCGAGAAGTGGCAACGACTTGCTGCGACCCACCGCCAACGCCCCACGCCGGGGGGGCACCAGCCGATCCTCTGTCGGCTGCCGGCCGCACGATCCATTTCTTTGCTTCCGCCGGACCTGCGGATCGTTGGGGATGGTTGTCCCGCCCGGTTGCTGCCGGCTTGGCACAATCGCTGCCTGCCGACCAGGCGGTACCGCTGGGGAAATCGCCCCAACTGGCGCCAAAGGCGCGCGTTTCTTGGGAACCCATGCCGGTTGGCGAAATTGACCGTTCCGCCGCTAGCGGAAAGGCCGATTTCTCTTGCGCTTGAGGTGCAGAGTCGCTAGCTGCCCCATCTCAAGCACCTCCCCCAAATTGTCGATGAAAGAACTACAGCCAACGCAGCCAAGCGGGCTGTTGGTTCGCAGCCAGGTTGCGGGCTGCACCAGTTCAGGGAGCGAACTGCGACGATCGGGACCAAGCGGGAAGGGCATAGCAAACACGGGGCGAAGCGTTTCGCCAGACCAGTTTTTAGCTACACGGTGAGTCACTGTCAGCGAAGGAGAATGGAAGATGAAAACCCTCTGGGGCGTGCCGATTATCGCAGTGCTGCTAGCCGCGGGGATGGCGCAAAACGCCGCCGCCTCGTGTTGCGGCGCGGCGAGCTACAAGCACGTCGGCTGTTCCGAGCCCGCCAGCTATGGCGCGGCCAAACAGCAATGCCACACGGTCATGAAAACGTGCCGTGAAACCGTCTATGAGAAGCAGCAGTACACCTGCTACAAAACGTGTTACGAGACCGTCTATGACACCAAGACGGTCGATTGCGTGAAGAACGTCTCGGAAACGCACTACAAAGAGTGCAGCTACACGGTTTGCAAACCCGTGTACGAAACCCACTTCAAGACCTGCAACTACACGGTTTGCAAGCCGGTCTGGGAAACCAAGACCCGCGACGTTTGCTACACCGTTTGCAAGCCGGTCTGGGAAACGCGGACCAAGGATGTTTGCTACACCGTCTGCAAGCCGGTTTATCAGACGCACACCAAGCAGGTTTGCTACACGGTGTGCAAGCCGGTGTGGGAAACCAAGACCCGCGATATTTGCTACACGGTTTGCAAGCCGGTCTGGGAAACCAAGACCAAGGACGTTTGCTACACGGTTTGCAAGCCGGTATATGAAACGCGGACCCGCGACGTTTGCTATACCGTTTGCAAGCCGGTGTACGAAACGCACACCAAGCAGATTTGCTACAACGTCTGCAAGCCGGTGTACAAAACGCACTCGAAGACCTACACGGTCAACGTTTGCAAGCCGGTCTATGAGACCTGCCAGAAAGAAGTCTGCCAGACGATCTGCAAGCCGGTCCACTACACCAAGGAAGTCCAGGTTTGCTCGGGCCGCTGGGAAACCCAGCAAGAGACCATTCCTGGCCCGGTGGTGAAGAAGTGCGTGCAAGAGCCCGGCTGCTGGACCTGGGACCCCTGCTGCTGCAAGCAGGTATATCAGCCCGGCGCGTGCCAGACGGTTTGCGTGCAGTGCCCTCCCCGGACGGTTTGCCGGAAGGTGTGGGTGCCGGAAACGCAGGTGAAGACGATCAACTGCGTCCGCTACGAGCGGGAAGTGGTGCGGAAGATGGTTCCCTACACCGTCTGCCGCTACGTCAGCGAGCCGGTCACCAAGACCTGCAACTACACGACCTGCCGGATGGTTTCGGAGCAGAAGGTTCGCAATTGCACCTACACGACCTGCCGGATGGTGCCGGAAACGGTGACCAAGACCTGCAGCTACCGCGTCTGTCGGATGGTGCCGGAAACGGTGACCAAGACCTGCACCTATCGCGTTTGCCATATGGTTCCCCAGAAAGTGACCAAGACCTGCACCTACCGGGTCTGCCACATGGTCCGCGAGCAGAAGGTGAAGAACTGCACCTACCGGACCTGCCAGATGGTTCCCCAAAAGGTCACCAAGACCTGCACCTACCGGGTTTGCCGGATGGTTCCCCAAACCGTGACCAAGACCTGCTCCTACCGGGTTTGCCACATGGTGAAGGAGTGCCAGACGCGGCAGGTTCCGTACCAGGTGTGCAGGATGGTTCCGACGACCTGCACCAAGCGGATTCCTTATACGGTCTGCAAGCAGGTGAACTACACCAAGACCATTCGGGTGCCGCGGTGCGTCGAGAAGCAGGTGCCGTACACGGTCACCCGCTGCTGCCCGCGGGTGGTCTGCAAGCAAGTGCCGGTGACGGTCTGCTGCCCGGCCCCGTCGTGCCGCGCTCCCTGCCCGACCTGTGCCTCGCCGGCGAAGTAGTTGAGGGAAGTAGTTGCAGCGAAGTAGCTGCCGTGAAGTAGCAGCGACAAGCCCTGGGGCTTGTCGCCCCAACCGCGCAAGCGGTTTGCTAAACCTGGTCTGAAACGCAGCCGGCGGCCTGGAACTTCAAATTCCAGGCCGCCGGTTTTTTTGTTTCTTGCCGAGAGCGTGGGAATTGGCTCGCCGCTCGACTACACTCGGGGCGCTGACTACCCGCCCCCTTGGAGTCCCGCCATGCCATGCTCTCTCCCGCACACGGTCTCGTTCGCTTTTGCTTGTTGCCTCGGTGCCACGCTGATGATCCAGATGCCGCCCGCCGCTGCCGCCGATTTTCCGCCGGTCGATCAGCTCAAGCCCCATGCCGGGCTGCCCGATCCGCTGGTCGCTTTGGACGGCACCAAGGTTGCCACCAAGGAGCAGTGGGAGGCAAAGCGCAAGCCGGAACTGAAGGCCCTGTTTCAGCACTACATGTATGGCCGGATGCCGGCCAAGCCGACGCGGCAGGAATACGAAATCTCGGAGCCGCGCGAGGGGCTTGGCGGCAAAGCGGTGGTGCGCGACATTGTCATCCACACGGTCGAGCCGCGCACCGGGCGGCCGATCCACGTCGTGCTGATCACGCCCAAGGGGGCCAAGTCGCCCCCGGCATTCATCGGCATGAACTTCTGCGGCAACCACACGCTGCTCGACGACCCGCAGATTCCGCTGCCCGCAGGTTGGGTTCGCAATAGCTGCGCGGGGGCGATGAACGAGCGGGCGACCGACAAGGGGCGGGGGAGCCAGAAGGACGTCTGGAATGCCGACCTGGTGATCGAGCGGGGCTATGCCTTGGCGTCGTTCTATAGCGGCGACGTCGATCCCGATACGGCCGACATGACCGACGGCATCGGCCCGGCGTTTTGGAAGCCGGGCCAGGAAAAACAGGCCGACGACGACGCGGGGACGATCGCCCTCTGGGCCTGGGGCTTTCAGCGGGTGGTCGATCTGCTGACCGAGACGCCCGATTTGGTCGATCCGCGGCGGATCGCCGTCGTCGGGCACTCGCGCAACGGCAAGACGGCGCTGCTTGCAGCCGCGATGGACGAGCGGATCGCGCTGGCCATCCCGAGCCAGGCGGGCTGCGGCGGCACCGCCCCCAGCCGAACCAAAGACCCGAAGGCCGAATCGGTAAAGCGGATCAATACTTCGTTCCCGCACTGGTTCAGTGGCAATTTCAAGACCTTCAACGAGCAAACCGATCGGCTGCCGCTGGATCAGCACTGCCTGGTTGCCCTCTGCGCACCGCGGCCCGTGCTGTATGCCAACGCCGAGGAAGACCTATGGGCCAATCCGAGCGGCCAGCTAGCGATGCTCAAGGCGGCGGCCCCGGTCTATCAGCTTTATGGCAATCCAGGCATCGCAGCCGACGCCGAGCCGGAAATGGGGAAGCTCGTCAGCAGCCGACTGGGCTATTTCATCCGCGAGGGGAAGCACAGCATGTCGCGCCAGGACTGGGAGGCGTATTTGGATTTTGCGGATGAGCATTTGAAGTAGCCAACCTCGTTCCCACGCTCCGCGTGGGAACGAGGAACAGACAGCTTGGGAGCAGCGTAGAATGGACGTGCCCCAGAAGGAGCATTGTGATGACCCCTCTTCTCGAGCCGACCGACGCAGAGTTACGGCAGTGGCACGCCGAGTTCGAGGCGGCCGCCCGTCGGCCCCTCGAGCAGCGTTGGAAGTACGCCTTCATCAAGACCTACAAGCCGGTGTTGGACGACGCTTCGTATCGGTCCTTTAATTCCTTGGCGGAATATCGGCAATGGTGCGAGGAAAATTTGCCCTCCTGGCTAGGTTATGGCCGCATTTGAATATCGTCAGGCCGAAGAGATCCGCGATGCTTTCAGGCAGCATGGCGTACAGTACCTTTTCTTGGGTAAGTCTGGCGCGGTCCTGCTCGGCTTTCCCGATACCACCCAGGTTGTCAATCTGTTTCCCCGCAAGTCGCCCGCCAACGG
>JBBDYF010000130.1:0-3989 GCA_040901775.1 Pirellulaceae bacterium | reverse complement strand
GGGGGGGGGAGACCCGTCCTACCCCCTCAACTCAGGACTGACGAAGCACTACGGGGCAATGACACGTCGCATCGCTACCCACGCTTCCGCCGAGATTGGCGACCGGTTGCAAATCGCCTGGGAGGCCGCTGTCGAGGCGGGCCGGCTGACGCTCGAATATTTTCAGCGCGACAATTACACCGTCGAGCGGAAAGACGACCGCTCGCCGGTCACGGTGGCGGATCGGTCGGCCGAACAGTTGCTGCGCGAGCGGATCGCCGCCGCTTTTCCGTCCGACGGCATTCTCGGCGAGGAACTGGGGCGAACCAACGGCAGCAGCGACTACAACTGGATTCTCGACCCCATCGACGGGACCAAGTCGTTCATCAGCGGCGTTCCCCTGTATGGCACGCTGGTCGCCGTCGAGCACCAAGGGCGAGCGATCGTCGGCGCGGTCTATCTTCCGGGGCTGGACGAAGGGGTCTATGCGTCGGCCGGAGAGGGAGCCTGGCACGTTCGTGGCGAATCGGTGCCGCAAAGGGCCAGCGTTTCAAAAAAACCGCGGCTGGCGGACGGCCTGTTGGTGACGTCGCAGGTCGATACATTCGCCAAGCGCGGCGCGCGCGGGGCCTACGACCGGCTCGAACAGGCCGCCTCCATCGCCCGCACCTGGGGCGATTGCTACGGCTACCTGCTGGTGGCCACGGGACGGGCCGAGGTGATGGTCGATCCCCTGCTCAACGTCTGGGACGCCGCCGCGGTGCAGCCGATCATCGAAGAGGCAGGGGGGACGTTCACCGACTGGCAAGGGAGCGCCACGATCCACGCCGGCGAAGCGATTGCCACGAACGGCCGCGTGCTCGAGGAAGTGCTGGCGATCACTCGCTCTTGCCCAAGGCTCGCTTGACCACCGCGTCCAATTCGACCAGCCCCTCGTGGGCTTTCACGTCGTACAGCCCGGCGTGATACTCGGCCACCTTGCCATCTTTGCCGACGACCACGAACAGCGGCAGCTTGCCGCCGGCAATGCGCGGATCGCCCAGCCGCTTGAGCAGCGAGCCGTCGTCGTAGGTGACGGGGTAGCCGAGGTTCATGAACGCTTTGAGCTTCCGCGCGGCGACGATCGCTCCGCCGCGAGTTTCCGCGTCGGCCAGGCGGGGATCGACGTGAACGCCAATTACCACCGCCTCGGGCCGCTGCCGCCACAGAAAGTCGAGGAAGCCGACCTGCCCGTAGGGCTCTTCCAGGGGCGTGTCGCGATACTCCCAAAAGTGCAGCACGATTACCTTGCCTTGCAGGGCGTCGGCCGCCAGCGGTTGGCCGGCAAGATCGAGCAGTTTCAACTCGCCCACGGGCCGCCCCACGATCGCTGCTCGCAGCGCGGCTAGCGCCCCGGCCCGGTTCTTTTGACCGGTCGTGTCCTGCTGGGCCGCCTTGGCGATCGCGGCCAACGGTCCGATCGCGGCCGACTGGGCGACTTTCGGCAACTCGGTTTTCAAAGTCTGAATCTGGTCGGCCGAAAGCTCGTCGCGCAAGCCGCGTGGCTGCCAGGCGAGCGACCCACGCAGTTCCAGCCAGTCGTCAAAGGCGGCAGCCGTCCGAGCGGCCGCTTCCGCCGGCAGGGTTTTCATCTCGGTCAGCTCGAAGACCAGCGTGTGTTCGTCTCCCTGGCCTATGAACACGGTTTCGTTGACCGCGACCACCAGCGGCAGTTCCTTGTCGATCCAAAGCGTTCGCTTGTGGCCGTACGCGCTACGGACGTCGATCTCCCAGCAGACTCGATCGGCTTTCACGCTCTCGTCGGTGACGCGATACTCCAGCCGGCCCTCAGTCCAGGCGGCGTCATTCTCGATTTTCGTGGACGATGCAAATACCGGCGGCGGCAGGGGGACTACGCTTTTTCCCTCGGCCCGCTCGTACCGCAGAGCCGGGCCGGTCGGCATTTCGCCGCGTTTGTCGGCCGCGACCTTCCAGCGGTCGAACCGGTCGAGCCAGGTCCAGCCGCCGCGCCCCGTCTCTTCCAGCGTCCACGCCAAGGCATAGGCGTTCTCGTTGGCCTCGGTGGCCAGCACCGCTAGCTCGAACTCTTTCACCGCTGGATTGCCGTCGTCCTTCACGGGAGTCATCGTCCCCCGATAGACGAGTTGCGTACCGGGCTCGATCCCCGGCGCGGCCAGCAGCGAGAGGGAGGTCGCCAGCAAGAGACAGGAGCTGAGCATTGCGAACACCTTGGGGTGGGGTTTTGCGCGCGTCGTCCTGGGCCGCAAGCGGATAGCGGCTGGTCCTTGCGCGGGGAGGCCTCACCATCATACCTTGTCGCAAGACCGCCTGCCTTAGCTGCCGGTCGGCGCCAGGAGGAGGGTCGTCGCGGGGTGGACCGGCTCGAGGTTGTCGCTCAAATCGCGCGGCGGAAGGAGCAGGATTCGCCCCAGCGGCAACAGGTCGGCCGTTGCCAGCACATCGCGATTGGCCTCGAAAATCTCGGCCGCCCGCGCCGCATCGCCCAGGTACCGCTCGGCCAGTTTTTCGAGCGTGTCGCCATCCCGCAAGCGATGCTGCCGGGGGGCGCTGCGCTGGGGCAGGGGCGCGACGGGCGAAGGTTGCCAGGCCGTGCGAGACTCGCCGCGAGGGGCGCTCGCGCTAGCCGAGGGGTCGAACCACCGCGGCAGGGCGGGGGGCGGGCCCAACGCTTCCCATTCGCGCTTGCTCGTGGAATCGGGAACTCCCGGCCAGGCGGCGGATGGCTCGTTCTCCAGACCTACCGCGGGCGAAACCCCCTGGCTGGCCACGACCGAGAGGACGACATCCTGGCGGCGCAAGGTGACATCGGCAACCAGGGAGTCTGGCGCAGGGAGCGCGACGGTCGGCCGCGCGAGGCGGAACGGCCAGGCAGCGCACAGACCGCCGGCCAACAGCGCCGCGGCGATGAAGTAACGAGTAGTGCGCACGATGCGCAGCCTCCGCTCCGCTGCGAGCGTCGTCCTGCCCCTCGTAGCGCTAACCCGACCGGTGTTGTCGCGCGGTGTCCCACCGCGCGCCCAGTGCAAGGGAACTGTCAAAGACAATGCCCCGCATCCCTGAACATCGGCCGGCGAGCGAGCGGAATTGAAAAATGTACCACCGGCCGGCAAACTCGCCCGCAACCGGCAAGCTTTGCCAGGCTCCGCCGGCTTACAGGTCAGGCACGGATAGCGCGGATCTTCGCGGATGGAGAGGAGTAGCCACGGATGAAACACGGATGCTCACGGATTCGGAAGATAGCCAATCTGGCGCGGATGCGGATAGATTGCCTCGCCTGCCAAATCCGTAATGCAAACGCTGAATTTATTCGCGCACCGCGAAGATTTTTATGGCCACGAAAAACACAAAGACCCACGAAAACGTATGCAGACCACGGTCGCTACCGGCGTCCTTCTTGTGTCTCTTCGTGCTTTTTGTGGCCACTGCCGACTGCGGCCTTCGATTCGTAGGATTCGTTTGATTCGTGGTTGTTGACTTTGGCTCCGGCTAAGCCGGGCTGTGTTTCATCCGTGGCTTCCGATGCTCTCTCTGCGATTCGCTGGGGTATAGATCATTCGCCGGCGTGCTGCCTCAGACCGATTTCGCCATTTGGCGGGCCGCGACGTTGCCCGGCTGCGTTTCTTTCTTGCCCAGCAGCCACAACAGCAGCGGGGCGGCGATGAACACCGTGCTGTAGCTTCCCGCGATCACGCCCACGACCAGCGAGAACGCAAAGGCGTGGATGCCAGACCCGCCGAAGAAGTACAACACCACCACCACCATCAGCGTCAGGCCGCCGGTGATGATCGTCCGGCTGAGCGTCTGGTTCACGCTGTCGTTGATCATTTGCGGGGTCAGGTAGGGGCTTTTGCCGCGAATTTCGCGGATCCGGTCGAAGATGACGATCGTGTCGTTCGCGGAATAGCCGACCAGCGTCAGGAAGGCGGCGACGACGGGCAGACTGATCTTGAATTCCTCGACCTGCATGAAGCCTAGCGGTCCCGCCAGCA
>JBBDYF010000129.1:0-4009 GCA_040901775.1 Pirellulaceae bacterium | reverse complement strand
TCGATGTCATCACGGGACTCATCAAGTCGAACTTGCCCGCGCGAATCGCGTTTCAGGTTGCCAGCCGAACGGACAGCCGCGTGGTGCTCGACGAGATGGGGGCCGACAAACTGCTGGGCAACGGCGACATGCTGTTTTTGTGGCCGGGCACCAGCACGCTGCTTCGCGGCCAGGGAACGTACGTCAGCGACGAAGAGATCATTCAGATTGTCGATTGCTGCAGCCGCGGCGAGCAGAACTTCGTGCAGGAGTTGGTCAATATCAAGGTCAAGACGCCCGACGGAGAGGAAGAAGCCAAGCCCGGTGCCTTGAAAAAGCGCGACGACTTGTACGAATCGGCGGTCGATCTGGTTGTCCGCGAACAGCGCGGCAGCGTCTCTTTGTTGCAGCGCTGCTTGGGAATCGGCTACGGCCGGGCGGCCCGGCTGATCGACTTCATGGCCGAGGACCGGATCGTCGGCGAATACAACGGCAGCCAGGCGCGCGAGATTTTGATCACGCTGGCCGACTGGGAACGGATGCAGGGCCTGGAGCCGGAAGCGGAACCGCCCGCTGTCGCGGGGGGGGGGCCCCCCCGCGCCGCCGCGACTCAAGTGGCGCATGCCGCGCCGCTGAAGCGGAACAAGATTTTGCCCGAACCGTGGGAAGAGCCGGCGGACGAAGCGGACGTGGAAAGCTCCGACGGCGAGGACCAGGGGGCGGAGGAGGAGGGAGCCGACAAAGCGCATTACCGGGCGGAAAGTGCGTAGGCAACTTTAGCGACGCTTCGCAGAAGCGCTTGTCCTTAGCGACGCTTCGCAGAAGCGTTTGTCCTTAGCGACTCTTCGCAGAAGCGTTTGACTCTGCCCAACCATCTCGGTTCTCGGCCAGACTAGCTAGTCATGCCCATCTGCCCACGAGCCAATCGGCCAGTGGAGGGCATAGGCGATCGAGCCAGACGAGCAGCTTGCCACCGGCCGAGAGGATGATCTCACGCTGGCCGCGGCGCATGGCGGCGACGATCAGGCGCGCGACCGTTTCGGCGGACATGCCGCGACCCCGAGAGCGATCCCAGCGGGAAGCTGACGCCTCCCGCTCGCCGGCTACTTCAAAAAACTCGCTTCTCGTGGTGCTGGGGCTGACCAGCAGCACGTCGATCCCCTCGCGCCCCAGCTCGATTCGCCAGGCGTCGGACAGGCCGTGCAGGGCGAACTTGCTGGCGCAATACTCGCTCATATCGGGCACGGCGCGATGCCCCAAGACGGAACCGACGTTGACGACGATCGGCTGGCGGCCTTGGCGCAAAGCGGGCAGCGCCTGGCGAACGAATTCGGCCGGGGCAAACAGGTTCACCTCGAACACCTGCCGCAAGCGGGCCTCGTCGGCCTGGGCGAACGGGCCGAGCGCGCCGATCCCGGCGTTGTTGACCAGCGCATCCAGCCCGCCAAAGCGCTGGCGGCAGAGCTCGATCGCCGCGGCCCGATCTTCCGCGCAGGTCACATCGCCGGCCAGCCAGGCAAAGCGTTCCAGGGGCGCAGCCAAGCTGGCTATCTCCTCCGCCAGCACTTTCAGTCGCTCTTCGCGGCGGGCCATGGCAACGACAGAGGCCCCTTCGCGCAGCAGTTCCAAAACCAGCGCTCGCCCGATGCCGCTCGAAGCGCCGGTAACGATCGTTCGCAGTCCCGCGATGGTGCGTCGCGCCATAGATTTCAAGCCACGTCTTCCATCGCATCGAGCGGCGTCAACGCTTCGGCCGCGCTCGTTTCAAACCGCATTTCCGCTCGGTGCGGCTCGAACCGGGTTCCCTCTTGATGCAGCGGCCCCAGGTGCCGCTGCGGGATTCGGACGTGGATCAGCACCCGGTCGCCGTCGTACTGGCGCTCGAGCACTTCGCCATGCGCGGCCAGGTAGGCCAGCAGGCGGCCGTTGGCCGAGCTCGTTTCCACGTCCAGGTCGGCGAACGAGCGGCTCAGGGCGTCGCTGACGGCTGCGTGCAGCCGGTCGAACCCTGCGCGCGTGCGAGCGCTAATGATGACGGCATTCGGATACCGCTTGAGCACAGGCGCGAGCTGCGCCGGATCGGTCACGCGATCGAACTGGTTCAAGACGAGCAGCGTGTCTTTCTCTTCAATCCCCAGCTCTTCGAGCACCTTGTACACCGCGCTAATCTGGTCGAGCACGGCCGGGTTCGAGGCATCGGCCACATGCAACAGCAGGTCGGCCTGGCGCGTCTCTTCGAGCGTTGCCTTGAAGCTGGCGATCAAACCGTGCGGCAATTCGCGAATGAAGCCGACCGTATCGGAGAGCAGCACGGGGCCCCAACTGGGCAAGTGCCAGCGGCGGGTGCGGGTGTCGAGCGTGGCAAACAGTTTGTCCTCGGCCAGGACGCCGGCACCGGTCAGGGCGTTCATCAGCGTGCTTTTGCCGGCGTTGGTATAGCCGACGAGCGAAACGGTCAGCCGGTCATTCCGAGAAGCGACCAGCCGCTCTTTCCGCCGCTCGATGCCGTGCAACTCGGTTTTCAGGTCGTGAATTCGCTTTTCGACGAGGCGGCGGTCCTCTTCCAACTGCTTTTCGCCGGGGCCGCGCATGCCGATGCCCGCCTTGATGCGCGACAAGTGGGTCCACATCCGCTTGAGCCGCGGCAGCGAGTAGTCGAGTTGGGCCAGTTCGACGGCCAGTCGCGACTCGTACGATTTGGCGTTGGTGGCAAAGATGTCGAGGATCAGTTCGGTTCGGTTCAGCACCTTGACGCCGAGCTGCTTTTCCAAATTGCGGGTTTGGCCGGGGTTCAGGTCGTTGTCGAAGATTACGACGTCGGCATCGTGATGCTCGACCAGCGCCTTGAGTTCCAGGACTTTTCCCTTGCCCAGGAATGTGGCGACGTCGGGCTTTTCGCGGCGTTGCACCAGGCCGCTGGCAACGCGGGCACCCGCCGTCTTGGCGAGCCCGGTGATTTCGTCGAGCGGATCTTCGCCAGGGTTCTGATCGGGAAAGAGGACGCGGGCGAGAATCGCCTTTTCTTTGGCTACGCCTTCAGCACGTTGGACTTCGGTCACTTTGCTTGGATACCTCCGGGGGTTTTCTGTATTGTTGTTAACGGGGGGCCGGGAGGGAAGGGTTGTGGCTGGCAAAAGACTTGCTCCGGAGGAATGGTGATTCCCAAAAGGAGCACTTGGCCGGCCCTCAGGTTCGCGCCGAGCCAGTTGGTTTAATCGTTGGCTGGATCGGCACCGGCCCTCCACTGCCGGTGCAAGGGGCGTTGGACGGCGATGTCCGCCAGTTTGTCGAGCGTTAGTTGCTGCCTCTGTTCGGGCGAAAGGTTGCGGATAAAGCCCTGTTCGCGCAGTGGCGGCCCGGAACCTGGCTGCCCGGCGGCAACCACGTCGGCCCAAAACAGCAGCCGGTCTCCTGTATCGTAGCGGGTAATCACTCGGCAGTCGCACCACGCCCGGCAATCGGCCAGCAAAGGCGATCCGCCGGCGCTCGTCGTCGTTGCCAGGCCGGCGAACTTGTCGCGCTGCCGGCTGCTGCCGGCTGCAAAATTCCAGGCCACTGCGGCTTGATCCGCGCGCAACAGGTGAGCGGCGAAGGCTTGCGAGGCGTCGATGAGCTCGGCCGTAAAGTGGTTCGGGGCAATCGCCGCCAGCAGCACGGGCCGCTCGCGATGGATCGAGGCGGGCGAAACCCAAGTCGCCGCCAGCCCGCCCCGCCGCGAGCCATCGGCCGCGGTGACCACCCAAACCTCGCGGTCGAGCAAGCGGAGCACGCCATCGATCTGGTCGAGCATGGCGGAGGTTGGTTCGGCGTGTGGCATCTTGGAATCCCCAACTCAGCGGTGTGGTTTGCATTGTAGGCAATCGGTCGGAGAGGAAAATCGCGGCCGACAAATATTGCTAGTGGACGTATTAACAGTAAGTCCGTAGCTTGTACAATTGCATCCACCCTGGCTCACGGCTGAACGGGACGCGATTCAAACGGTCGAGTAGGAGAGGGGCAGTTTGAACTGCCCCTCTCCCCTCATCAAACC
>JBBDYF010000128.1:0-4060 GCA_040901775.1 Pirellulaceae bacterium | reverse complement strand
CTATCACGTGCTAGCAGTTCATGAACGATCAAAACCTCGACTCAGCGCTGTAGTATTAGGGCGGTCAACCCGCTTGACAAGATTATCGCCTAGCGCGGACAACGGCTCGCGGGTCGGTGTCAGAATCGCTTGTCCAGCCGCCACTTTGTGGTGGTTCTCGGTGATTCTTGGTCGTTTGGGTTCTGGATTTTCCAAGATTGCCGGGCCGCAGGTAGAATACCTGGGCGGAAACGCCCGTTTGCGGTTTGTCCTCGCTATTTCGCGAAACTTTCGCAAACGCCCTCTGGTATCCTCTGGCGTGCAGCAAAGCCGGTCTCATGAGTTACCCCGGTCCCGATGACCCGCGAATGCAAGACCTGCGGGAACTCGTGCGGCAGTGCTTGACGGGCGATCAGTCCGCCATGCTGCTCCTGGTCGAGCGTTTCCGCGGACAGGTTTTCGGCCTGTGCTATCGGATGCTAGGCCAGCGGCAAGATGCCGAAGACGCGGCGCAAGAGACGTTTGTCCGGGTGCTGAAGAATCTGCACCGCTGGGATGCAACGCGCGACTTCGAGCCGTGGCTGTTGGCGATCGCCGGCAATCGTTGTCGCACCGCGCTTTCGACGCGCAAGCGTCGGCCCGCGGGCGAGGTCATGATCGAACAAATTCCGGACGACGCTCCCGATCAGTTCTCGGCTCAGCACCTGGCCGAGGAAGTGCAGTTGGCGCTGGCCGGCGTGCGGGACGAGTACCGCCAGGCGTTCGTCCTGTTTCACGACCACGAACTGAGTTATGCAGAAATTGCGGCGGCCATGGCCGCTCCGCTGGGAACGATTAAAACCTGGGTCCACCGGGCTCGCCGCGAACTGATTAACGAACTGCGCCGCCGCGGCGCGGTGCCGGAGTTGCGACATGCAGTGCCGTGAGTTTGAAGACCATTTGAATCAACTGCTCGACCAACGCCATTGGCCCGCAACGGACGGCGCGTTGTCGGCTCATGCGGCCGGCTGCGATCCCTGCCGGCAATTGCTGGCTGGCCAGCACGCGCTGCGGACGGGGCTGCGGCATTGGTCGCCGCCGCCGATGCGCGGCGACTTCGCCCGGCGCGTCGTGGCGGCGATGGCGACGGAACCGGCCGCTGTCGTCGTCTTGGCCGAGCGACCCTCGGCGCGTCGCAAAGGGTGGATTTTGGCGAGCGCGGCAGCAGCGACGGCGGCGGCGGTCATGCTGGTCGCCTTCGTTTCGTCGCGGTTCCCACCCGGCAGTAGTTCCGTCGCCGGGAATTCGAATCGCCAAGTAAGCCAGCGAGGCGAACTCGTGCCGGAGCACGTTCGCAGTTCGCCTGCCGACAATCGCGCGACAGGCACGAGCGAGCGTTCGCTGTTCGCGCCACCCGCGGGCGGCTACCGAGTGGCCATTGCCGACATGGCCGCCAACCTGCCCGAAGCAGTGGAAAACCTGGACAGGGTCGAGCATTACGCGCCGGGCATCCGACCGATTCGCGTCTCGTTTACCATGCTTCTGGAAGCCTTGTGGCGGGCCATCCCCGGCCTGGGCCCGGACGAGCGGTCGGACCCGCAGGCGATCCATCGCCTGTACAGCCCGGATTGCATCGCCTAAGGACTCGCATGTGGACGTATTGACATGCTACCAGCAGTTGTGTATAATTCCGTCCAGATATCGTTAGGTTCCGACCGCCGGGCGGGATTTGAAGTTCGACGATCCATTGCAGCCCAAGTCCCACGGGGCCAATGGATCCTACAAGGGCGCGGAACGTACGCGCCGGCTCTCTGGCAATTTGGTAGATCGTTGATGTTGGCTGCGCTCCGCCGGCTATCTTGGCCTTGCTCTTTGCGGCTTTCGCGCTTGACGATGAGTTTTGCTAATCAGTCCGATTAACGAAATGGTCTTGGCGTTTTGCTAATCATGGCGCAAGTGCTGCGACTCCAACAAGTTGCAAGTTATAAGCAAATCCAGCGCTGCCGAAAAACGGCATAAACGATTAGCGAAACGAGCCTCCTTCGGGGCCTCGGGGGCCAGCAGAAAGGGCTACTTCGCCGGCACAATCCGCACCATCTGCCCACGCTGAATGCGCCAGGCGCAAGACTCGCCGCAGTCGTTACAGTTGGTCCCGACCAACTTTCTTCTCACGACCGCACATTTTCCCCAGACGTTGTATTTTTAAGCAGGAGGAGACGATCTTTCTCCCTGTGGTCGCCGCCACAGTCTTCGCAGCCCTCCCATCCAACGCATACTCCGGGGAAACGTGCCGTGGCTAAAAGCAAGCAGCTCGAAGTCGAGATGGATCGTCGCAACAAGTCGGATCGCCGCGGCGCCGAGCGGCGGAAGCAAAACGCCGTTGCCGTCGTTGTCGAACGCCGCCAGGGCGAACGCCGCGTCAAAGTTGCCCGCCGCCGCCAGATCGACCCGACCACCTGCGAGCGGGACTACTCGAACGACGAGATCGAGTTCATGCACGCTCTGGACGCCTACAAGCGGGCCAATGGCCGGATGTTCCCGACGTGCAGCGAAATCCTGGAGGTGATCCGCGGCCTGGGCTACGTGCGGACCTCGGCCGGGCAGCCTGCGATCGAAGTCGGCGCTCCCGCGGCCGAGACCGTCGTCGAGACCGAAGAAGAGTTCGAGTAGATCGTCCGTTGGGTACGACCCACAGTGCAGCGAGGAGAAAGGCCCCCAGGGCTTTGCTCCTCGCCCTGTTTCTTGGCTCGCCCGCTGGCCCGATTTTCTTGAGCAATTTGCTCTTGCCTTGCAGTCCGTGCCGGCAGTACCGTCCGCCACCAGCCTGGGGAGCGAGCGCGCCGGTCGTTGCGCCGCCCCTTGGCCGATAGGACTTTGTGGCGTGAATCGACCTTCGACCCTGGCGATCCCCCTTTACTGGCAATGCATGGCGTTGCTTGTCGGCCTGACGTGCGCCGCCGCCGGTTGCCGCGCCGTATCGACTGGTCGCAATGTCGATGGTGTCCGCTATTTCCAGCAGGGACAGTATCCCGTCGCCATTCAGCGGTTCGACAGCGCCCTGACCATCGACCCCAAAAATCCCGACTCGTATTACAACAAAGCAGCCGTGATGCATCGCATGGGGCTGCAAAGCCGCGATCAGAACCTGCTGACTCAGGCCGAGTCGCTCTATAACCAGGGGCTCGACTACAACCCCAACCACGTCGATGCGCATCGCGGTTTGGCGGTCTTGTTGACGGAAACGGGCCGCGTTCCCGAAGCGTTCACCTTGCTCAAAAACTGGGCCACGACCAGCCCGCAAAGCGCCGAGGCCCGCGTCGAGCTGGCCCGGCTTTACGAAGAGTACGGCGATCCCCGCTCGGCCGAGTTTTACCTGAACGAGTCGCTCGCCCTCGACGCCCGCAACTGGCGGGCCCATGCCGCGCTCGGCCGGCTCAAGGAGCAGTCGGGCGATGTGGCCCAGGCCGTGCAAAACTACGAACGGGCCTACAACATCAACCGCTTCCAGCCGCAACTCGAGCAGCGCATCACCGACCTGCGCAATCGGGCCCCTGCCCTGCCGGCGAGTACTTCGCCGACAACCTCGCCCATCGGTTCGACCCGCAGCGCCGCCGCGCCACGGCCCTTCCTGCGCTATTGAGTCGCCGCCACGATGGCCGCTATCGGCCGCCGCGCGGCGGAGGGGGCAAGGCGAGTTTGTCCAATGGCCCGGCACGGACCGCTCCGCGATATGCGTGCAACAGGTTTCGTGTCGCCTGAAACTCAGGCCGCTCGGCCAGCGGCCGATACTGCGGATCTGCGGCAACGGCGTCGTAGCGCTCGGTCGCCGCCTGCAAGGCTTTGTCCGATGGATGCTTGCCAAGCCGATCCACTTCGGCGGGCAGCGCCAGATAACGCCGCCAATCGTTGTCGAGCAGGGGAGCCAGCCCAGCCGACGATCGGGATAGTTCTTGTCGCAGGGCGTTCGCATCGAGCGCGGGGAGCGCAGTTGCAGCACTGGCCGGCGCGAGCATTGGCCCGGCCGGCGTCGGCTCGCCGATCGTCGCGGCGGCGGCAGGTTGGGCTTCGATTAGTTCGGGATTCGCGGTCACCTGGGCGATGA
>JBBDYF010000127.1:0-4066 GCA_040901775.1 Pirellulaceae bacterium | reverse complement strand
GAACGCCCTGTTGGACCTGAAGATCGCCGGGATCAAGACGCTCGATTTCGAAGATTTTTTTCGGCTGTTCGGCTACGGCTTTCATCCCGACGCCCGCCGTCTGTACGAGCGGCGGATGCGCGATCGGCTGCCCGCCTGGTCGCAATTGTGGTGGGACCATTGGATCAAGTTTTTCGACAACAAGGCCCGGCCGTTCTACTTTCGCGGCACCAGCGGGGCTTTTGCCCGGATGATCAAGATGTACACGGATCGGATGATCCGCGTGCGGCCCTACATCGACGCAGCGCTGGAAGCCAAAACGCTCGCCGAGCAGCGGGAGATTTACGAGAAACACCTGCGGCAAAAATTCTGGTCGCGCCCGATGCGATTCGCCATGAACCGCGACACCACGCTGTCGATGGTCGGCGTTCCCCAGGCCCAGCGCCGGCAGGTCGAAACCCAGTACGAAGGGGGCGTGGTGAAGTTCGTGCAAGACGCCGTCGAGACGGTTTTCTGCAAACTGCCGCTGGCCGACAATTATTTCTGGCGGGTTTATATGAAGGGGGAGTACAGCCGCTCGTGCTGCCCCGAATATCTCAAGGCCGAGAACTTCGAGCAGCTCAAAGCGGGCCTGATCGACCGGGTGAGCACGCACACCAACTCGGTGCAGGGCTTTTTGGACCAGCATCCGGGGCAGATCTCGCGGTACGTGCTGCTCGACCACATGGACTGGATGAGCGACAAGTTCTTTCCCCTGCTCGAACTTGAATGGCAGGCGATTATCGACCGGGCCGCACCCGGCGCGCGCATCCTGTGGCGCAGTGGCGGCCTGCGAACCGACTTCATCGAGCGGGTGAGCGTCACCGTCGGCGGGCAGATTCGCAAGCTGCCGGAGTTGCTCACGTATCATCCCGAGCTGGCCGCCGAACTGCACGCGAAGGACCGCGTGCATACCTACGGCAGCTTTTATATTGCCGATCTGACGGTTTAGTCAGTGGGCAGTGGGCAGTTGTCGGTCGAAGAGTCTTATCCAATCGCGACTGACCACTGACAACCGACATTTTTTATGGGTTTTGCCTCCGACCTGAAGATCCTCTACCACCTCGCCCTCAAACCGGTGCGCGGCAAGGATCATGCCGCGCGGATGGAGAACTTTTACTCGGGTCAGGCCGAGGGGTACGACGATTTCCGCAAACGGCTGCTGAAGGGGCGACAGGAACTGTGGAACCTGATCCAGCCGCCCGCGGGCGGAACTTGGCTCGACATGGGTGGCGGCACCGGGGCGAACCTGGATTATTTCGGCGCTCGGCGCGGGTCTGGCGACCCCGCCGAAACGGCTGACCGCAGGGTTTTCGATGCAGCGGTGACGGGAGACCTTCGGTCGAACGATAGTACGGGGTCTGGAGACCCGCGCACAACGGGAGCGGGAGACCCGCGCACAACGGGGGCGGGCCGGCTGGGCGGGCTCAAGAAAATCTATGTCCTCGACCTGTCTCATTCGCTGTTGGAGATTGCCAAACAGCGAATCGTCGAAAAAGGTTGGACCAACGTCGAAACGGTCGAAGCCGACGCCACTACGTTCCAGCCGGCGGAAGGCCCGCTCGATGTCGTCACGTTTTCGTACTCGCTGACGATGATTCCCGACTGGTTCGCCGCGCTCGAAAACGCCCTGGCGATGCTCAAGCCGGGCGGGATACTGGGCGTGGTCGATTTCTACGTCTCGCGAAAGTATCCCTCGGACGGCCTGACCCGCCACCGCTGGACGACGCGGACGTTCTGGCCCACCTGGTTCGGTATGGACAATGTTTTTCCTTCCCCCGATCATGTGCCCTACCTGCACCGGCACTTCGACGTGCTGCACTTTGAAGAGCACCTGGCCAAGGTGCCGTACATTCCGTTGATGCGCACCCCGTATTATCTGTTCGTGGGGCGCAAGCGGGGGTAGTGAAAGAATTCGTTCATGGCCAAAGGCCAAGGCCGATCATCAGCTCGCGCAATTCCACGCGATTCGGCTGGTTATGTTGCAATAGCCAGACGGGCTTTCGCATGGAAAATCGCGAGCCGATCAATCGCCTCGACAAAATCCTGGTACTCTCCGCGTTCCTCTTCGGTAAGCGTTCCGGTGTTGGCTTTTTTTGCCAATTCGTTAATCCGCTCTTGAGCGACGGAATCCAACTGAACGGCTTGAATGCGGCCCGCCACCTCGGGCGTGATGCAGTCGGCAAAGCAGTTCAAAAGTTGGTCCAAAACGCTATGCGGGGATGTAGTTACCATGCTGGAATTATAGCATCCGCCACATTTTTCTCAAATCACCGCCGCGCTTGTTGCACCGGCAACACCGGCACGATGCACGGCTCGTCGCGGCCCGGCAATACGTCCGAAACGGTGACCGCCAGTGGCGTGCGCTCGACGCGGTAGGGCTCGCCGGTCAGCGGGTTCGTGGGCACGCTGGGCGTTTCGCGGCCTAGTGCGCTGCCCAGAGCCAGCATCCAGGCCAGCGTGCGGGCGAAGTCCTGGGCCTGCCGGCGGTGGCCGTGCTCGAAATCGACCAACAACAGATTGGCCGCCACCAGCGGATAGTCGGACGACTGCTCTTTCGCGCTCAGCTCGCGGCGGATGCAGGCCAGCGATTCCTGCCGCTGCCAGTACGTCTGCTCGCAAGCGTCGATCAATTGCCGCGTCGTTTGCAAGTAATAGTGCTGATCGTCGTCGATGTTGCGCATGACGGCGGTGGCCGTCACGCGCAGGACTTGCTGATCTTCGAGTTGTTTGATCTCGGCGGCAGAAAGCAGCGAGAGATACTGTCCGTCGCGAACCAGCTCGTAGATCAACAGGCCAGCGGCCCGGTCGCCAATCCAGGCGAGCGCATCGTCGGGCCAGTCGGCGGTGTTTTCGGAGAGCAACCGGAAGAGCTGCTCGTGGGTCTTGCGGGTCGCGTGGTGCTGCCCGGCAATCGCGGCCAGCGTGTCGAGGGCATCGCTCCGCAAGCTCGCGGCAGCCAGGCGTGCGGTTAGGTTCGGCTCGGCCGACAACCAGCGCGCCGCGACGAGCATCCGTTCGAGATGCGGCAAAGCGTCGTCCGGGCGGTGCTCGGCGATGGCGATCGCCGCCGCCACCGCTTCCAGCCGGCAACCGATTTGCAGCGGATCGAGGAAGGACAAATCCGCCAGAATGCCGTCGCACAGTCGCGGGCCGAAGCCGCCCGGCTCGCCCGGCAGCGCGGCGCGAAACTTGTCGATGGCAGCCGCATGTTTGCGGAGCAGGTCGCGGCCTCGTTCGAGTTGGATGGGCGACAGCGCAAGCGGGCCGCCGTCGTACACCTCGGCCAGCGAGGTGGTGACTTGCCGGCGCGTGAGGGGTGGAAATGCCTGAGCCAGCTCTTGGATGGCGGCAGCCGAGTCGCCAGCCGGCCCCGCGCCTGCTGCTGGCGCCGCCAGGTGCAGCGGCAAGGCCTGCTGCGACTCGACCAGGGCTAGTTCCGCCTGCAAACCGGAATGCGGCGAAGCCCGTGCGCCCGGCAGGGCGGCGAGCGCATCGCGACCTTCCGGCGTCGCAATGCCGGGAGCGGCGCTCGGTCGGCAAGCCGTCGCCGACAGGCCGGCCAGCAGTAGCGCGATGATCAGCCGGCGGTCCATCGCTAGCAGGGCTCCCGAAGGTACAGCTTGTCCAGCGCGATCATAGGAGAGATAGCGAAATGCGAGGAAGAGCAGTATTTTTGGTTCGGCAGGGATTAGCGACGCTTGGAACAAGCGTGCTCGTAGGCGCGACTGCCTGCGTTGCTCGCATGAAAACGCTTGCGAAGCGTCGCTAAGAAGTCGAACGCTTTCCCTTTCGCTTTGCCGCGGGTGGTGGGGGCAGCAGTTCGGGCAGCGGGGCGACCTCGATCAATTCGGCAAGGCCCGCCTCGGCGAACTCGCGCCCGCTGACGTACCGGCCGGGACGCATCCAGCCCGAGAGCCGCTCGACATCGACCCCCAGCAGCCGGGCCAGCATGCCGTCCATGTCTTTTTCGAGTTGCACGAAGTGGCGGGCCCATTCGGCTGCTTCGGCAATGCCGACGTGCTCTTCGCTTTCCCACTTCATCGGA
>JBBDYF010000126.1:0-27624 GCA_040901775.1 Pirellulaceae bacterium | reverse complement strand
CTAAGACTTAGCCCGCCTTCGCAAACCGAAAGTGGCGCTGTCCAACTAAGCTGCCAATCTTGCAATTCGCCGCAATTCACCCCAGCCTGCGCCTCCATCCACTCGATGTCTGCTTCCCCTGAGACGCTCGTTCCAGCCGAAGTGATTCCCCCCGGCACGCTGCCGCCGCTCCGCCAGCGCGACATGCCCCCCACGATTGGGCTGCGGCAAATGCTCGGGCCGAGCATCATTCTCGCCGGCCTGGCCCTGGGAAGCGGCGAGTTCGTCATCTGGCCGTACATCACGCTCAAGACCGAGTTCGTCCTGTTTTGGGCCTGCCTGCTGGCCGTGACGATGCAATATTTCCTGAACGTGGAAATCATGCGCTGGACCCTGGCCACCGGCGAAACCGCGATGACCGGGATCATTCGCCTGAGCCGGCATTTCGCTTGGATTTTTCTGCTGCTCAATATCGTCCCCTGGATGATCCCCGCTTGGGCCAAGGGAGGGGCCGAAATCATCGGCTGGTTGATCCAATCCCCCACGTTCACGGCCGGGGGCAATGCCATTGCCGGGGCTTACGATGTGTGGATCGCGATGGGCAGTCTCATTCTCTGCGGCGCGATTCTGACGGCGGGGCCGGTCGTGTACGAAACGGTCGAGAAGGTGCAGTTCTTCCTGGTGACGTTCATCATCGTCGTGGTCATCGGGCTGGCCGCGTACTTGGTCGCATTGCGGCCCGACGCGGTGGTCGCCCAGGCGACCGCCACGCTCACGCTGGGAGCGCCGCGGTACTTTCCCCCCTTCGACGCCGAGCTAACGCCCATGATGCTGTTGGGCGCGCTCGCCTTTGCCGGGGCGGGAGGGACGATGAACCTTTGCCAAAGCAATTACATTCGCGACAAAGGGTACGCGATGGGGCGGCACGTCGGTCGCATCACCAATCCCTTGACCGGCAACGAGGAAGCGATTGCCGAAGTTGGCTATCACTTTCCGCACGACGCCGAAAACCTCGGCCGCTGGCGGGCCTGGTTTCGCGGCGCGGCCTGGGAACACTTTTTCAGCTTCCTCGTCACCTGCGTGGTCTGTTTGACCCTGCTGACGCTCATTTCGTACATCTGCTTCTACGACCGTTCCGGGCAGCGCACGCTCGACCCGGCGAAGTTTCAAGGGAGCGCCTTCATCTGGGCCGAGGCGACCCGATTGGCAGAGATGATCGGGCCAGCCGCTCGCTGGATATTTCTGCTGATGGGAGTTGCCATCCTGTTCACCACCGAGTTCGGAGTGCTCGACGCCGCCAGCCGGATTTCGACCGACATCGTCAAGGTCGCCTGGCTGCGCGACAACCCGCGATGGAGCGAAGGGCGGCTCTACTTCGCTTTCCTGTGGGGCGAGATCGCCCTGGCGTGCGGCCTGTTGCTGCTCGAAAAATACGGCATCAAAATCGGGGCGCTCGGCCTCTTCCAGTTGACCGCCGCCATGAACGGGGGGGTCATGTTCCTGTACGCGATGGCCCTGGTGGTGACGAATCGCTTCCGCCTGCCGCGAGACATTCGCATTCCCAACTGGCGGCTGGCGATCTTGCTGGCCACGGTCCTGCTGTTCGGCTGCTTCACGATTTGGGCCGGCGTCGATGCCGTGCAGAAGTGGTTGCAGCCACCGGCTTAAAGCAGACGCCGGATCGCCACGAAGCCGCTAACCATTTTGATGGCCAGTGCCGCCGCGAGCACGCCCAGCACGGCGTTCATCCAGCCGGGAGCGAGCAGGTACTCGACGGCGATCCAGGCATAGACCCAAAATCGCGGTCGGACGAGCCACGTGTAAGGAACGTTCAGGGCGTTGCGGACCATCGCGAAGGCGACCACCATCGCGTAGAAGAAAATGTAGGAGCCGCCCGCCCAAATGCCAACCGCCGGCTGCGGGCCGGCCATCAGGGCGAGCGTGCTGGCGGTGACGACGATCTGATCGGCCAGCGAATCGGTGAACGAGCCGCGGCGCGAAGCGGTTCCCAACAGCCGGGCGAGCGGGCCATCCAAGCCGTCGAGCAGCACATGCAGCAGCAGGGCCGCCAGCGCGGCCGGCCGCGCCCACGCCGGCCCGGCAGGCCACAGCCAAAGCGGGCAAAAGGCGAGGCCAAACAGCAGCGAGATCAAGGTAATGTGGTCGGGCAAGACGCCGCATCGCGCCAGCAGCCGCAGCAGTGGCCCAAGCAGCTTGGCTCGCAGTTCCTGAGTCCAGACCATCGCCCGCCGCTCGCCGGCCGAATAGCAATCGGCGGTGGGTTGCGGCTGGGTCTGGGCGGCGTCCGGCGGGGGACTTACGAGAGGTTCCATGCGTGTACATGCCTGTCGGATGGCTACGGTTCCCGTTCGACCCAGGATAGCAACAGCGGCAGAACGATCAGGTTTCCGAACATACCGCCGAGCATGGCCAGGCTCATCAGTGCCCCAAAATACACGGTCGGCACAAACTCGCTGGTAATCAACACTCCAAAGCCCACAATCAGGCCAAAGGTAGAAAAGATCATTGCCGTGCCGACGCTCTGCTGGCAAACGAGCAAGGCCTCGTGTACCGATTTGCCCGCGCGCCGCGCTCGGCGAAACGAAGCGAAGTAGTGGATCGAGCTATCGACCGACATCCCCATCGACACCGCCGCGATCATCGCCGCCCCCATGTTGATCTTCAGCCCGATCCAGCCGAGCAGGCCCATGACGACAAAAATCGGCACTACATTCGGCACCAGCGCGATCAAGGCATACTGCCAACTGCGAAAGCCGATCCAGACCATCGCCGCAATCGCCGCCGAGGCGACGGCAAACGTCGTCCATTGGTCGCGCAGCAGGCTCTCGATCAAGTTGGTGAGCAACACGAAAAACCCGGTCACTTCGGCCCCGGACGACGTGGCGCTCGCGGGAAACTCGGCCTGGGCCAAGCGGGTGACTTGCTCGATCAATTGCCGCTTCTGCTCGGCCGGCTGCCGTTCGCGGGCCCGCAGCATGATCCGCAGATGCGCCTCGCCATGCCGGTCGAGCTCGGTCGAACGGAGTGCCCCCATAAATGTCGGCATGAGTCCTGCCAAGGTCTGCGCCCGCACTTCGACCGGCAAGGGAATAGCGGCCGCCAGTGGGTCGGCCTCGGCCGCTTCCAAGGCGTCGGCCAGGCTGAGAACCTTGGTCAGCGCCGGGATCGGTTTTCCCGAAGCGGGGTCAAGCACGGTCAATGCCCGCAGCTTCTCTTCGAGCGATCGCACCCTGGTCAGGTACTCCTTGTCGAGCGTCTTGGGAGCGGGCACCACCACATCCCACACCCCCGCGCCGCCAAGCTGCGTCTCGACAAACTCGTACGCTGCCACCACTCGGTTGCCCGAGCGAAAATTGCGGGTAAAGTCGGTCTCGACCTCTAGTTGCCAAGCACCGACGGCGGCGAGCAGCGATATGACGACGGTCACCGTGGCGATCAACAGCGGACGAGCTTGAATCGCATCGACCGAGCCCATCAGCCAGCGCGCGAGTTGCCCCTCGCCCCAGCCGGGCGCGGTTTTGCCGGTGTCGCGAGCACCCACCAGGGCCAGGGCGGGCACCAGCAGGGCGATCGCCGGAATCACCAGCAAAGAACCGAGGACCATCATCGTGCCGAAATCGCGCACCGGCCCCACCGTGGCGCACCAGAGCGAGCCGAAGCCGGCAACGTCGGTTAAGATCGCACCACAAATCGGGCCGAGCAGCACCGCGCCGGCGGTGATGAAGGCGGCCCGCGGCGAAACACCCTGCGTGCGCAGCTCGCGCACGTGAACGATCAAGTGCATTATCGTCGCCACACCCACCACCGTCACAATCGCCGTCAGCATCGAGCTGACCATCGAAAGTTCCAGGCCGCTGACCACCAGCAACGCCTGAGTGGCGAGCAGCGTCCACTGGACGATGGCAATCGGCACAACCAGCCACCGCAAGCTGCGAAACAAAATGAGGATCGTCAGCCCCAGCATCACGGAGGTCCAAATGCCCAGGTTGCGGCCGTCGTCTGCGAGCAATTCGAAGCCTTCGACAACCATCACCGGCTCGCCGGCCAGCACCCCCGCGGGAAGTCCATCCGGCAAATCGCGAACGATCTCGTCCAGGCTGGCGATCGTTGCCGCCCGCGAGGTTTCGGGAGAGGGTTCCAGCATACAGACGACGGCAGCCGTGCGGCCGTCGGCGGAGTGTGTGTAGCCGGCGAACAGGTCGCGATACTCCTTGGCGAGCGGGCTGTCGGGATTCAGGATCGCCGGCCCCTGCTGCTGTTTTTCTCGATTTCCGAACAGATTCCGCACGCCCTCAACGATGCTGGCCGGCTTAAGCTGTTCGACTTTCTCCAGCAGGGCGTTCACCTGGGCCAGACTCAGCACATCCTGAACGCCGGGCACCTTTTTCATGCGCTCCGAGACATTGGCAAGCCGGGCGAGCCCGCTGCCGTCGGGGGCCAGCAACTCAGGGTCGCGATAAACGGCCATGACGATCTCGTTGCCGCCAAAGCGGCTTTTCAGCCGTTCATAGGGCGGGAGAAGGGGGTCGCCAGCCGAGAACATCCGCTCGATCCGGCGATCGAAGCGGACCTTGGTGGCCGGCCGCCAGGCCGCCAGAGCCAAGAAGCACGCGATCGCCAGCAGAGGCCAGCGAGCGGCGACCAGGGCCCGGACAACGGTTTGCGCGAAACTACGCGCGGGCGATTGGGGTAACGGCTCGGGGTGAGTTCCTGACACCGGATAATAAACTTTTTCTAAGATTGCAGCAGAATGGACGACGCCAAGGGATGCGGAGGTGGCAGCATGGCAACAACCGGCTCGGCTGCCCAGTTGCCAGAAATTAAAGAACTCATCGTCCCCAAGCCAACCATTAGTAACCGCAACTCCAAGCAATGAATAGTGGATGTAACGCTTATAAGCACTAGCGACACCGCTCTAAAGTGCCCTGCTGAAAGCCGTTTGCGTTGCCCCCCTACTGGCGTGTAACATGTGGTGTCCAAAGATGTCAGTCAGTTGGCACGGTTGCCCCTGACAAACCCAAATGATCGTGGTTCAAAGCGATCTGGGTCGCGTACCAGGAAGTCCCCTGCATGCCCAACCCGCCCTATCCAACGTCCCGGGACAAGCTTCCGACGGTGGTGCAAACCCTCGGCGAGGAGACGACGGCAGGTCCGCCGTCCGACACCTTGGCGAAGTTGGATGTCGTTCCGACCAGGTTGGCCCAGTACAAGGTGCTGCACAAGCTTGGCCAAGGAGGCATGGGCTGGGTTTTGCTGGCCGAAGATACGCATTTGAACCGCCGCGTCGCCTTGAAGGTGATGCGGCATCAAAGTGCCAGCGAAAAGGACGCACGCGAGCGTTTCTTGCGCGAAGCGTGCGCGGCGGCGGCTCTGAAGCACGACCACATCATTACAATTTATCAGGTCGGCGAAGATCAGGGCGTTCCGTTCCTGGCGATGGAGTTGCTCGAAGGAGGAACGCTGCAACAGCGGCTCGAATATCCCAAGCCGCTGACGCTGGCCGCCGCCGCCCGCATTGCCCGCGAGATTGCCCTGGGACTCGAAGCGGCGCACGCGCGGGGCGTCGTGCATCGAGACATTAAGCCGGCCAACATCTGGCTCGAATCGCCGAAGGGGCGGGTCAAGATCTTGGATTTCGGCCTGGCGCGGCAATGCGATGTGAAATCCGACTTGACACAGAAGGGGGAGATCGTTGGCACGCCCCACTATATGGCGCCCGAACAGGCCCGCGGAAAAACCGTGGACGCTCGGAGCGACCTGTTCAGCTTGGGCTGCATTTTGTATCGCATGACGACCGGCCGGCTGCCGTTTGCGGGCGATTCGCTGCTGGCCACGCTCACCGCCATCGCCGTCGATATGCCACAGCCGGTGCGCGAAATCAACCCGCAGGTTCCGCCCGCACTGGCCGATTTGATCTGGCGCTTGCTGGCCAAGGACCCGGCCAAGCGTCCCGATCGGGCCAGGGCCGTGATCGACGAACTAGCGGCCCTGGAGCGCGACCTGGCGGGCGGGGCGAAGAGCGGCTTCAATATCGAAGTGCCGCCGATCATTCAAATCAAAGCGGACTCCGTCGTAGCGGCGTTGCCGCAGGCGAAACGAACCGGCAATTCCTCGGCGAGAATGCGTCTGCTGCCGGCCCGCCGCGATTCGTTGCTCCCCTGGATCATCAGCGGCGCAATCATTTCCCTTCTGATCGTGGTCCTGGGAGCGATTCTGATCTGGCTGCAAGTCACCGAGATTCCCGTCCGGTTTCCTCCGCCGCCGGCGCGCGACAGCAGCTCGGTGCCGCGCGATTTGCCAACCTTGCTGGCGCTGGACGAGTTGACGCTGGACGAGCCAAGTCTCCTTGTCGATCTTCATTGACAATTATTGTCGCGGCAGGCTTCGCGGCTTCGCTTTCCCCTGGCTGGCGGCAGCCAGGTACAGGGCGATGATGCAGCCGGTGACGAGGCCGACGGCGATGACACTGTAAAAAGCGTACGGCGGCGGAACGACATCTTCGAGCGGATGCCGCAGGCCGCTGCCGAAGATGGCGGTGAGCGTGGCGATGGGAAAGAACAGGGCCACCAGGATGTTCAGCCGGTGGGCCGAGCGGGCCATCTGATGCGCCGCGGTGGCTTGTTGTTCCGATTGCTTGGCGACGGCGAAGTCGAGCGCGTTGCGGACGTCGCCGTAGAGCAACTCGGCCGACCGCTCGATCTCGTAGGCCCGGTCGCGGAAGTTGATCAGGTCGCGGTCGTCAGCCAGCAACTTGCGGGCCTCTTGCAAGGCGCTGTGCAGGTTCCGCGCGGCCCGCTGCAAAGGGGCCATCGCGCCCAGCACTTGAAAATACTCGTCCACGCTGGTCGCCGCGTCTTCCTGGCGGTCGCACCGCTCGATGGCGTCGCCGAACTCGCTGAGGTGCCTGGCCACGGCTGCCGCCCCACTCCCCAAATCGTTGCTCTGCCAGACGCCGTCCGGCTTGCGCCAAAATAGTCGCCCCACCCGTTGGGCGTCGTCCTGCTTCGGGGGCCGATGCAGCACCAGCAGCAGATGCCCCTCGGCAAACATCGCTCGCTGCCGCCCCACCTGTTCACCCAAGCGATCGCGCAGTTCCTGCGGCACATCCCAGGCAGCGGTGAGAATCGATTTTGGAGCGGGCATGGTGTTCATCAAAAAGGTTCGACAAAAAGCGGAGCAGCTTTGATTATTGATTGCGGCGAGTCGCGGCGGCTGTTTCAGGCAGAAACGGCCCAGCGGTATTGTAACGGCAGGCGCGCGTCAGGCGGAGCGACTGTTTGGCTATCGCCGCCAGGCGGTGCAGACGGGACGGGCACGAGCTGCGAACCGGCATTCGTTTCATGAACTGCGCTGGCGACTGCCGATCTCCGGTCCGTTATCCAAGTCGATCAGCAAACGCCGTACGCCCGAATGCGCGGCTTGGCCTAAGCCCCCTTTTGTGAACACAACACTGCCCTGTCCGCAAAGTGCGACTTGCGCCCGAATCTCGAGGATTGCAAAAACTGGCCTTTGCGGATTCGTCGCAGTTCGAGTACAAGCCCACCCTCTTGTCTTATCACCGGGCGGTGCGAGGCTGCGCAAGCGGGAACTTGTCGGCGGGCCTCGTCCGCACTCCCTGCGGGAGGGTTTTGATCGTGCATTCCTCGATCGTGCGTCGCTGCGCCCTGGCGGGCCTGCTGTTCGTTCCTTCCCTGGCCCTCGGCCAAGCGCGGCCCGCTGGCGGAAACATGGTGCCGCAGCCGGACGACAACGTCCGGCCGGCGGCCTATGAATCGCCTGCCGCTGGAACCGTTGCGCCCGCGCCGGGCGAGCGTGTCTATTACGAAGGCTCGCCGTCCGACGCCCTCCTCGGCGGCGACTTTGGTGCCGCCTGCGGACCCGGCGGCTGTGGCGAGGCCGGCTGCAACCACTGCGGCCGGTTCAGCGGGCCCATGTGCGGCCCGTTCGGCCAAGGCTGCCTGGGCGGGCTCTACGTGCGGGGCGAATATTTGCTGTGGGGCACCAAGGGGATGGACCTGCCCGCGCTGGTCACCACCAGTCCCGATGGCACTTCGCAACCCAATGCCGGCGTACTTGGCGAGGACGGAACCGACGTTCTGTTCGGGGATGAATCGGTCAACAGCGATCTCCGTAGCGGCGGCAAGATCACCGTCGGTTGGTGGCTCGATCCGTGCCGCCGACTGGGAATCGAAGGCGATTACTTTGTACTTCAAGACGAGAACAACGGTTTTCGCCAAAGCTCGTCTGGCGATACGATTTTGGCTCGTCCTTTTTACGACATCGTCGATGGTACCGAAAACTCGTCGCTCACGTCGTTTGCCGGCCTGACCTCGGGAACCATCGCGGCCGACGCCGAAACACGCTTCCGCGGTGCCGGAGTCCGCACGATCTACAACCTGGGCTGCGGCGACGGCATGGGAACCAGTTGCATCACCTGCCGCCCGGTCACCACCGGCTATCGGTTCGACGCCATCCTGGGCTATCGCTACCTGGGCGTGGACGACCGGCTGAGCGTGGTGGAAGACGCCACCTCGCTCGATTCGACCGCCAGCGGATCGTTTTTAATTCGCGACCTGTTCGACACCGAGAACGAGTTTCATGGCGTCGATCTGGGAACCAGTTGGAGCTGGTGCAAGGGCTGCTTCTCGCTCGACCTGCTTGGCAAAGTGGCGATCGGCAACACCCGCAGCCGGGTGCGCATCGACGGCAGCACGATCATCACCGAGAACGGCGATTCCGAGCAGTTCAGCGGCGGCATTCTTGCCCAGCGGACGAACATCGGCGAACACACTGCCGACGAGTTTGCCATGGCGCCCGAACTCGGCGTGACCGTGGGCTATCAAATCAATCCTTGCTGGCGGGCGACCCTCGGCTACAACTTTCTCTATTGGAGCCGAGTGGCCCGCGCGGGCGACCAGATCGACCGGGATTTGAACCCCGACCTGCTGCCGCCCGAGGTGGGCCAGGTTTCGACCCACCTGCGGCCCGATTTCGACCTGCACTACACCGATTTCTGGGCGCAGGGGATGACCGTCGGGCTCGAAGGAAGCTGGTAGGGAGCCTCGCCACATCCGCCATCGAGTTTCACTAATCGCTGGTCGCATTTTTTTCGGCTGCGTCGGTTTCGTTTATCAATCGCAAGCAAGAGGGTCGTCCGACAAGCTGCTCTTGACCCATGAGGGTGCGCTCGCCTACCCTCCCGCCCCCAACCGCCATTTTGTTCGCGCCGAGGGCTTAACACGACTGGCTGGCCGCCACATGCCGGTCAGCGGAGCCTCAGGGTCGCGGCAAACTGTGCGAATTGTATGAATTGTGCGAGCCTGGCCTGCCGATGGTTGGCTACAGGCGGCTGCGTAGTATTATCGCTCGTGCCAGGAAGGCGACGGGCTTACCATCCCTAATGCGACCGTTTGCTTTCAGGCCAACGCCGGGGAAAGCGCGGGCGCGCGTTAGAGACTTTTAGACAATTTGTTTGGACAAGGATGTTCGCCATGCGAGTCTCGCTTTCGCGGTGGATGCTTCTGGGTGGGTTGTCGCTCGTCGTCGCACTCTCCTCGACCGGCTGCCGCACGGGGGGCTGGGGCTGGTCGCCGTCGAGTTGGACGAGCTATGGATCGGCCAGCGGCGGGGCGAATACGGCGCTCGCCGGCAAGCCCAGCACCACGGTGCCGCGTCCGTCGAGCACTTCCACGCCCAACGCGACGACCAGCGTCGCCGCGGGCACCGGCACACCAGCCGCGACCAACCCGGCCTATGCCGCCGCTGCCCCGCCGACCAGCTATCCGACCACTTCGCAAGGCGCGGGCGGCTATCCCACGCAGCCCGCCGCGGCCTATCAATCCTCCTTGGCAACCGGGCAGGTGCAGCCGACCGTCGGTTATCAGACCGGCCCCTATAGCATGAGCGGCGGCTCGGCCGCGCCGGGCGCGGCGGGCGCTGGCACCACCGCTTACGGACAAACTCCCTCCGGCCAATCGAGCTATGGCGCAGCGGCCTACGGCCAGCAGGCAGGCGCTCAGTCCTGGCACACGAACGCAAATCCCCCGGCTGCCGGCCAGTCCGCCGCGGCCGGCCCGCCGACAACCAGTGTGCCCGGTTATGGCGATGCCGGTTATCGGGCGGCCGACCAGCGGAGCGCCTACGATGCTCCCCAGACGAGCCCCTACAGCGGCGGCGGATACTCGCCCCCTGCCGACGCTTACGGCCAAAGCCCGAACGCCTACGCGGCGCCCCCCGGCAGCGCGTATGGCTCCCCGCCGACCTATGGCGGCGCGGCCAACACCGGCGCAACATCGAACTACGCCGCGCCTCCCAGCACGGAAGGTTACCAGCCGGCGACGACGCCTCCCTCGGCCGCCCAAGGTCCGTGGAAGGACTATCAGCCCCCAGGCGGCGCGACCAGCGGCTATTTGCAGCCGGCGGAAACCCCCGCCTCGCAACCGGCCGCCAGCGGCTACGGCAGCCCGAGCACGACGGCGCAAACGCAGCCGGCGACTACCCAGCCGGGCTATGCGGCGACGAGCTTTGCCGGCGCGAATCCAGCAGGCAGCCCATCCGCCGCGACCGCGGGCAGCCCCTATTCGTTGCTGCCCACTTCGCTGGCCACCGCCGCCGGCAGCTACCGCCCCGGCAGCACGTCGGCGACCACGGGCGTGCAGAACGCGGGTTACACGCAAACCTCCGGCGGATCGAGCATCTCGGGTTCGACCGACAGTTACGCCCCCGGCAGCACGTATCTGCGATAGTGGCCACACCGGCGCACGGGGTGCGTCAACTCCCCGGTGGCGCTGCATCTTCGCGGATCGCAACTCCGCGGATCGAACCCCTCTCGGGAGGGTTCACGTCTCCCGCTCGCCAAGGCGCCAGTTTCCACACCGGCGAGCGGGGTGCGTCGGCTCCCCGGTGGGGCTACATCTTCGCGGATCGCAACTCCGCAGGCCGAACCCCTAACGGGAGGGTTCACGTCTCCCGCTCGCCAGGTTCCGCTGCGGCGCTTGCGCCCGACCGCATTCGCCAAACCTTCACGCGCTGCCTGTTTGTCGAGCTGCTCGAAACCAATTACAATCAACGCGACGTTTTGCCCACCGGTTGCAAGCGGCCGCGATCCCGCTCGCCGGCTGCGTGGCATGGCTGCCGCACGATGCGCTGGCTCCGAGGTCCGCCATGATCGATCCATCCGCTCAGTTCGCCGCGCTGATGCAGCGCGTGCAAGACGGCGAGCAGCAGGCGGCCTGGGAACTGCTCGAAGAGTACGGTTCGCACCTGCAACGCTACGTGCGGCGGTCGCTGAGCAAAGACTTGCGAACGCGGTTCGATTCGGTCGATTTCGTGCAGGTGGTGTGGGCCTCGTTTTTTCGCGAGCCCGATCGGCTGCGGCGGATTACCACGCCGGCCGGCCTGATGGCCTATCTGGCGACGCTCGCGCGAAACAAGGTGGTGACCGAGGTTCGCCGTGGCATGCACGCCCAAAAGCGCGATCTGCGACGCGAGATCCGGATCGACGCCGTTCGCGACGACGATCGCCAGGTGCTGACCAGCCGCGACCCCACGCCCAGCGCGGTGGCGATGTTCCGCGAGCGCTGGGACCGGCTGGTGGATGGCCAGCCGGCGCAGGTGCGGCGGATTGTCGAACTGCGGTTTCAGGGGGCCACCTACACCGAGATCGCCGAGCAACTGCACATTCACGAGCGGACAGCCCGCAAGGCGATCGAGCGGTTGGTCGAGGACGAAGTGGCGGAAGGCAAGTCCGGCGACGATCTGCCGGGGCCTCGGTCCCGCGAGGAGCACAAAGCGTGATCGGAATCGACGAACGGCTACAGTTGAGCCACCTGGTTGACGACACGATCCAGCGGTGGCGCGACGGCGAACCGCCCGACGCGGCTTCCTTCCTGGCCGAGCATCCCGAGATCGGCGCCCGCAGGACTTTGGCGTTGGATCTGATCCACGAAGAGCTGTGCCTGCGTAAGGAGTCGGGAGACACGATCGTCGCCAGCACGTTTGTCGAGCGGTTTCCCGATTACCGCAGCTCGGTCGTCAAGATGCTGACGGTCGAGCAGTATGGCGAATCGCATCCTCAACTGGCCCACGAGATCGGCGAAGCGTTGTGGCCAAAAGTCGGGCAGGAGTACCAGGGTTTTCAGATCGTCGAGCCGCTGGGGCGGGGAGCACTGGCCCGCGTTTATCTGGCGCGGGAAACGGCGATGGGCGCGCGGGCGGTCGTCATCAAGGTCTCGCGATACGGCGGGCACGAAGCGCATCTGCTGGGAAAACTGGAGCACGACAACATCGTCGCGGCGCACTCGGTCAAACAAGACGAAGCGACCGGCATGACGGTGATCTGCATGCCCCTGTTGGGCACGGCCACCGGTTTGGACCTGTTGGACGCGATCGATCGCCGGGCGGAAGCGCCGGCCTGGGCCACGGCGATCGGCCAGACGGCCCGCCAGTATCAACCGGCCGAACTGGTGAAGGCCGAGAGCCTGGTCGAGGCGTTTCCTTTCGCTCGACGAACTTATGCGGAGGGGATCGCCTGGCTCGGCAAAGAGCTGGCCCAGGGGCTGGCCGCGGCCGGCCTGGTGGGCGTGGCCCATCGAGACATCAAGCCCTCGAACGTGTTGCTGGCCTGGTCGGGGCGGCCCATGCTGCTCGACTTCAACCTTTCGTCGGGCGCGGGCGATGCCTGCGATCCCACCGGCGGCACGATCGCCTACATGGCCCCCGAGCGGATTGCGCACTTGCTGGCTGAACCCGGTTTGCAGGAACCGCTCGACCCGCGGCCCGATATCTTTTCGTTGGGCGTTGTGCTGCACGAGTTGCTGACGGGAAGCCTGCCCGTGCAGCCCGCCGACGCCGATCGAAACGACGAACCTTCGCTCCGCCGCTGGCTCGACGCGCGCTCGCGGCCCATCGCGCCACCCAGCCGCTTCGATCCGCGGATCGACTCGGAGGTCGAACGGATTGTCCTGCACTGCCTGGCGGTCGATCCCGACCAGCGTTATGCGACGCCCGCCGAATTGGCGGCCGATCTGGCGGCTTACTTGAGTCCTCGGCAAACGGCCGTTCGTTGGGCGCGGAGGAACCGCCGCGGCGTGCTGATCGGCGGGTTGGCGGCGGCCGCGGGAGTCTGGGGAGGCATCGGCATCTGGGCCGTTCAGCCGCCGCTTCACGAGCGGCAGTTCCAGCGGGGCTTGGCGCTGTTCGACGAAGGGAAGCATGAGCACGCGGCGCTCGCTTTCGGCCAGGCGCTGCGGGCCCTGCCCCCCGGCGCGGAGACGAAGCACCTGCGAGCCCGCTACCTGTTCGCGCGGGGACAGGCGCATTTTTGGGACGAGACGTTGGCTGCCGCCCAGCAAGACTTTGTCGCTTCGGCCACGCTCGAGCCCCACGGCGTCACCTGGTTCTGCGCGGGTTGTTGCTCGCTGCACGAAAAGTCGGGATCGGACTATCTCGGCAAAGCCCGCGGCGAGAACTACGATCCGGCGGCGGTGATGTGCAATTTGGGAGTGTTCTTGGCAAGCCAGCCCGCAGCCAATCTGCGGGGGGCGGCAATTGGAAGTTTTGAAAGGGCGCTCGAGTTAGATCCCAATCTGCAACCAACCTACTTGGAGAGGGCCTATGCTTTTGTCCAGAAACGCACGTCGGCGGACGAGCCGACCAATCCCCAGGCGTTGAAGGACATCCAGCGGGCCGTCGCGTTGGGGCCGCCGTCGCTGCGTCTCTACTTATTGGCTGCTCACTTGCATGCGGAACAAGGAAAGCGCGATCCGGAACTCACGCAGGACGCGCGGGAATTCTTGCGGCTCTGGATTCAGCGCGGGGGGGAGCCGCAAGCACTTGCCAGCGATTCGCTCCTGGCCGCCCTGACCCCGCAGGGAGCCGAACTCGCTTCCATCGTTCCGGATGCGGCTAAGATTCCCGCGGAGCCTTTCCGCGGCGCGCCCCCTCCCCGGGAGGCAGACCTGGAAAGGATTGCCGCGCCGCCAGCGCGATAGTTGACGCGTCGCGAATTCTACACCGGGCGATTCTCATGGCCGTTCGATCGAGGGGGCGCGTTAACGGATCCACATCCTCGTCTGCTTGCCCTAACCAATCGGCCTTCGGCGCTGCCGGTTGTTCGCATCGCGCAAGATCGACCGCCAATGTGTCGGCGACTTCAGCTATTCCGCACGGCCTTTGCGGGAAGTTCGCGCGCCTGGGGCGCTCCGTGACCTAGATTTGAGTTGCGTCACCGAACTGTCGTCCGTCGCTTCTCGACGGCAGGGGGCATGGGCCGCGAATGCGGACCCGCGCCTTCCCGCGGACGCGCGATGCCTGGCTCGACCCGGATTCCCGGTGCGGCCGGCGCACGAGTTCTCGTCTTTTCCCCTTCCCAGCACCGGCGCTTTCGCCCGCCGCTCGGGCGATCCTGCGCGCCCCCAGGAGACCACACATGAGCCTGCTCCATTTCTTGCAATCGAGTCTTCAAGACGCCGGCCTGCTTCCCGCCGGTTCCGCCCATCCCCATCGAGCGGGGCGGCCGCGAACCCGCCCGTTGCAGGTCGAATCGCTCGAACGCCGGGCGGTCTTGACGCTGGGCAACGAGTTGCCCGTGGCCGTGTTGCCCGAAACTGAGGAGATGCCTTCGCTCGCTCCCATTGCTCCGTTGGAAGCGATGCCGGGAAGCGAGCAGTATCCCTTGCCGGAAAGCGGCTCGCCGATGGGTCCGTTGCCGGCCGAGCCGCTATCCACGGAACCCGACGGTTCGTTGTCCAGCTATGAAGCGCCGCTCGAGGAAACGACGATCGATACCGTGCTGCCGGACGAGGGCTCGACGACGGATACCGCTCAGGTCACCGCCGAAGGAGAGGATGATGGCGGCGTCATCATCTACGACGAAACCGTGGGGACGGCGCCTCGGATCGATGACTTTCACATCGTTACCATCGGCGAATGGTTTTGGTTCGAAGGGGTCGTGACCGACGACGACTACGTGGAAGGGCTCAGCGTCAACTTCAGCGGCAGCCTGGGTGACTTCAACGCCACCGTCAACGCCGACGGCACGTTTCAGTCCTATCCCTTCCATGTCTCGCAGCAAGGGAGCGTAAAGGCCTATACGATCGACTGGTACGGCAACTGGTCGAACGAAGTCATTCTCTTCGTCTAACCGCCCGTGTCTTCTTCGCTGGCGGCCGGTTCGTCGGCCGCCGGCCGCGGCTCGTCGGCGGGTATCTCCGACCGCAATGCTTCGCCGGGCGGCTTCTCCGGCGGTTCGATCTGGACGATGCGGCTGAGGAGAATCGTTTCTTCCGGACCCCCTTCGTACACCGTCGCTTGCAGCATCCATTGCCCCTCGTCGCAGTGCAGTCGAACCGGGATCAGCTCGCGAAGCCCAGCGATGCTGTCCCCTTCGACCAGCATCAGTCGCACGGTCGTTTGAGACACGATATGCTCGAGCAGGGGCTGCAAATAGGCGACCTCGGGCAACAGGGAGCCGGGGCTCGAAGGATGCGGCGAGTCGATCCGCAGATTGAGTTCGTTCAGTCGTTGACGGACGGCCGGCCGCTCGGAGCCGACGAGCTTGTCGATCGCGGCCTCCAGATCCTTGGCCATTCCCTTGGGCAACAGTTCGCCCGCCAGCCGCGAGCCGAGGACCAAGGCGATCAATTCGTCGAGCGTGGGCCTGACCGGCTGCCAGAAGAAATCGTGCGAGAGCCGGAAGCCATTCTCGCCGCGCGGCGAATCGATCGGGATGCCGCACTCGCGCAGCAGTTGCAGATCGCGGAAGATCGTCCGGGTCGAGCAATTGAACTGGGCGGCCAGTTCGGCGGCGCTCCAGACTTGGCCCGCCTGCAAGATTCGCAGGATTCCCAGGGCGCGTTGCGTTCTCAACAGCGGAGATGTCGCGGGGCTGGCCGCGCTCTGCTCATCGTCCGGAGGTGTTGCGGAGATGCTCGGCATGGGACACGTCTGGGTCATCATGAAGTTCGGCCTGCGAGGAATGGGAGGACGGGGACACCCCCTCCGCCCTATATGCAATCGCAAACGGCGGGCAGAACCGGCCCGCCGACCCGCCCTTTCTTGCCGAAAATGACCCGGGAACGATTCCCTTAAAATCTTTCGCAGTCATTTTCACTTGTCTTGCGCCCGCCAGCGGCCGACGTCTGAGCCGGTTGCGGGTGGGAATTGGGTCCGTAGGCGTGCCAGCATGCAGTCGCGGCAATGAATCTTTTCCGCCTTCTTGCATCCCATCCCGTTGAAACTTCGTAGGACGAGCCATACAGTGCCAAGGTCGCGGTGAATTGGATTTACCGCGAACGAGCGCGGCGCTGTCGCTTATCAAAAACTCGAATTGCCGCCGCAGGCGCCATTGGGCTCAGATCGAGCCGGCGCTTGCCAGACGCTGGTCCTTCGCTTGCAAGCGCCGGATCGGCAGATCACCGCTCAGGGATTGGAAAGACGCGGTGAGGGTTTCGTCCGCCTGGACGCCAAGGTACTTGCCGGTTCGCAAGAACGCGCGACCGGATCGACCAGCGTCCTCTCCTCGTGGCATCGCCCCGTGCGGGTGATCCGTCCCACGTTGATTGCCCGACGAAAATGACCAGGCTCGCCGTGCGCGCCGGTCGGGCGATCGTTACCTACTCGGGCGATTGTTCGCCCCTGCACTGAAGGAGCTAGTCAGGTATGAAGAATCTTAAGAAGTCCCGCGCCAATGGCGATCGACGCCGCGACTACGAGCGCCGCAACTTCCTGCGGATGGAGCGACTGGAAGACCGCATGGTGCTCTCCGGCGCGTCCCCCGTGGCCGTGAACGATCTGTATCACGCGATGATCGACCAGACGCTGGAGATCTCCACCTCCGGCGTTTTGGCCAACGACACCGACGCCGAGGGGGACGCCCTCTCCGCCAGGCTGTTCAGCGGACCCACCAGCGGCGCCCTCAGCCTGAATGAAGACGGATCCTTCGCCTACACCCCCAATGCGGGCTTTTCGGGAACCGACAGCTTCGTCTATTACGCCAACGACGGCGAGTCGAACAGCATGCTGGCCGCGGTGACCATCGAAGTCGATGGCGCGGGAGACGCCCCCACTTCGGCCGACGACAGCTTCAACGTCGCGGAAGACAGCGTCCTCAACATCGGCTTCACCGAAGGGGTGCTGGCCAACGACACCGATCCCGACGGCGATCCTCTCTCGGCCGCCCTGGTGACCGGGCCGACCAACGGCACCCTCGCCCTCAGCGCCGACGGTTCGTTCACCTACATCCCGGCCGCCGACTTTACCGGCACCGACAGCTTCACCTACATTGCCAGCGACGGCACGAATGAAAGCGTTGCCGCAACGGTCACGATCACGGTCGATCCGGTGAACGACCTGCCGGTGGCGGTGAACGATGATTTTGCAATGGACGAAGACGGCTCGCTCGACGCGACCGTCGGCAGCGTGTTGGCCAACGACACCGACGTGGACGGCGATTCGCTGACGGCCACGCTCGTCAGCCAGCCCTTGCACGGCACGCTCGCGCTCAACGCGGACGGCACCTTCAGCTACGCCCCCGAGGCCAACTACAACGGGCTCGACGGCTTCAGCTACATGGTCAGCGACGGCACGGGCGAGAGCGAAGTCGCCAGCGTCACCATCACAATCAACCCGGTGAACGATCTGCCCGAGTCGGTCAACGACGCCTACGCCACCGACGAAGACACGGCGCTGGCCATTGCGGCGCCGGGCGTGTTGGAGAACGATTCCGACATCGACGCCGACGATCTGTCGTCGAGGCTCGTGAATCCGCCCGAGAACGGAACCGTCGCGCTCAATCCCGACGGCTCGTTCACCTACACCCCTAATGCCGATTTCAACGGCATCGATGGCTTTAGCTATCTGGCTGGCGACGGCGCCGGCGACAGTGAGGTGGCCACCGTCACCATCACCGTCAACCCGGTGAACGATGCCCCGGTCGGCCTGGCCGAGGAGTACACGGTCGCCGAGGATGAAACGCTGACGGTCGATGCGGCCGGGGGCGTTTTGGCCAACGACACCGACGCCGATGGCGATGCCCTGATCGCGGCCCTAGTGAGCGGCCCCGCCAACGGAGGCTTGACGCTCAATGCCGACGGTTCGTTCAGCTATACCCCGAATGCCAACTTCAACGGTTCGGACAGCTTTACCTATAGCGTCGGCGACGGCACGACCACGACCGAGGCGATCGCCACCATCGCGGTCAGCGCGGTCAACGACGTGCCGGCCACCGTCAACGACGAGTATTCGACCGACGAAGACACCCCGCTGAGCATTGCCGCTCCCGGTGTCCTGGGGAACGATACCGACGGCGATGGCGACAGCCTGACCGTCAGCATCGTCAACCAGCCCGAGAACGGGACAGTCACGCTCAACCCCGACGGCTCGTTCACCTACACGCCCGCTGCCGACTTCCACGGGGTGGACGGCTTCAGCTACCTGGCCAGCGACGGCACGGGGGACAGCGAGGTGGCCACCGCCACCATCACCGTCAACCCCATCAACGATGCCCCGGTGGGCGCTGAAGATGCCTACACGACCGACGAGGATTTGCCGCTGACGGTGGACGCCGCGTCGGGCGTGCTGGCTAACGACACGGATGCCGACGGCGAGGCTTTGACGGCTACGGTAGTGACCGGCCCCGCCAGCGGCACGCTCGTGCTCAATAGCGACGGCTCGTTCAGCTATACGCCGAATGCCGATTTCAGCGGATCGGACAGCTTCACCTACACGGCGGGCGACGCCGCGCTGGCGACCGATCCGATCACCGTGACCATCACGGTCAACCCGCTCGCGGATGGGCCGGTGGCCGCAGCCGACGAGTACACCGTGGTTGAGGACGAAACACTGACGGTGGCCCTGCCCGGCGTGTTGGAGAACGACAGCGATTCCGACGGCGACCCGCTCACCGCTGCGGTGGTGACCGGGCCGGCCAATGGCACGCTGACGTTCAGCGCCGACGGCTCGTTCAGCTATACGCCGAATGCCGATTTTAACGGCACCGACACGTTCACCTACAACGTGAGCGATGGCGCCTTGTCGAGCGAGGCGACGGTGACGATCAACGTCACTCCAGCGAACGACGCGCCGACGGCTGCGGACGATGCCTATACGACCGACGAGAACACGGAGCTCGCGATCGCGGCGCCCGGTGTTTTGGCCAACGACGCCGATAGCGACGGCACGTTGACGGCGAGCATGGTGACGCTTCCGGCCAACGGCACGCTCGTGCTCAACGCCGACGGCTCGTTCAGCTATACGCCGAATGCCGGTTTCGACGGCACCGACACCTTCGTTTATGCGGCCGGCGACGGCGAGCTAGAAAGCGAGGCGACGGTCACGATCACCGTCAATCCGTTTCTCGCAGCCCCCGTCGTGTTCGACGACGCGTACACCTCCGGCGAAGACGCTCCTCTCGCGGTGGATGCCGCGATGGGAGTCCTGGCGAACGACTTCGATGCCGAGGGTGGGACGCTAACCGCCACGCTGGTCACCGCGCCGGAACACGGCACGCTGACGCTGAATGCGGACGGTTCGTTCAGCTTTGCTCCCGAATCCAACTGGCACGGCGCCGACAGCTTCACCTACCAGGTGGAAACGAGCGGCGGCCTGACGGTCGAGGCCTCGGCGAGCATCGTGGTCGAGCCGCTCAACGATTGGCCGGTCGCGACGAACGACGAGTTCGACGTGCCCACCGGCGAGCTGGCGGGCACCGTGCTGGCCAACGACAGCGACGTGGAAAGCGATCCGCTGACCGCGCGGCTGCTGTGGGGTCCGGCGAACGGCGAGCTGACCTTCAACGAGGACGGCTCGTTCAGCTACGTGGCCGAAGATGGCTTTAGCGGCGAAGACAGCTTCTTCTACCAGCTCAACGACGGCCAGGCCAACAGCGGCGTGGCAAAGGTGACGCTGAAAGTCGGCGACGGCGGGGAAGAAAATCAGCTTCCCGCCAGCGGCGAAGACAGCTACACGGTCGAGGCGGGTGCGACGCTCACCATCGCCACGCCGGGCGTGCTGGCCAACGACAGCGACGCGGAGGAGGATCCCCTCGCCGCCGAACTGGTCACCGGCCCGGCGAACGGCGTGCTGGTGTTCAATCCCGACGGCTCGTTCAGCTATACCCCCGCAGCCGGGTTCACCGGTAGCGACACCTTTACCTACCAGGCAAACGACGGCGCGGGGACAGGCAATGTTGCCACCGTCACCCTGACCGTCACGCCCGAAGGGACGACGGTGCCGATCGAAGCGGACGGCGATGCCTACGAAGTCGCCGCCGAGACGACGCTCGAGATCGCTCTGCCCGGCGTCTTGGCCAACGACGTCGATGCCGAAGGGGATCCCCTGACGGCGGCGATCGTCTCGGGCCCGGCCAATGGCACGGTTTCGCTGAACACCGACGGCAGCTTCAGCTACACCCCCGCCAGCGGCTTTGCCGGCAGCGATTCGTTCACGTATCAGGCCACTGACGGCACGAACTTGAGCAACGTCGCCACGGTGACGATCGAGGTCGGCTCGCAGGGCAACACCCGTCCGACCGCCGGCAACGACTCGTACACGGTCGAGTCGGGATCGTTGCTCGAGGTGCCCGCCGGCGAAGGCGTGCTGGTGGACGACGCCGATGCCGACGGCGACTCGCTCCTCGCTTCGCTGTTCAGCGCTCCGCTGCACGGCTCGGTAACGCTGGCCGAGGACGGCTCGTTCACCTACACGCCCGAAGCGGGCTACGTGGGGCTCGATTCGTTCATCTACTGGGTCTTTGACGGAGAGTTGCACAGCGCTTTGGCGGCCGTGACCATTCATGTGGTTCCCGGCAGTGAAAACCCCGACCAGGGAGAGCTCCCCGGCGAGGAAGTGCCGTGCGACGACGACGAGCTGCTCGATTCGATGCTCGTCGATGCGAGCGTCGATCCCAGCGCCATCGACGACGTGCTGACGGCAGGCTGGACGGCGTAAGGTCTGACTGACTAGTCAAAGTCGATCGTTTCACTCGCCCGCGGGCATTTGCAATGTCCGCGGGCGAGTTCGTTTCTTGATGAGGCCCGGAGGGCCGACGATACCCCTACCTGCCCCCCGGCAAGCGGAAAACCACCACGTCGCGGCTGGCGATGGCGGCGGCGTGCTTGTTGTCGGGCGAGGCGGCCAGGCACTGCACGTAACCGTTGTCTCCCACGCTTTGCGAGTGAATCTTCTGCTGCTTGCGCACGTCCCACACGTTCACCTTGGCATTGCCGCCGCTGAGCAGCCGCGAGCCGTCGGGCGTAAAGGCCATGCTCCACTGGATCTCGTTTCCCTCTAGCATCGGCAATTCTTTGAGCGTTTGCAGGTTCCAGAGGCGAATGTTGTACGAGTCTCCCACGGCGACAAATTTGCCGTCGGCCGAGATGGCGGCTGCTTGCCCCGAGGCCCAAGAGCCGGTCAGCTTGGTTCGCCGCGTCACCTGCTTGCGACTCAAGTCGATTTCGAGCAGCGTGCCGCCGTCGGTCGCCAGCGCCGTCCGCCCGCCGCGCGAGTGGTGGCACGCTTTGACCGGCCCCTCGAACTCGGCAAAGGCGGCCAACTCGCGGCTGCCGGCGATATCCCAGTAGCGCAGCTTTTTCTCTTGGCCGCCGGAGAGGGCGAAGCGCCCGTCGCCTGAGACCGCCATGCAGAGCACGTCCCCCGTATGGCCGGCAAACTGGGCTAGCTCTTTCAGCCGGCCATCTTTGGCGGCCTCGAAGATCAAAATGTGCCCGGTCGAGCCGGCAGCGAGCAGGCGCGAACCGTTGGGAGTGTAAAGGCAGCTCTTGACGCTTTGCAGCATTTCGAGCTTGTCCACCGATTCGAGCTGCGCCCCGTTGGCAATGTCGAAGACGCGAATCTCGCGGTCGGGTTTGCCGGCGACCAGTTGCCCGCCGCTGGGCGAAAAGGCGAGCGAGTGAACGCCCCAGGTCAGATCGTCGAAGCGCCGCAGTTCGCCCGGCCGGCCCCCCTCGGTGGCAGGCAAACTGGCCGAAGACTTAGCCGATGATCTGGCCGAAGTTCGGGCGGACGAGCGGGCCGGCATCTTTTCGGGAAGCGCGGCAGCGCTGGAGGCGAAGTTGACCTCTCCTTCCGTCACCAGGCGAAACTCGATCGCTGCCTGGCCGAAGACGTTGACGAACAGATCCCGCTTGATCGTTCCGCCCGGCACGCGCAGGGCGGCAAATGTGCGCGACATCGCATCCGACATGTCCAGCTTCTTGACGAACTCGGCCGGCGGCAGCCCAAACTCGCTCGCCGTCAGCGGCAGATCGAGCTCCTGCTCGAACCGCATCGCCATCGCCGAGATCGGCTCGCCGCTCCGGCTGAGTCCTTTGATGCCCAGTTTGTTGAGCGCCTGGGCGAAACGCCTGGCATCGTTGTCGAACACTTCGCCCAGTTCTTTGGGATCGCGATAGAGTGCCAGGATGTCGTCGGCGTTGTCGAACGCCTTGGGGTTGGCCCGCACCGCGCCCCCCACTTCGTCCATTTTCGGAATGACCCCGGTGTAGTGGCACGACATGCACGACACCCCGTTGGTGACCGTCCGATCGGGCCGCTTGGGGTCGCTCACGATGCTGGTCGGCCCCTGGTCGATCCGCTTGCCCGCTTCGTCGGCCAGCAGATAGCCTTGCAGACCGTTGGGCAGGGTGAAAATCATCTCGCCTCCGTCGTGCCGGAAGGAATCTCCTTCGGTGCTCGGCCCGAGCGGATATTCAAACAGGTTTTGCTGGCCGACGTTGCCCCCAAAATCGTAGCTTTTCCAGTAGCTGCCGTAGGGTGACTTGTGCCATTCGATCAGTCGGTTGTTTTGCGAAACGCCCGACCGGTTGAAGGCCGCCCGGATCGTCTGCTCCTGCTCGATATTGGCCTGCACGTTGACGCGCAGCATCTGTTCCAGTTCGCCGTCGGTTTCCGGGATGCTCAGCACCGTGTGATAGAGCGGCGGCTTGCTCGCCGCAAAGACAAACCAATCGACGCGGACATAGGGCATTTTCGTCTCGGCCATTTCATAGCAGGCCAAGGCATCGGGCGTGTTCAGCGCCAGGAAGTACGGATTGGCCGCTTCGATTTCCTGCCAAACCTGGCTGCTCCAGTTGAGCTGGCGAATATCGACGCGGAACACCGTTTTCGCCGGATCGATCGCCGGGGGAACCAACAACTCTGTATTCCACGACAGGCTGTTGATCAATTTGACGAAGGCGTTGCGATACGTCTGTAGTTCGTCTTCCGAGACGCCAGCGTTGTACAGGTGCGTCAGCGTGAAGTAACGGACAAACCGCCGCGACCGCTCGCTGGTTTTGTTCATGTCGGCCAGGATCAGCTTGACGACCTGCTCGCTGGTCACGAACTCGCGCGGCTTGGAGGTCGAGACGGCCGGCGCGCCGGCCTCGATCCAGGCCTTGACGACGGCAATGTCGGCAGGCGACGGAAGCGGGTCTTCCCCGGCGGGGGGCATGCGGCTGTCATCGGTCGCGGTCAGACGCTCGAACAACAGCGAGCCGGCCGGATTTCGCGGCTTGACCAGCGTGCGGGTCAGCTTCTCCAGATTCAGAACGAAATTGAAACCTCCTTCGCTGGTTCCATCCTCGCCGTGGCACCGGTAGCAGTTGGTGCGCAACACGCTTTCCGCATGCTTGGACAGCGCCAGCCCATCGGCCGTCGGGGGCGCGGCAGGCTGCGGCGCAGTCGCGGGCAACCCAGACGGAACTGCGGGTGCTGGAAGCGGAGCGGGCGCAGCAGGCTTGGGGGCGGCCTGGGCCTTCAAAAAGGCCTGGTCCGCGGCGCTCAACTTATTGAGCGGAACCGAGAGGATCGTCCCATCCGCTTTTTCGAGCACCACCTTATCGCCGCGGATGGCGACCAACTCGGCCTGAATCCGAAACTTGCCGCTTGGATCGGTCCACTCGCGGGCGGCGGCGAGCGGACCCGACACTCCGCAGTATCCCAACACGAACAATACCGCCAAACAGCGCACGGTCGGGCTTCGAGACATGGCAGAATTCCCTGCGATTAGACTACCTGGACCGGCCTCCAATGTAGCGCAAGCGGAATGCGCGGTCCAGTGAATTTCGTGTAATGACAGAATTTCGTGTAATGACACCCTGGCTGGCCGCCGTCCTATCCGCTCGGATCGCGGCGAACTAAACTACGGGATTGTACCGAGCCGTTTCCTAGCGGCAGAGATCTAGCGGCACAGATCCCCAGCAAGAGTTGCCCGGTGGCAGGACCACAGATCGAGCTCCGCGGCGTTGCCGTTCACAACCTGAAAGAGATCGATCTCGATCTTCCCCTCGGTCGGCTGATCGCCGTGTGCGGAGTCAGCGGCAGCGGCAAGACCAGCCTGGCCCTCGACACGCTCTATGCCGAGGGGCAGCGGCGGTACATCGAAAGCTTTTCGCTCTATACCCGCCAGTTCTTGCAGCGGCTCGACAAGCCGCAAGCCGAGCGGATCGACGGCATTCCCGCAGCGATCGCCGTCACGCGCGACGACGTATCGCGCTCCAGCCGGGCGACCATCGGCACGGCGACCGAAACGATCGACTACCTGCGGCTGCTATACGCCAAGATTGGCCGGCTCGTTTGTCCCGCGTGCGACCGGCCCGTCGAGCGCAGCTCGCCCGAATCGGCCGCCAGGCAACTGGCAGAACTGCCCGACGCCGCACGCTTGATGGTCGCCTTTGCCGTCGTGCCGGCCCAGGGCGAGACGATCGAGGAGCTGACTGCCCGGCTGCAAGGGGAGGGTTTTGTCCGCACGACTACGGTGGGCGGTTCGCTGTTGGTCGTCGTCGATCGGCTCAGCGGCGGCTCCGCGGCGGGAAAGCGGCTGCGCGAATCGCTCGAAACGGCCTTTCAGCACGGCAACGGCCGCGCGGTCGCGCTGGTGGAACTTGCGGCGGGTGCCACTGCTGGCTTGCCCAGCAGTGTTGCCGCCGCTGAAAGCCCCTTCGTAATCGACGATCGCCCCTGGCGGCGGCTCGACTTTTCGACCCGGCTGGAATGCCCGTCGTGCAGCCGCCAGTTTGCCGATCCCGAGCCGCGGCGCTTCAGCTTCAGCAGCCCGCTGGGGGCGTGCCCGAAGTGCGAAGGCTTTGGCAATGTGATCGAGCTCGACATGGAGCGGATCGTGCCGGACGACGGCAAGTCGATCCGAGAAGGGGCAATCGCATGCTGGAATACGCCGGCCTACAAGCACGAACTGGAAGAGCTGCTCGCGCTCGCCGCGGATTACGACATTCCGGCAGACGTTCCCTTTCGCGATCTGACGCCGCCGCAACGCGGGCCCATTGTCGAGGGCGTGCCCGAGCGCAGCTTTGGCGGCCTGCGCGGCTTTTTCGCCTGGCTGGAGAAACGCAAATACAAAATGCATCTGCGCGTCTTTTTGAGTCGCTGGCGGAGCTCGAGCGTTTGTCCCACCTGCCGCGGCAGCCGATTGAACGAAGAGGCCCTTGCCTGGCGCGTCGGCGGCCGAAACATTGCCGAGTTGACGCAGCTCAAGATCGACGATGCCAAACTCCTGTTCGTCGAGTTGCCCCTTGCAGACCACGAGCGGCAAGTCGCCCGCCAGATGCTCGACCAGGTTCGCTCGCGGCTGGGCTTTTTGCAGCAGGTTGGTCTCGGCTACCTTTCGCTCGACCGGACGCTGCGCACGCTCAGCGGCGGCGAGGGGCAGCGAGTCGCCCTCACCTCCACGCTCGGCTCGAGCCTGGTCAACATGCTCTACGTGCTCGACGAGCCGACAGTCGGCTTGCACCCGCACGATATCGAGCGGCTCGTCGGCGCGATCCAGGGCCTGCGCGACCGGGGAAACTCGGTCGTCGTCGTCGAGCACGAAGAGGCCCTGCTGCGGGCGGCCGACGAACTGATCGAAATCGGCCCGGGCGCGGGAGACCGCGGGGGCGAAGTCGTCTTCCAGGGCACGCTCGCCGACCTGCTCGAGCCCAATGCCAGCCTGACCGGCGAATACCTCGCCGGCCGCCGCGGCATTTCGCTTCCCGCCCGCCGGCGACCGCCGACCCACGGCGCGATCAAGCTGCTCGGCGCGCGCGGCAATAACCTGAAAAACATCAGTGTCAGCTTTCCGCTCGGCTGCTTGTGCCTAGTGACGGGGGTCAGCGGCGCGGGCAAAAGCACGCTCGTGCAAGAGACCTTGTACGGCGCGCTCTGCCGCCGCAAACGCAAGGAGTGCGAGCCGCCGCTGGCCTACGACGACGTCGTCGGCTGCGGCCAGATCGACGACGTGGTGCTGGTCGATCAATCGCCGATCGGCCGCTCGCCCAGGTCGAACCCGGTTACCTACATCAAGGCGTTCGATCCGATTCGGGCGGTCTTCGCCGAGACGATCGAAGCCCGCACGCACAACTACACGGCGGGGCACTTCAGCTTCAACGTCGAGGGGGGCCGCTGCACCGCCTGCCAGGGAGAAGGCTACACCCAGGTCGATATGCAGTTCCTGGCCGACGTGTATCGCAAGTGCGGCCAGTGCGGCGGCAGCCGGTATCGCAAGGAGATACTGGCGGTCAAGTATCGGGGGCGGAACATCGCCGAGGTGCTGGCGATGACCGTCCGCCAGGCGTTCGGCTTTTTCCGCGGCCAGCCCAAGGTGCAGGCCCGGCTCAAGCAATTGATCGACGTGGGGCTCGACTACCTGCAACTCGGCCAGCCGGCAAACACCCTGTCGTCGGGCGAGGCCCAGCGGCTCAAACTGGCGGCGCACCTCTCCGAGGCTTCCCGCCATCGGACGCTGTTTCTGCTCGACGAGCCGACGACCGGCCTCCACTTTGCCGACGTGGTGACGCTGCTCGACTGCTTCGAGGCGCTGCTGTCGGTCGGCCATTCGCTGATCGTCGTCGAACACAACCTGCAACTGATGCGAGCCGCCGACCACCTGATTGATCTAGGCCCCGCCGCGGGAGACGATGGCGGGCAAGTCGTGGCCGAGGGGACGCCCGAAGAAGTGGCGGCCTGCCGCAAGTCGTGTACCGGGCAGGCGCTGGCGGCGTCGTTGGTCAGTGGGCAGTAGGCAGTGGAATCATAGTCGTCCTACAACTGACAACTGACAACTGACAACTGACAACTGACAAACTGACCATGCCTGATCTCTCCGAACTCGACATTTTCTATGGCGACCTGACGGTCAACCGGGCGTTGGTCTATGCCCGCTTGCCGCGATCGGTGCAAGACGCCGGCTGGTCGCTGGTGGGCCAGGTGCGCGGGCCGCGCTGCCTGCATGCCGAAACGCTGCCGCTCACTTCGCCGCTGGTCGATCTGGGCCCTGGGCCGACGCTGCTGGCGCGTGCGATGGTTCCCGATCCGGTCTTCTGGTCCCCCGATTTGCCGGCAATTTACGACGTGATCGTACACCTGATGTCGGGGACCAAAATCGTCGCCACCGCCCGCCGCGAGATCGGATTGCGGTCGCTGGGCGTGCGCGGGCGCAACCTGGCGCTCGAAAGCAAACGCTGGGTGCTGCGGGGCGTAATGACGCATTCGACCGTCGCCCGGTTGCCGCGCGCATGGCAGGGGGCGTCGGCGGTATTTGTGGCGAGCGAGAAAATGGCGAGCGGGGTGCGTAAGCACCCCGATAGCGAAGCGACACAGCCAGATGTGCAATCCTAACGGGATGCAGACGCC